>DASULA010000387.1:0-3486 GCA_036278435.1 Mycobacteriales bacterium | reverse complement strand
CGACTATGAACAACCCCAGCTGCCTCACACCGCGGACCGCATCCATGTCCGTCCATGATGGAGCGGCCGTGGCGGGATGGTTCCGCCCACGGTGTCTCGATCGGATGATTTTCCGACCCGCCGGGTTCCTGCACGGCCCGTAAACCCTGTAGTATCAACGCATGCGCACTTATAGTGCGTTCCCCCCTCGGACACCGGTTCTGGTGGAATTTCACCACCCATGCGCTTGATCCATTTGGTACCTGCCCCGGTGAAGCGGGCCGCAGCCGATATCGGCCGCAGTAGCGCACTAAACCTTCAGTAAGCGTGTCGGGTGGGTAGATCCGGCTGTAGATAGGTCAAGGGTCTTATCCTGCCTGGGTTTGCGACTCCAACGCAGCCCAGAAGGAAAGACCCTTGTGGTGAAGAGGATAACCCGGGATCAGAGTCGGCGGAACGCGGCACGCCGTCGGAGTCGGGTGGCGGCGCGGCACCGGCTGGCTGGGCGGTGGGCCGAGCAGCCGACGCCGATGCTGACCACCGGGAAGATCACCTACGAGGTGGGTGACTACCTGGATGTGACCCCGTACGGTGGTGTGGCGGCGATGCACCGGCTGGTGAACAAGCTCGGCTTGGTGACCGCGATCAACGAGCAGGTCGAACTGTTGAAGATCCACCTGCCGTACCACGAGTCCGACCACGTGCTCAACCTGGCTTACAACGTGCTGACCGGCGGCCACCGCTTGGAAGACATTGAGAGGCTGCGTCATGACGTGGCGTACATGAACGCGCTGGGTGCGGAGCTGATCCCGGACCCGACCACGGCGGGGGATTTCCTGCGCCGCTTCGGCGCGCACGACGTGACGGCGTTGATGGACGCGATCAACTCGGTGCGGCCGCAGCTGTGGCGCGGCCGGGCCGCCGACCTGCTCGGCCCGGTCACCTATACCTCGGCGTTTCAAGATCTTGATGGCGTTGATGCACGTTGATGCTTGGCTGGGCACGGGGTTGGTTTCCGGTTCGTGGGGTGCCTGTGGTGCCGGGTGTCGCCTCGGTGGGCGCCGTTCTCCAGGCGGGGTTGTGGTGCTGTCGGGTGCGACGGGTGGTGCGGGTTGTCAGGTCGGGGCTGGTAGGGCGAGCAGGCGTTGGAAGATTGCCTGGAGGTGGCCGGTCCAGGGCCAGTGGGGTGGGAAGTTGAGCCGGCGTCGCCGGCCGCCGTGGGTGAGGGTGGCCGGGGTGTGGAAGATGCGGTACTGCAGGGTGGCTGGTTCGGTGCGGGCCACGGCGTCGTCGCAGCCGAGCAGGCGTAGCCAGGCGATCAGGTCGCAGGCGATGGCGTGGGTGCGGTGCCAGACGGCGTTGACCGCGAAGCGTTGCGAGGGTAGCCGGTCGGCGCCGGTGTCGTTGCCGACCCGGAAGTGGTCTTCCACGCGGGCGTGGACCCGGTGGCGGCCGTCCAGCCAGGCGGTGACCTGCTCCGGGTTCTCGTCGGGCTGGGTCGGCTTGGCGTTGGCGGCGAAGGCTTCGTAGCGCCAGCCGGCGGCCTGTTGCTGGAGGTCCAGTTCGAGTTGTCCGGTGCCGGGCAGCGGCTTGGGGGTGGTATCCCGCAGCGGTTTGACCCGCCGCACGAACACCCGCAGCCCGGGTGGCCAGTGCCGCAGCAGGTGTGCCAGCAGGTGGGTGATCTCGGCGACTTCACCGACGGTGTGCGGCCCGGAGGTGCCGTCCAGGGTGGCCGGAGTGCCGGGCAGACCATCGGCGGCGAGCATCGGGGTCCACGCCCCGGCCGGCAGCATCGCGATGGCCCGGCCGGTGTGCTTGTCCACCGGCCAGCCCACGGTGTACTCCACCCGCATCCCGGGATCGTCGCCGTCGGCTTCCCGGTTGAGGTTGGTGAGCCAGTTCAGCAGTTTGTGGGTGGCGCCGGCACCGTCGGCGGTGATGAGCAGGTTGCGCCGCCAGGGCTCGGGAACCTGGTTGATGGCCCGGGTCAGCAGCGCGATGTGATCATCAGCGTCGTTGGCCCCGGAGGCGCCGGCGCGTAGCTGGTCGGCCAGGCACTCGTCGGTGTTGTCACACATCACCGCCATCGGGTGCAGCCCGTACCGGCCGCGTAGCCGCCCGGCCTGTTCCTTACGGGAGTACACGTCGATGAAGTGCGCGTCGATACGCAGCACGATCTGGTCACCGAGGTCACCGGTGGGTACACGGGCCGGCGGGATGCGCCCGTGCCGCGCGACGATCAGGTCCCACACCCGGGCGCGTACCTGCGCGCGGGCGGCATCCACCCGCTGCAGGGCCCGCTGGTCGACCTCGGCCAGCGCGCGCGACACCGTGGCCGGGGAGGCCACCTCACCGAACAGGCCACGCTGGTGACGCAGCACGTCGATGCCGCGGACGGTGTTCCCACCGTCGGCCATCATCACCGCGGTGTCGGTCAGCACCCGGCCCCGGTCATGACCCGGGGTGAACCCATCCCGGTGCAGCACCCGCGACAGGGCCGTGGTCAGCCCGGTCCGGTCGGCGGTCAGCCGCAACGCGGCCGCCCCCGCGTGCGGGATCACCGTGTCGCCGTCAGCAGTGACACTCAACCCCTTGGACCATGCGGTAAAGTCGTTCACGCGAAAAGTGCCTCTCGACGCGGGTCTCATCTGGTCTTCGACACCCAGATTCTCCCAGATCAGAGGCACTTTTCACTGTCCACACGCGACACTTGACAGCAAGATCGTGAAACGCCCAGGTATAAGGGAAACTTGGGCTTGTCGAAGGTCCAGTACCCGTACCCAGAGAGGCACTCCGCAGGTGAAGGATAACGGGTGGTTCAGGCGGGTCAAGGTCAGTGCCGATGGTGTCGGGTTGGTGTCGCGGGCTGGGTGCCTGTTACTGCGGGAGGTCGCCGACGCGTCGGGCGTGACCAGGGCGTGGACGGCGGCGCTGCTGGATACCTATCGGGCGCTACCGACCGCGCATCTGCCGGGGGCGGTGCTGCGGGATCTGGCGGTGACCATCGCCGACGGTGGGGACGCGTTGGCGCACCTTGCCGGGTTACGTGATCAGGTCAAGCTGTTCGGCCCGGTGGCCTCGGATGCCACTGCCTGGCGGGTGGTGCAGCGAGTCGACGCCGCGCACCTGCAGCGGCTGCGTTCGGCTCGGGCCGCAGCGCGGGCCAGGGTGTGGGCCGCCGGCGGCGGGCCACGGTTGTTTGCTGGCCGGATGCTGATCGTGGACTTCGACGCCACGATCAGCCTGGCGCACTCGGATAAGCAGAACGCCGCGGCGACCTGGAAACACACCTACGGCTTCCACCCGTTGTTGGTCTACCTGGACCGGCCCGACATCGGCGGTGGAGAAGCCCTGGCCGGGCTGCTACGCCCAGGTAACGCCGGCTCCAATACCGCCGCCGACCACGTCACGGTGCTGGACCTGGCACTGGCCGCGCTACCCGCGCAAGTGCGGCCGGGCAACACCGGCGGGATCTGGCTGCTGGCCCGCAGCGATTCCGCCGGC
>DASULA010000386.1:0-9885 GCA_036278435.1 Mycobacteriales bacterium | reverse complement strand
GCTGCGCCAGCGGGTGGTGATGGTGCCGCAGGACGGCTTCCTGTTCGACGCCACCATCGCCGACAACGTCCGCTACGGCCGGCCGGACGCCACCGACACCGAGGTGGCCGACGCGTTCGAGTCGCTCGGCCTGGCCGACTGGCTCGGTGGTCTGCCACGGGGTGTGGCCACCCCGGTGGGGGAGCGGGGCGGATCGCTGTCGGCCGGTGAACGCCAACTGGTGGCGGTCGCGCGGGCCTACCTGGCGGATCCGGACCTGCTGGTGCTGGACGAGGCCACCTCGGCGGTCGATCCGGCCACCGAGGTACGGCTGGCCGGGGCGTTGCGGTCGCTCACCCGGGGCCGCACCGCGATCACCATCGCACACCGGCTGTCCACCGCCGAGTCGGCCGACGAGGTGATCGTGGTCGACGACGGTCGGATCGCCCAGCGCGGCCCGCACGACACCCTGGTCGCCGAACCCGGCCCCTACGCCCGGCTGTACGCGTCCTGGGCCGCCCAGCAACGCCGCTAGCTGCCGCGAGGGTGTGGGTGGCCGGAGCGGTCAGTCCAGGTCGCCGGTGAGGTAGCGCTGAACGGTCGGGCCGAGCGCGGCGACCACGGTGTCGGCCGGCACCGAGGCCAGCGGTTCGACCCGCAGGATGTAGCGCACCATGCCCAGCCCGACCAGTTGGCTGCCGACCAGGGCCGCCCGCAACGCCGGATTCGGGCGGTCCAGCGCCGCGGCGACCCGCCCGACCACGGCGTGGGTGACGAACTCCCGCAGCATGGCCGCGGACCGCTCGTGGCTGGTCGCCCCGCGCAGCATCGCGGCGAACGGCGCCGGCCCGGCCTCCCATGCGGACACGAAGAACCGGACGATCCGCTCGCCCAGCCCGTCCAGGCCGGCCGCCAGCAGTGACGGGATGGCCTCGGCCGGGTCGAACGGGATCCGCGACGCGGCCCGGAACAGCCCTTCCTTGTCGCCGAAGAAGTGCCGGACCATGCCCGGATCCACCCCCGCGGCCGAGGCGATCACGCGCAGCGAGGCGCCGTCAAAGCCCCGCTCGGCGAACACCGCCCGGGCCGCGGCCAGTACCGCCTCGCGGGTGTTCCCCGAACCGGGCGGGCGCCCGGGCCGGCGAGCCGGGCGGCCGGCGCCGCGCCCCCCGCCGGTCGGGCTCACCCGCTGCGGCGGCGCAGGGTGGCCGCCCCGGCGGCGAGCGCCAGCAGGGCGCAGCCGGCCACGATCAACCCGTTGCGGACCATCTCCCCGCTCACCGTGGCCGACGATCCGGCGCCGTTCAGCGCGTCCACCGCGTAGGACAGCGGCATCACGTCGCTGATCCCGTGCAACCAGCCCACCATCTGGTCTCGGGGGGTGAGCAGGCCGCAGAGCAGCACCTGGGGCAGCAGGAACGCCGGCATGAACTGCACGGCCTGGAACTCGGTGGTCGCGAACGCGGACAGGAACAGTCCCAGCGCCATGCCCAGCAGCGCGTTGATCACGGCCAGTACCAGCACGGTGCCGACCCCGCCGGCCACGTCCAGGCCGAGCGGCCCGAGGGCCACCGCCGAGGCGACGCTGGCCTGCACCAGGGCCACCGCGCCGAACGCCAGCGCGTAGCCGGCCAGCAGGTCGAGCTTGCCCATCGGCGTGGTCAGCAGCCGTTCCAGCGTTCCGCTGGTGCGTTCCCGGACCATCGCCACCGAGGTGACCAGGAACATCACGATCAGCGGGAAGATCCCCAGCATCGGCAGCCCGACCCGGTCGAACACCTGCGGTGAGGCGTCGAAGACGTACCGGAACAGGGTCAGCAGCACGCACGGCGCCACCATCAGCATCACGACCGTGCGGGGGTCGTGCCCGAGCTGGCGCAGCACCCGCCACGCCGTGGCCAGCATCGCCCTGGTGCTCACGCTTCCCACCGATGATCCGTACCGGTCACGACCGGGCTCGGGTCGGTGCGTTCGACCAGGCGCAGGAACGCCTCGGCCAGATCCTCGGTGCCGGTGCGTTGCCGGAGCACCCCCGGGGTGTCGTCGGCGACCAGGCGTCCGGACCGCAACAGGAGCAGCCGCTCGCAGTGCCCGGCCTCGTCCATCACGTGACTGGACACCAGCAGCGTGGTTCCCCGTCCCGCCAGCTCGCCGAACAGTGCCCACAGGTCCCGGCGCAGCACCGGATCCAGGCCGACCGTGGGCTCGTCGAGCACCAGCACCTCGGGGGGTCCCAGCAACGCGCAGGCGAGCGAGACCCGGGCCTGCTGGCCGCCGGAGAGGTTACGCACCAGCGAGCCGCTCCGATCGGTCAGGCCGACGTCGCCCAGGACCGTGCCGACCGCGGCGGCACCGGACCCGCGCAGCGCCGCGAAGTAGCGGACGTTGTCACCGACGGTGAGGTCGCCGTAGACCGACGGCGCCTGGGTGACGTACCCGATCCGCCGCCGCAGTGCCGGCGTCCCGGCCGGTATGCCCAGCACCCGCACCGTCCCGGACACGTTCGCCTGCACGCCGACCACGCATCGCATCACCGTGGTCTTCCCGCTGCCGCTCGGACCGAGCAGCCCGGTGACCGAGCCCCGCGGCACGGTGAAGTCCAACCCGTGCAGAACCGGACGTCCACCCCGCCGGACCCTCAGCCCGCGCACCGTCAGGGCTGCCTGGGCAGCCAGGTCGGCCGTCATCGCGCCTCCTGAAATCCACACCTGTAGAATTGTTACGGTAGCGCCTGGGATCCCTTATCCACAAGCACGACGGCGATCGAACGGACAGAACGGGTACTGTCCGCTACATCCGTATGCGAGGAGCAGTCATGTCACAGCCGTGGGAGCCGCCGGGCTAGCAGCCACCCGCCCCGGAGCCGCAGCCGGCGCAGCCCGCCGACGGACCGCAGCCCACCCAGGCGCTGCCACCGACCTACCCGACGTACCCCGGCAGCCCGGGCAACCCTGCCGGCCCGGGATACCCGCCGCCCTACCCCGGCTACGGCTCCTACCCCGGCGGTTCGGCGAATCAGTACGGTCCTCCGGCGTACGCCGGGGGACCCCCGTCGGCCAGCCCGGCATACCCGGGGTACCAGCCCTACGGCCCGTACCAGTCATATGCTGCCGGCCCCCCGGCATCTGGGGTCACCACGATCACCGCAGCGGTGATCCAACTGGTCCAGTCCACATTCTGGCTGGTGGTCGGGATCGTGCTGGTGGTCGAGGCGCGGGACGTGGGGAGCTTCTTCGACACCACCCAACTGGACTCCGAGACCGAGTCCGGCGCCCGGGGCGTCCTGATCGGGGGCGGCGTGGTGACCATGCTGGTGGCCGGCGCGATGATCACCCTGGCGGTGCTGGCGCTCCGCCGGGTCAACGGGTGCCGGATCGCCAGCGCGGTGGTGCAGATCGTCTTCGGGGTCCTGCCGCTGATCGGGTTGCTGCGCGCGGTCGGCGACGGCAACGGCGCCGCGACGGTGTCCGCGCTGCTGTTCACCGGATCGTGCGCCGCGGCGGCGGTCCTGTTCCTGCTGTCCTCCTCGGCCCGGTACTGCCAGCGCAACGCGCCGCGCCCTCCCGGCTACTGACCGGCGGTGCGGCACCGCTACCGCACCGCACCACCACACCCAAACGTCGTCCGGGCGGTCGTGGCCGGGTGTCGACCCCGGACGTGGTGCCGGCGACGAGTGGTCGGCACAATATGTCCATGACACGCTCGTCCGAACTCGCCCCCGCCATCGCCGCCCGGCTCAAGCGTGACGCCGACGGCCTGTTCCCGGCGGTGGCTCAGCAGCATGACACCGGCGAGGTACTCATGGTCGGCTGGATGGACGACGAGGCGCTGCACCGCACCCTGACCACCGGTCGGTGCACCTACTGGTCCCGTAGCCGGCGTGAGTACTGGGTCAAGGGTGACACCTCCGGCCACCAGCAGTGGGTGAGGTCGGTGGCCCTGGACTGCGACGGCGATACCGTGCTGGTCCGGGTGGACCAGGTCGGCGCCGCCTGCCACACCGGCGACCGCACCTGCTTCGACGCCGACCCGCTGGACGCCGTGGTGGGCACGCCTGACACCGCGCCGGTCCGGTGACCACCACCGTGGCCGGGCTGGCCTCCGCCGGCCGGCCGGGGTGGTGACCACACCGATGCCGGGCGGCGCGCGGCGGCAGATGGTGGTCGCGCTGGTGTCCTGCGCGGCCGGCGCGGGGCTGGCCCTGCTCGCCGGTAGCCAGGACTGGGTCAGCATCACCGTCTCCCGCGCCAGCCCGCTCCCGCCGATCCGGCTCACCGGGTCGGGCGGCACGGTGGAACCACTCGTGCCCGCGCTGGCCGTGGTCGGGCTGGCCGGCGTGGTCGGGCTGCTGGCCACCCGCCGAGCTGGCCGGCTGGTGCTCGGGGGGGTCCTCGTGCTGGCCGGCCTGGCCGTGGTGGCCCGGTCGCTGCCGCACCTGGCCGCCCCCTCCCGGCAGTTCGCGCTCGACCTGGTCGAGGCGCGCGGCCGGGCCGTGGGGCTGGGCCGACACGAGCCGGTGTCGACCGGGGCGCACCCGCTGTGGCCGCTGCTCGCCGCGGCCGGCGGGCTGGGACTCGCCGTCGGCGGCGGGCTGGCCGCCTGGCGGGGCAGGAGCTGGCCGGGCATGTCCGGCCGCTACGACGCCCCCGCCGCGCGCCCGGGCCCGGCCCCGGCGGGTGTCTCGACCAGCGGCCGGTCCAACGCCGAACTGTGGGACGCCCTGGACGACGGCCGGGACCCGACCGAATCCTGACCCCGACGCCGAGTCACCCCGACGGACCACCCGGACGCCGAGCCGCCGACCGCCCCGAGCCCCCTACTCCGGACGGTGCCTCGACGATGTGCCGACCGGTCTGGACCGATAGCATGCACGGGTGCCATTAGTCGTGGTCGACGTCGTCTTGGACCTTCCCGATGCCCTCAGGGCTGAGGCGACCAACCTCAGCGCGGTGCTGGTGGAGCGGATGCGGCTGGCGGGTCACCCGTCCCGGTTCCAACTCGGCCGTCCGTATCCCGGCGATCCGTCACAGGACGGGTGCGAGCCGCACGTGTCGCTGTTCATGCTGTCGGTGGAGCGGGCCGAGATCGACGAACTGCTCACCGCGGTGCGCGCGGTGGCCGGCACGGTCGCGCCGATCGTGGCGTCCGGGCACGAGTACCGGCCCAACCCCCAGGGCGCGCCGGAACTGCACTACCACCGGTCCGACCCGTGGCACGCGCTCCAGCACGCCGTGGTCACCGCGGCCGAGCCGCTGCGCCGGGGCCGGCTGCGCGAGGTCGATCCGGCCGGTGAGCCGCTCGCCGGACTGGTCGAACGCCTGCGCCGGGAGGAACCGGACGGTGACCGGCTGCGCCAGCTTCTCGACTACGGGTACGACGAGATCGGCGACCGTTTCCGCCCGCACGTGACGTTGGCATGGCCGGCCGACGGAGCGCCGCCGAGCCTGGCCGACCTGCCCGGCCCGGACGCGTTCAGTGGCGTGCTCGTCGACCTGGCCGTGCACGGCATGGCCGGCAACGGCACCTGCACCACGCGGTACGGCGGGTTCACGCTGGCCGGTGGAGGGCCCGTCGGCTCCGCGGGTGCGGCGACCCACGGCGGCGAACAGCACGACGTCCGACCGGTCGGACGGTAGCCGCAGCGCGACTGCCTGGTTACTATCAGGGCAAACGCTGGATCGGGGACGCACGTTCATGAAGCGACTGACGGCGTGGGCCGGTCACAACATCGACGGGGTCATCGCGATCATCATCGCGGCCGTGATCGCCGGGCTCGACGTCTTCTCCGACATCCCGCAGAGCACCATGAGCAGCGGCATCCTGCTCGTCCTCGGAGTGCTGGCCGTGTCGGTTTTACGCGACCGCAACCGCACGGACGAGAACGAGGAGAGGCTGCGCGAGGATCTGCGCCGGGTCGGTGACGTCCCGCCGACGGTGGTTTCACTCGGAGAGGCCGTCGCGGAGGTCGGTCGAGTCCTCAACGACATGTCGATGGTGCGGACCCTGACCTGGCCAGAGGTGACCGCCGCGCTGGCCGACGCCCGCCGGACCACCGATCGGTGGGTGTTCCGCGGTGGTACCGGCACCTACATCCGTGCCAAGACGCTGCCGGGTTGCGTGACCAACTCCCGCCGGGACCGGCGCGGATTGCTGGTGCGACTGGAGATCATCGATCCGACCAACGAGGAGGTATGCGCCAGCTACGCGCGGTTCCGGCACTCGCTGGCCACCGAGCGGGACTGGACCCTGGAGCGCACTCAGCGGGAGTCGTACGCGACGGTCGTGGCCTGCTGCTGGTACCGGCAGCGCTACGAGCTGCTGGACGTCGGGATCGGGTTGTCCCAGGTGATGCCCACGCTGCGCTGGGACCTGTCCGGGTCCGGCCTGCTCGTCACCCAGGAGGATCCGCGCAAGCCAGCGCTGCTCGTGGAGCGCGGCAAACTGCTCTACGAGTACTTCCACACCGAGCTGCGCAAAAGTTTCGAGCAGGCCCGGCCGGTACCGCTCGACGACGTGCGGCACCTCGAACTCAGCGACGTGCCGACCGTCGACGAGGTGCGCAAGCTCTTCGTCGGGCTGAACATGCCACTGCCCAACTCGTTCAGTGACCGCGACGTGTCCGACGTGATCGACCGGACCCTGCACGCGGAGAACAGGTACGACCCGTGAACTACGACGCAGTAGACGAGGCCATCCGGGCGGGCGAGGCGGCCCGCGTCGTGCCGACCATCTGCCGGGACACGCTCGCCGAGATCGCCGACGGGCGCCGGGAACTGTACGCGGCGCGCCATCCGCTGGGCTTCCTGTGCCTGCCGGTCCACCGGGACGGCGAGTACGGCGTGTGCGTGCACGTCTGGTCTCCGGCGTTGGCGCGTGCCCACGCCACCACGTCGGAGGTGCACTCGCACAGTTGGGACCTGGTGAGTTTCGTGCTGTACGGCCGGGTGGGCAACACGCTGCTGCACGTCGCCGACGACGCGGTCGCGGCCACGCACCGGGTCTTCGAGATCCACAGCCACGGCGACATCGACGAGATCCGGGCCACCCCGCGCCGGGTGCGCTACCTGACCGCTCGGCACTGCGCGGCCGGACCCGGCGGCACCTACCGGGTGCCCACCGGGCGGTTCCACGCCAGCGTGATCGAGGACGGCCGGGGGGCGGCCACGGTGGTGCTGGGGCGCTCGCGGCGGTCGGCGATTGACCTCTCCCTCGGTCCGCTGGACACGCCGACCCACCGGGTGCTCCGGCAGCGCTGCGGCGCCGGGGAGACGGCCGATGCCGCGCGGATGGTGCTGCGCCGGCTGGCCGGCCGGGATGCCCGGGAGGGGTGAGGTAGTGGACGGCAGTGGAGTTGACCTGCACCAGGCCAGGCGGCTCGCCGTTGACGTGGCCCACGAAGCCGGTGCGTTGCTGCGGGGGCGTGCCCGCGGCCATCTCGGAGCCCGGCCGAAGGGGGGATCCGGGGACGTGGTTCTCGCCCTTGACCTGGCGGCCGAGGAGCTGATCCTGCGGCGACTTCGGGCGGCGTTCCCCGGGCACCGCATCGTCGCCGAGGAGTCCGGGGTGCACGAGGCGGACAGCGCCTGGACGTGGCTGGTGGATCCGCTCGACGGTACGAACAACGTGGCCGTGGGGCTGTCGACCTACGTGGTCGGGCTGGCCCTGTGCGACCGGGGCCAGCCGGTGCTCGGTGTCGTGCACGACCCGATCACCGAGCAGACCTGGTCGGCCGTGCTCGGGGCGGGTGCCGACGGGCCGAACGGCCGGCTGCGCCCGGTGTCGCGGCCCACCCCGCACGGTCCGGTCCTGGGCTGGACGCAGGGACACGGGGTGGCCCGCTCCGACGACACCGCCCGGGCACTGAAGCTGGTGCTGGAGATGCACTCCTACCGGCTGCTCCAACTCTGGGCACCGCTGCTGTGCTGGGTCATGCTGGCGCGCGGGGACATCGACGGCTTCGTCGGCTACCACGCCGAGGCGGTGGACCTGCCGGCCGGCAGCCTGCTCGCCGCCGAGGCCGGCCTGGCGATCCGGACGCTGGACGACCGGCCGTTCGAGGACATGGTCGCCGAGACCGCCGAGCGCAGCTTCGTGGCCGGTCACCCGGACCGGATCCCCGAGCTGCTGGCGCTGGTGCGGGCGGCGTTCCAGATCCGGCCGGCGGTCAGTGCACTGCCCCTGCCACTGACCGGGCTGGCGCGGGCCGACTGAGCTAGCCGGTCAGCGCCAGCACGGCGACCGTGGCCGTCAGACCGGCGGCGGCCAGCCCGGTTCCGGTCAGCACGAACTTCCGCAGCGGGACGTCGACTCCGTGCGCACGGCAGCGTTCGTACCACAGCAGCGTGGCCAGCGACGCCCACGGCGTGATCACCGGTCCGACGTTGGTCCCCACCAGCAGCGCGAGCAACTGGTTCCCGTTGGCCCTGGGGATGACCGCCTCACCGGCGACGTAGGAGGGCAGGTTGTTGACCACGTTGGACAGTCCGGCGCCGGTCGCCGCCGCCCGGTACATGCCGGTCGTGTCACCGTCCGGGCCGATCAGCGTGACCATGGCCGAGGACAGGCCATGCCGGCTCACCGTCTCGATGACCAAAAACAGCCCGGTGACGAAGACCAGCAGCCGCCACGGCAGCAGGGCCGGCTGTAGTGCCGCCCGCCTGCGGACCAGGAATGCCCCGACCACCACCGCCGCACAGCTTCCGGAGGCCACCCACAGCGGGGCGTCCAGGAGCAGGATCGCCGCGACGAACGCCAGGCAGGCCACCCCGGCCACCCCGAACAGCATTCGGTCGCGTGGTCGGTGCGGCGGCGGGGGGGCGTAGCGGTCGGCGCCGCGCTCGCCCCGTCGCCAGTAGAACAGCCACAGGAACAACATCGTGACCGCCAGCGAGGTCAGTTCGGCTGCCCACATCCGGGCCGCGAACGCGGCCGGGTCCAGCCCGATGCGGTTGAGCGCCAGCAGGTTGGTGAGATTCGACACCGGCAGCAACAGGCTCGCCGTGTTGGCCAGCCAGACCGTGGTGACGGCCAGCGGCAGTGTCGCGATGCCCACCTTGCGGGCCAGCGCCAGCATGACCGGAGTCAGCAGCACAGCCGTGGTGTCCAGGTTGAGGGTGATCGTGGTGACCGCGGCCAACGCCACACACAACAGGAACAGCAGGAGGTAGTTGCCCCGGCCCGCGCCCGCCACCCGGGCGGCCAGGACGTCGAACACCTCAGCCTCGGCGGTCAGCTCGGCCAGTACGATCACGCTGCCCAGAAACGCCAGCAGCGGCAGAATGCGGGTAAGGACGGTATCGGCGTCAGACAATGGCAGCCAGCCCAGCGCGATGCACCCGGCGGCGGCGGCGAGCAGGAGGATGGCGATCCAGTCGAGAACATGCAGCCGACGCGTGCCAGACACAGCGGCAATGATCCCATAAGCACCCGTGCCCAACGGGGGGCACTTCCGCGATACTTGGCTGGTGGCCGCTGACCGAGATTCCTCCGCGGAACGTTCACTCGACTTCTTCATCAGCTACTCACCAGTTGACGAGCGGTGGGCGACCTGGGTGGCCGGCACCCTGGAGGCGGCCAACTACCGCACGATGCTCCAGGTATGGGACTTTGTCACCGGGACGAACTTCATCGAGCTGATGGACCGCGGGGTGAGCGGTTCGGCCGTCGTGGTGGCGATCCTGTCGCGCAACTACCTGACCTCGCGGTACGGGCGGATGGAGTGGCAGGCCGCGCTGCGTTCCGCGCCGGACCGGCCGGAGAGCAAGCTGATGACCATTCGGGTCGAGGACTGCGAGTTGTCCGGGCTGCTGGCCACCATCACCTACCTGGACCTGGTCGGTGTCGACGACCCCGAGCGGGCCCGCACGCTGCTGCTCGACCGGGTGAACGAGACGCTGGCCGGCCGGG
>DASULA010000385.1:0-9938 GCA_036278435.1 Mycobacteriales bacterium | reverse complement strand
GACTCGATCGCCGAACGCCGGGACGACAGCCTCAACGAGGAGAGCCGGCGGGTCGTCAGCCAACTGTTGCGGTCGCTGGAGGAATGGCACCCGGTCCACGACCTGGTGATCATGGCGGCCACGAACCGCCTCGACGACCTGGACCGGTCGATCGTGCGCCCGGGTCGCTTCGACCGGCACATCCGGGTCGACCTGCCCGACCTCGCCGCCCGCCGGGCCGTGCTGGCGGCCCAGCTCGCCGGCCGGCCGGTGGCAGCCGACCTCGACCTCGACCAGATCGCCCGGCATACCGCGGGACGGACTCCGGCCACCATCGTCCGGGTGGTCGAGGCAGCCGCGCTGGCGGCGTTTCGGGCGGCCACCGAGTCGGGCGCGCCGGTTCCGATCACCACCGGGCACCTGGGCGCCGCGCTGGCCGGGCTGGGCGGCACCGACCGGCCGACCGTCGAGGACTGGACCTGGGACCGGCTGATCCTGGCCGAGGACGTCAAGGCCGAACTGCGCCAGATCCAGGCCATGATCGCCCACCCGGAACGGGCCCGACAGTACGGCGTCGACGTCCCCAGCGGCCTGCTGCTGGCCGGACCGCCGGGCACTGGCAAGACGACGATCGCCCGGGTTCTGGCCGCGCAGGCCGGCTGCTCGTTCTACCCGCGGACCGCCGCGGACCTGACCAGCAAGTGG
Organism: Mycobacteriales bacterium; assembly: GCA_036278435.1. Taxonomy (GTDB): domain Bacteria; phylum Actinomycetota; class Actinomycetes; order Mycobacteriales; family DASULA01; genus DASULA01. The sequence continues at coordinate 9,254 of DASULA010000385.1, read as the reverse complement.
GTCGGTGAGTCCGAGGCCGGCGTGGTGCGGCTGTTCGCCCGGGCCCGCGACAACGCCCCATCGATCATCTTCATCGACGAGATCGACGCGATCGCCGGTGCGCGGTCGGACACCGGATCGTCCTACGCCGACCGGACCCTCACCCAACTGCTCGCCGAGATCGACGGCATGACCGACCAGCGCGGGGTGTTCGTGATGGCCGCGACGAACCGACCGGATCTGCTGGATCCGGCGCTGCTGCGCGGGGGCCGCCTGTCGCGTACGGTCACGATCCCGCTGCCCGACCGGGACGACCGGCGCGGGCTGCTCGCCCTGTTCAGCGCGACGATGCCGCTGCATGGGGTGGACCTGGGCCTGCTGGCCGGGTGGACCGACGGGTTCTCCGGCGCTGACCTGGAGGCGCTGTGCCAGCACGCGGCGCTGCGCGCGATGGTGGCCGCCCAGCGGCCGGGGGCCACCGGTGGTCCGCCCGCCGTCACCATGGCCGCGTTCACCGAGGCCCTGCGCGAGCACTCCCGGGCCGGCGGGACGACCGGCGCCACCCGGATCGACGCCGACTCGACGGACCAGGACGGGGCGTACCTGTGACCCGCGCATACCAGTCCCGACCGCCCCGCGCGGGCCCAAACGGCCAACTGACAGGAGTATGACGTGCCCTGCATCTTCTGCGTAGCCGTCTTCGCGATGCTGGCCGGCGCGGTCACCACCGCGGTGCTCGACCAGATGGAGTCCCGGCTCGCCACGATCGCGACCGGACCGCTGACCCGCCCGGTGAACTCGGCGTCGGTGGCCAGGGTCGACACGACGGTGGCCGTGCCCGGGACGGGTTCGGCGGGCCGGTCCATCCCGGTGGCTGTGACCGTCTACAAGAGACACAAGCGGGTCCGCATCCAGGTGATGACGCACGACGTGACGCGGGCCGAAGCGGAGCTGGTGGAAAACCTCGTCGCCGAGACACTCGGACTGCGCATCGTGGACCGGTCCGACGCGCACGACGAACGCAAGGTGCGCGAGGCGTTCGCCGACACCGCCGAGACCGCCGAGACCGCCGACGACGAGCGGGACACCGTCGCTGTCCAGACCACCGGGCGGACCGACGATCCGCGGCGCCCGAACTGAGGACATCGTCGGCTACACCGTGCGGATCAGCCCGGTGTAGCCGGCCACGAACAGGGTGGCGAACGCCCAACCGAAGACCTGGAACACCCAGCTCAGCGCGACCAGCGGCTCCTCGGCCGGCCGGGAGGCGGCCAGCTCACAGGTCGAACCGGCACCGGTCTGGATCAACGGCAGGGCCAGGTCGATGCCGACCCCGATCTGTTCGACGGTGGCGCACGCCACCACCGGACCACCCGGCCGCGACGGGTGGACCACCGCGCCGCTCCACCGCGCCAGGGCCAGCACGAAGACCACGGCGACCATCACGGTGGCGACCAGCGCGACCAGCGAACGCCAGGACTGGTATCCGTAGCCGAGCAGCAGACCGAGCGCGCGGTGCCGTTCCCGGGACCACCCGGTCAAATCGCCGCGCCGCAGCAGGTCGTGTTGCCGGGCGATCAGCACCTGGCGGGCGTCCCGCTCGCGCCCGGCCGCGCGGTAGGTGCCGGCGAGCTGCTGGTACGGCTGCGCGGTGAACGACGGCGTCTGCCGGCCGAGCACGTCGATCCACTCCGCACAGTCCATTCCCTCCGGTGGGACCGGGTAGGTCAGACCGTCCAGGGCGACCAGTCCGGGCTCGCCCAGCGCCGGCCGGGGATCGCCAGGGTCGGCCTGGGTGGCGCCCCGGGTGGAGAGCCTGAGCAGCTTGCCGACGCTGGCGAACCGCAGGTCGAGCACCAGATCCTCGCGGCCGGCGGCCCACAGGACGCCACCCACGCAGTCCAGGTGACCGCCGATCCGCGCCCCGATCAACCGCACCGCGGGATGACCCCGCCCGCCGTTGGCGTGGAACCCGTCGTTGAGGAAGACACCGCCGCCGGCCTGGAAGTCGTCGCCGACCATCGCGGTGCCCTCGGCGCATCCCAGGCGCGAACCGGTGCAGCTCAACTGGCCGCCGACCTGGGCGCCGACCAGGACAACCGCGGCCGGGGGACCGCCTGTCGCCCAGACGTCGCGCAGGTACAGGTTTCCCTTGATCTCGGCACGTTCCAGGGTCAGGGCCGGGCCCTTGCTCGCCGCCAGATCGGCGTGGTCACATTCGAGGTTTCCGCCGATGCGGGCACCGTTCAGCCGCACCGCGCCGCGTTTTCCGCCGGCGTCGGCGGTGAACCGGTGCCCCACCCCACGCAGCAGCAGGTCGCCGTCCACGCCGATCCCGTCCGCGTGCAGCGCGCAGTCACCGCCGGCGCGTAACGCGGCGTCGGTGAAGCTGAGCTGGCCGCCGACTACCGCGCCCAACAGGCGCACCGCGCAGGAGGATCCGGCCGCGGTGATCACGGTGTCGGCGAGCATGAGGTTGCTGTCCACCCGCAGCCGCTCGGCCTCCACGCCGGGCAGGTGGGAGCCGTTCAGGATTAGTTGGGGTATGCGCGCGTCGGCGAGCACGGCCGGTTGCCGCAGCCGGCATCTGGTCAGGTGCAGCGGAACGGGGGACCGGACGGCGGCCAGATCGAGTTGGCCGGACACGACCACGCCCCACATCCGCACGCCACGCGGCCCCGGCTCGACCCGTTGCCCGCCCACCGGCCGGCCCAGGAGTATGTCGCGCACGACCTGTGCCCGCACCGAACCGGCCGAGCCGGTGACCTCGCCGGGGCACTCGTCGGCGACGACCAGCGGCTCGTCGCGGGCGACCGCGTCGAGCAGAGCCCACTCCAGGGGACTCAGGTCGTCCGCCGCGGCGTTGGTCGTCATTCAGCGAAGGCTAGAGCACCCGTCCCACCGGTCAGGGCAGAGCGTGAAGGTCATCGCGCCGCTCCGAAAGGGACCGCCGCGGGAATCACCGGAACCGAACTAGACTTCCCCGACATGGAGGGTCTGGCGGACCCGACGCCGTTCGAGACCGGATGGCCGACCGGGCACGCGGCGGGGCGCCTTTCGGTCAACTACGCCGCCCTGGCCGAGGTCAAGGCCGCGCTGGAGCGCCACACCGAGGAGTTGCAGTCTCGGTCCCGGGGGACTCCAGAGTCGTTACGGATGGCCGCCCGGGACCTGTTCGGCGGCGTCCGGTACGGCCGGTGGCGGACCGGGCTGGAGTTGCGCCGCATGCACGCGGTGGCCGTGCACGGTTCGATCGCGATCGAACGGGCGCTGGTTGCCAACCTCACCTCCTTCACCCTGGCGCTGGGGCACACCTTCCACAACTACGAACGCAGCGAGGAGGCGTCGACCGCGACGATCCTGCGGGTGGGCCGCGGTGCTGGGCTGTCTGCCGCGGACGATCACCGGATCGGCCAGTCGGCCGACCGGCCGCCGACCGGTTTCGGTCCCGGCCGCCGGGACACCGGCAGGCTGTGGATTCCCCGACCCCGGGCCAGCGGGAACGTCACAGGCCATGACCCGGGCGAACTGTCCGGGGAGATGCGCCGGCTCGTCGAGGTCAGAGCGTGGGACGCGCATTACCAGATGTCGGAGGCACTCCGCGCGGCCGGCGAGTTCCAGGAGGTGCTGGGCAACGGCCTACAGGCCGGCGGGCACGAGCTGGCCGGGGCGTTGAACAGTTCGACCGTGCAGGGCATCCTCGGGGCGCTGGAACGGATCTGGCGGACCGTACGCCTGCACGAGAACGACCTGCGCGACCTGGGCGTGCTCAGCAACGACACCGGTAGTGCCTTGGAGGCGTTGGGCGGCCGGTGGCCGGGCCGGCTCCGCATGCTGATCACCGACCTGGACGGGCGCTACCTGGAGATCATCGACCGCTACCCCGACGCGTTGACCTACGACCTGCCGTTCGTCCGCGTGCCGGAGCCGGAGGCAGAACCCGAGCCGGCGCCGATACCGGAGGCCGGGCCGAAGTCGGAAGGACGCGATCTGGCGCCGGAGCCCTGGGACGGCCAGATCGGCCCACCGCCCTGGTCGGGTACCGACCTCACCGAGGCCCTGATCGGGGCGATGCCGGCCGAGTCCGGCCTGGTCGTCGCCGAGGAGTGGAACGGGCCGGTCTGGCGATTCGGCGGTGCCGCCGCCGACCTGGGCCTGTACGACCGGTTCGGCGTGATCGGCGGGGACTGACCGCCCGACCGTCCCGGTCCAGTGCCACCACCAGGTCCCGGCCGGCGGTGCGTAGCCGGGGCACCGTGCTCACCGACGCGATCGCGGCGACTCCCGCCACGGAACTGAGGAGCACCGCCCGGGCCGACACGGCGGTGGCCGAATCGATCCCGGCGACGAGGAACACCAGCACCGGCAGCCAGGCCGCCGCGATCACCAGCCCGGCCCGCCGCCGCGCCGCGGCCGTGATACGCCGCGATGGCCGTCAGGCGCAAGACGCCGTCTCGGGCCGGGCAGGGCGGTCGAAGAATTGGCGCCGGAAGCGAGCCCCGGCCGGAGGCGTTCCTCTATGGTCGCCCGGTGCGGATCACACGCGTTTGCGCCCTGATCGCCGCCGGCCTGCTGACCGGTGCCGGCCTGACCGGGTGCGGCTCGGCGCCGCACCGGCCGGGCGCGCTGACCGGGGACGTCTCCTCCGCCGCCGGCGCGGTCACCCTGCCGCCGGTGCCCACCCGGTCGGCCACGCCGTCACCCACCCCGAAGCGCACCGCCAAGCCCACGCCGACCCGCCGGACCCCACCGCTGCCGGCGGCCGGGAACCCCGACGGGCACGCCGCCGTGCCGGCCGGGGCCGCGGCGGTGGACACCTCGCACCCGACCCGGGTGATCGGCGACGGCACCCCGGCAAGTTGCACGTCCGCGGCCGTGGTGGCCGCCGTGGCCGCCGGCGGCATCATCACGTTCTCCTGCGGGCCGGACCCGGTGACCATCACCATGCGGGCCACCGCCAGGGTGCGCAACGACCACGGCCCGCTGGTGGTACTCGACGGCGGCGGCAGGGTGACGCTCAGCGGCGGCGGGGTGCGCCGGATTCTGTACCTGGACACCTGCGACAAGGCGCAGGTGTGGACCACCTCGCACTGCCAGGACCAGCAGTACCCGCGGCTCACCGTGCAGAACCTGACGTTCGCCGACGGCAACTCCACCGGCGAGCTGAGTGAGGGCGGTGGCGGCGGCGCGATCCTCGACCGGGGTGGCCAACTGACAGTGGTGAACTCCCGGTTCGTCCGCAACCGCTGCGACTCCACCGGCCCGGACCTGGGCGGGGCCGCGATCCGGGCGCTCAGCCAGTGGCACGGCCTGCCGGTCTACGTCGTGGACAGCACGTTCGGCGGGGCGCCCGGGCAGGGCGGGACGTGTTCCAACGGGGGAGCGCTGAGCAGCATCGGGGTGTCCTGGGTGGTGCTGAACAGCGTCATGACCTACAACACCGCGATCGGGCGGGGCGCCAACCCGGCGAAGCAGGGCACGCCCGGCGGCGGCAGCGGCGGGGCCATCTACACCGACGGCAACACCTACACGGTGCGGATCGCCGGCACCCTCATCGAGCACAACCACGCCAACGAGGGCGGCGGCGCGGTGTTCTTCGTGAGCAACGACCGCACCGGCACGATGAGCATCGAGGGTTCGACCCTGCGGGCCAACCCCAGCGACGGGTTCGAGACCAGCGGCTTCCCCGGCATATTCTTCCTCGGCGCCCACGATCCGACGGTGACCGGTTCCACCATCGGTTGAGCACCGCCGGGTCGGCGGGCGTTCATCGGGCAGGTTCGGGAGAGGGCGGGCAGGATCGTGACGATGTCGGTGGCCGGATCGGGGATCTCGGTGCAGCAGCGGATCGCCGAGGAGCTGGGGGTACGCCCCGGGCAGGTGGCCGCCGCGGTGGACCTGCTCGACTCCGGCGCAACCGTGCCGTTCGTGGCCCGCTACCGCAAGGAGGCCACCGGCGCCCTGGACGACGCCCAGCTTCGCACCCTGACCGAGCGGCTGCGTTACCTGCGGGAACTGGAGGAGCGGCGCGCCGCCGTGCTGGAGTCGATCCGTTCCCAGGGCAAGCTGGACGACGCGCTTGAGGCCCAGATCATGGCGGCTGACTCCAAGGCCCGGCTGGAGGACATCTACCTGCCGTACAAACCCAAGCGGCGCACCAAGGCGCAGATCGCCCGGGAGGCCGGGCTGGAACCGCTGGCCGAGGAACTGCTGGGCGACCCGTCGCACGACCCGCGGGCGGCGGCCGAGGCGTTCGTGGACGCCGACCGGGGCGTGCCCGACACCGCCGCCGCGCTGGACGGTGCCCGGGCGATCCTGGTCGAACGGTTCGGCGAGGACGCCGACCTGATCGGCGAACTGCGTGAACGGATGTGGTCGGCCGGCCGGCTGACCTCCCGGGTGCGGGAGGGCAGTGAGGCGACCGGGGCGAAGTTCTCCGACTACTTCGACTTCGCCGAACCGTTCACCAGGCTGCCCTCACACCGGATCCTGGCGATGTTCCGGGGCGAGAAGGAAGGCGTGCTCGACCTGGCTCTGGAGCCCGACCCCGAGCCGGTGTCCAGCCCGCCGCCGGCCGGTCCGGGCGAGTACGAGCGGGCGATCGCGGCGCGGTTCGACGTGGCCGACCACGGCCGGCCGGCCGACCGCTGGCTGGTCGACACGGTGCGCTGGGCGTGGCGGACCCGCATCCTGGTGCGCTTGGTGGTGGACCTGCGGGTCCGGCTGCGGCAGGCCGCCGAAGACGCGGCGGTCGCGGTGTTCGCGGCGAACCTGCGCGACCTGCTGCTGGCCGCGCCGGCCGGCACCCGGGCGACGATGGGCCTGGACCCGGGGTTCCGCACCGGGGTGAAGGTCGCCGTGGTCGACGCTACCGGCAAGGTGGTGGCCACCGACACCATCTACCCGCACCCGCCGCAGCGGCGCTGGGACGAGGCGCTGACCACGCTGGCCCGGCTGGCCGGCGCGCACCGGGTCGACCTGGTCGCGATCGGCAACGGGACCGCGTCGCGGGAGACCGACGCGCTGGCCGCCGAGCTGATCCGCAAGCACCCCGGACTGGGCCTGACCAGGGCCGTGGTGTCCGAGGCCGGTGCGTCGGTGTACTCGGCGTCGGCCTACGCGTCGGCCGAACTGCCCGAGCTGGACGTGTCGCTGCGCGGCGCGGTCTCGATCGCCCGGCGGTTGCAGGACCCGCTGGCCGAACTGGTCAAGATCGACCCGAAGTCCATCGGCGTGGGCCAGTACCAGCATGATTTGCCCGAGTCGTCGCTGTCCCGGTCGCTGGACGCGGTGGTGGAGGACTGCGTGAACGCCGTCGGGGTGGACGTCAACACCGCCTCGGCCCCGCTGCTGACCCGGGTGTCGGGCATCGGCGAGGGGCTGGCCGGCAACATCGTCGCGTACCGGGACTCCCACGGCCGGTTCCGGTCCCGCCGCGACCTGAACGCCGTGCCCCGGCTGGGCGCCAAGGCGTTCGAGCAGTGCGCCGGTTTCCTGCGGGTCCCCGGCGGGGACGACCCGCTGGACGCCTCGGGGGTGCACCCGGAGTCCTACCCGGTGGTGGGCCGGATCCTGGCCGCGACCGGCGCCGACCTGGCCACGCTGATCGGCAACACCGCGGTGTTGCGCGGGCTGGATCCGGCCCGGTTCGTCGATGACACGTTCGGCCTGCCGACCGTCGCGGACATCCTGGCCGAGTTGGACAAGCCGGGCCGCGACCCGCGACCGGCGTTCCGGACCGCGACGTTCGCCGAGGGCGTGGACACCCTGGCGGACCTGCGGGTGGGCATGGTGCTCGAAGGCGTGGTCACCAACGTGGCCGCGTTCGGCGCGTTCGTGGACGTGGGGGTGCACCAGGACGGACTGGTGCACGTCTCGGCGATGTCGCGGACGTACGTGTCCGACCCGCGCGAGGTGGTCAGGTCCGGCGACGTGGTCCGGGTGAAGGTGCTCGACGTGGACACCGTGCGCGGCCGGATCGGGCTGACGTTGCGGCTGGACGAGGAGGTCGCCGGGCGCCCGGCCGGGGAGTCAGGCGGGCAGTCCGGCGGGCGGCCCCAGGCCGGGTCGGGCCGCCGGGACGGCGCGGGCCGCGGCAGGGGTGGGCGAACCGGCGGACGGCCCGGCGGGAAGTCCGGTAGTGCGGCTGGCTCGGGTGCCGCGCCTGGAGGCGCGCTGGCAGACGCGCTGCGCCGGGCTGGCCTGGTCGGCGGCTCCGGCGACGACTCCTGAGGTTTTCTCGCGAAAACCTCAGGGTTAACCGGTTACATAGTGAGGTTTTCTTGCGAAAACCTGCGGGAGCGGTTGGGTGGAGCGCGTTGACGGGGTGTGTGCCCGTCCGTAGCGTGGCGGCCATGGGGGACACCGGCGTCGCCATCCGGCCGGCCCGGCGGAGCGACGTGGTGGCGTTGTCGGCCCTGCTGGCCCGGGCCTTCCACGATGACCCGCCGTTCGTGTGGATGCTGCCGGACCCGGCCAGCCGGCCGCGCCGGCTCCGGCGCTTCTTCACCACCCTGCTTCGCTGGGACGCGCTCCGGTTCGGCGGCGTGGAGGTGGCCTGCGAGCCGGACCGGATCTCCGGCGTCGCGCTGTGGCTGCCGCCGGACCATTGGTTGGCGCCGTTGGGCCGCCAGTTGCTGACCCTGCCCGGGTACGCCCGGGCGTACGGCCGACGGCTCGGCCAGGCGTCGACGCTGCTGCGGGCCGGCGCGGCCGTGCACCCCCGTGAGCCGCACTGGTACCTCGGTGTGGTCGGGGTGGACCCTCAGCGGCAGGGGCACGGCGTCGGCGGGGTGCTGTTGCGGTCCCGACTGGACCGCTGCGATTGGGACGGCACGCCGGCCTATTTGGAGTCGAGCAAGACCAGCAACGTGCCGCTGTACGAGCACCTCGGGTTCCGGGCCACCGGCGTCCTCGCCCTGCCCGAGGGCGCCCGGGTGATCACCACGATGTGGCGACCGGCCCGGTCACCGCACCTCGGGACCGCGGCAACTGACCCGGGCTGAGTCCGGCGGCATTGCCGTTCCCGGGAAACGGTCCGCCGCGCGGTTGGCCGGCGGGAACCCAGGGCTGATCCGACGCGTCCCACCTGTCGGATTGTGGTGATAATCTTCCGTCAGTTGCATCTGTAGGTTCGTAAGATCATTTAAGGGGGTTGGTGTGAGTACGAAGTTCTCGGTTGAGAACAATGCGGTGAACCAGCATGCGTCCAATTTGGACGGTGCGGTGGCTGGGTTGAATGGTCAGGCGAAGGCGTTTCTGGCGGCGATTGAGGG
>DASULA010000384.1:0-2172 GCA_036278435.1 Mycobacteriales bacterium | reverse complement strand
TGGTTGCGGCCGGGGTTCAGGTTCGCGTATACACCCGAGAGTGTTCGGCTGGCGAGGAGGCTGCCAGGCAGGCATGTCTCGTACACCTGGTCGAGGACTTGGTCGACAACGGCGGCCGGAGACTGGTGCTTGACTCCCGTTCTGGCCGGGACCACCACGACGAGCAGACCGTTCGTGCGGTGCTGGGCAAACGACCACGGGACACCGGTCTCACCTACGAACATCTTGACAGCAGCCAAGAACAACTACTCTGGATCGCTGACGTGATCGGCTGGTGCTACGGAGCCGGTGGGGACTGGCGACGCCGGGTGATGCCCATGATCATTAGGGTAGTTGACCTTGATAGGCGATGAGCCGGGGTCCAGACAGCGCGAAGCCCGGCCAGCCGACCGTCCGGACGGGTGCCGGGCTCACTTCACCGGCCTACGGGGCCGGTGCGGTGACTAGTATGGCAACTATCCGCCACTGGCGCAACTATCCGGCACTGGCGCGACATTCACCTACCGACGCGCTCGGCATGTGTTCGTCGTGACTTCGTGTGGGCGGGCGGTGTGGGTCAGGGGTGGTGTGCGGGGGGTTTAGGCTTAGCGGACCGCGTGACAGGTTCCGCCGTTGACGGCCAGCCCGGGACCCGGGTGCGGCCTCCGGCCGGAACGTACGCCACCCCGCGACGATCGTGAGGACACCAGAAGTGACAACGCCACAGCACCGCAAGCCGCGCAGCCACGAGGTCACCGAGGGCATGGAACGTGCCGGGGCGCGGGCGATGCTGCGCGCCGTGGGCATGACCGACGACGACTGGGACTCCCCGCAGATCGGGGTGGCCTCCTCGTGGAACGAGATCACCCCGTGCAACCTGTCCCTGGACCGGCTGGCCAAGAAGGCCAAGGTGGGCGTGCGCGGAGCCGGCGGGTTCCCGATGGAGTTCGGCACCATCTCGGTGTCCGACGGCATCTCCATGGGGCACGAGGGGATGCGCGCCTCCCTGGTCAGCCGCGAGGTGATCGCCGACTCGGTGGAAACGGTCATGTTCGCCGAACGGCTGGACGGCTCGGTGCTGCTGGCCGGCTGCGACAAGTCCCTGCCCGGCATGCTGATGGCCGCCGCCCGGCTCGACCTGGCCGCGGTGTTCCTCTACGCCGGCACCACCCTGCCCGGCCACCTGGACGGCCGCGACCTGACCGTGGTCGACGTGTTCGAGGGTGTCGGCGCCTGCGCGCTGGGGCGGATCAGCCGGGACGAGCTGACCGAGATCGAACGGCACGCCTGCCCGGGTGAGGGCGCCTGCGGCGGGATGTTCACCGCCAACACGATGGCCAGCGCGGCCGAGGCGCTGGGCATGTCACTGCCCGGCAGCGCCACCCCGCCCGCGCCGGACTCCCGCCGGGACGTCTACGCCGAACGTAGCGGCGAGGCGGTGGTCGCGCTGATCGACGCCGGCATCACCGCGCGGCGGATCCTCACCCGGCAGGCGTTCGAGAACGCCATCGCCGTGGTGATGGCGTTGGGCGGTTCCACCAACGCGGTGCTGCACCTGCTGGCCATCGCGCACGAGGCCCGGGTGGACCTCACCCTGGACGACTTCAACCGGATCGGCGATGCCACCCCGCACCTGGCCGACGTCAAGCCGTTCGGCCGGTACGTGATGAGCGACATCGACGCGATCGGCGGCGTGCCGGTGGTGATGAAGGCGCTGCTGGACGCCGGCCTGCTGCACGGCGACTGCCTGACCGTGACCGGCCACACCGTGGCCCAGAACCTGGCCGAGGTGACCCCGCCCGACCCGGACGGCAAGATCATCCACGCGCTGGCCGACCCGATCCACCGCACCGGCGGGCTGGTCATCCTGTCCGGGTCGCTGTGCCCGGAGGGCGCGGTGGTCAAGGCCGCCGGCCTGGACCAGGACGTGGTCGAGGGCACCGCCCGGGTGTTCGACGGCGAGCAGGGCGCGATGGAGGCGCTGCTGGCCGGCAGCCTGCGGGCCGGTGACGCCGTGGTGATCCGCTACGAGGGGCCGCGCGGCGGCCCGGGAATGCGGGAGATGCTGGCCATCACCGGGGCGATCAAGGGCGCCGGCCTGGGCAAGGACGTGCTGCTGCTCACCGACGGCCGGTTCTCCGGCGGCACCACCGGGCCGTGCATCGGGCACGTCGCGCCGGAGGCGGCCAACGG
>DASULA010000383.1:0-4411 GCA_036278435.1 Mycobacteriales bacterium | reverse complement strand
CGCCGATCGGCCTCTTCTTTCAGGTCGACTCTCTCAGTCTCAACCTTTGCTGGCATGCGGCCCGAAGCCAGAGCCGTCAGGAGGTGGTTCACCGCCCGCTGGAGCGTCTCGCGAGCGCCCACGGGATCTGGAATCATATGCGCCACCGTCACGCACCGCCCTCTTCATAAGATTACGCTGCCGCTAATCTTATCATCGAAGCCCTTGATGCCAGTCTGTCATATGATTCAGTGCGCTACTCGGAAGCGAGGCGCCACCGGCGCGGGCGTGACCTGCGGCGGCCTGGCCCAGGGTGACGGCATGAGTGGCGCCACTGCCCGAGGGTCGGCTCGCGACGCCGGCTACGCCGGGCCGTGGTAGGCGTTCTGGGCGGCGTCCAGGCCGTGGGTGAGCAGGGCCTCGACCGCGTCCGCGGCGCGTTCCAGTTCCACGTCCAGGGTTTTGCGCTCGACCGTGGAGAAGTTGCGCAGCACGAAGTCGGCCGGGTCCTGCCGGCCGGGCGGGCGGCCGATGCCGAACCGGACCCGCAGGTAGTCCCGATTGCCCAGCGACGCGGTGATCGAACGCAGGCCGTTGTGCCCGTTGTCCCCGCCGCCGCGCTTGAGCCGCAGCGCACCGAACGGGATGTCCAGTTCGTCGTGCACCACGACGATCCGCTCGACCGGCACCTTGAAGAAATCGCGCAGCCCGGCGACCGGCCCGCCGGACACGTTCATGTACGACCGGGGTTTGGCCAGCACCACCCGGACTCCGACCAGCCGCCCCTCGATCACCTCGGCCCGGGCCCGGTGGCTCCTGAACCGCCCGCCGCACCGTCCGGACAGGACATCGAGCACCATGGCACCGGCGTTGTGCCGGTTGCCGGCGTAGTCCGGACCGGGATTTCCCAGCCCGACGACGAGATACACCTCACCGCTCAACGGGTCCCCCACCTCACCGACGGCGGCACCCGCCGCGGTTTGCCCAACACCCTCGGCGGCGCCGACGGTGGCCCGGCCGGTAAGCCGGGCCACCGTACGACACAGTGCGCGCATGCCGCGTCCGGGATGGGTGTGGTCGGGTCGATCCGTGCTGTCCGCTCCGTCCGGTCAGGACTGCGGCTCGGCCGCGGTCGCCCCGGCGGTCTCGGCCGGAGTCTCCCGCTCGATGCCGGCGTCCGCCTCGGCCCCGGCCAGGTCGGCCTCGACCTGCGCGGCCGACGGGGCGGCCAGGATGGAGACCACGACGTGGTCGGCCTCGATGGCCAGCGACACCCCGTCGGGCAGCGCGATCTCGCCCGCGGTGACCCGGCCGCCCACGGCCAGGCCGGCGATGCTGATCTCCACCGAGGTGGGGATGTGAGTGGCCTCGGCCCGCACCGACAGGGTGTTCAGTTCGTGGTTGACCAGCGCGTCCGGGACTGCATCCCCGACGAACACCAGCGGCACGTCCACCGTCACCTGCTCGCCGCGCCGCACGATCACCAGGTCCACGTGCTGGAGAAAGCCCCGGATCGGGTCGCGTTGTACCTGCTTGGGCAGTACCAGTTCGGTGCCGCCGTCGTAGTCCAGGCTGAGCAGCACGTTCGGGGCCTTCAGGGCCAGCATGAGTTCGTGCCCCGGCAACGCCACGTGCACCGGGTCACGCCCGTGCCCGTAGATCACGCCAGGAACCTTTCCGGCCCGGCGGGTACGACGGGCACCTCCCTTGCCGAACTCGGAACGTGGTTCGGCGGCGATACGGACCTCGGACACGACGGAGCACTCCTCGGCTGAGAACGACATCTGCGAACGGCAATGCGGTGGGGGCACGGGCCGGAGGTCGTCCACAACCACCGCGTCGATGACGGAGGCCGGGGCGGCGTCCCTCGCCGGGCAACCGCTACACAGTACCCGTTGCCCGTCGCCCACCCACAACCGACCCCTTCCGCCCAGTCACCCGTGGTGACCCGCCGCCGGTCCGCGGCAACCAGCCTGGGTGAGCGTTCAGGACGCGTTGCCGTCGAACAGGCTGGTCACCGACCCGTCTTCGAACACCTCGCGGATCGCCCGGGCGATCAGCGGTGCGATGGACAGCACGGTGATCTTGTCCAGCCGGCGTTCCGGCGGGATCGGCAGCGTGTTGGTCAGCACGATCTCGCTGATCCGGCTGTTCTTCAGCCGGTCGGCAGCCGGCCCGGACAGCACCGGGTGGGTGGCCGCGGCGATCACGTCGGCCGCGCCGGCATCCAGCAGTGCGTCGGCTGCCTTGATGATCGTCGATCCGGTGTCGATCATGTCGTCCACCACGATGCAGACCCGGCCGGCGACGTCACCGACCACCCGGTTCGCCCGAACCCCCTCGTTGGGCACCATCGGGTCCCGGGTCTTGTGGATGAATGCCAGCGGGCAGCCGCCCAACCGGTCGGTCCAGCGCTCGGCGACCCGGACCCGGCCCGAGTCCGGCGCCACCACGGCCAGGTCGCTGCCGGCGTACTTCCGGTCGATGTAGCGGGACAGCACCGGCATGGCGAACAGGTGGTCGACCGGGCCGTCGAAGAAACCCTGGATCTGTGCGGTGTGCAGATCCACGGTGAGGATCCGGTTGGCCCCCGCCGTCCTGAGCAGGTCAGCCACCAACCGGCCGGAGATGGGCTCACGCCCGCGGTGCTTCTTGTCCTGGCGGGCGTAGGGATAGAACGGCAGCACCGCCGTGATGCGCTTGGCCGATCCCCGCTTGAGCGCATCGACCATGATCAGGGCTTCCATCAGCCACTGGTTGATCGGCGACGGGGTGCTCTGGATGACGAAGGCGTCCGAACCGCGCACGGACTCCTGGTAGCGGACGAAGGTCTCGCTGTTGGCGAAGTCATAGGTCGACGTGGGGGTGCAGTCCACGCCGATCTCCCGGGCGATCTCGTCGGCCAGTTCCGGATACCCGCGTCCGGGAAAGAGCATCAGGCTCTTGTGGCTCGCGGCCTGGATCGTGTTCATTCCCGTCCTCCACGAGCGAAGACCAGCGGCTGGTTACCGACGCCGTTCCCGTCGACGCCGTTCATTTCACTGTCCTGTGCCCGCCCGGCCGGGGCCGGCAGGGTCGTTGGCACCGTCCTCAGCGCTGCCGGTCCGCTCGTCGGCACGGTCGCCGCCCGCCCCGGTGTCGCCGGGTGGATCGGACCGGGACGGTCGGGGCGGGCTCGGTGGACCGGGCGGCCCGGGTGGCCCGGAGGGTCCGGGCGGGCCGGGCGGTCCCGTGGGTCCGGGCGGGCCGGTGGCCGCCTCGGTGTCGGCCACCTGGGCCAACTCGGCCGCCTGCGCGGCGGCGCTGCCCGGGCGTCGGCGGCTCACCCACCCGTCGATGTTGCGCTGCGGCCCGCCGGAGACGGCCAGCGCGCCGGGCGGGACATCCCCGCGAACCACGGTCCCGGCTCCGGTGTAGGCGCCGTCGCCGACGGTCACCGGCGCCACGAACATGTTGTCCGCCCCGGTCCGAGCGTGGCTGCCGATCACGGTCCGGCTCTTGGACTCGCCGTCGTAGTTGACGAACACGCTGGAGGCACCGATGTTCGTGTGCTCGCCGATGGTCGCGTCACCCACGTAGGTCAGGTGCGGCACCTTGGTGCCCTCGCCGACCTCGGATGCCTTGACCTCCACGAAGGTGCCGACCTTGGCGGCGCGGCCCAGCCGGGTGCCGGGGCGCAGGTAGGCGAACGGCCCCACGTTCACCCCGGGGCCGACCTCGGCGCCGTCGCACTGGGCCCGCACCACCCGAGCACCCTCGCCCACGACGGTGTCGGTGAGGGTGCAGTCCGGACCGATCTCAGCTCCACCGGCCACGGTGGTGGCGCCGCACAGGTGGGTGTTGGGGTGCACGGTGACGTCCGGCGCGAGCCGCACCTGGCAGTCCACCCAGGTGCTGGCCGGATCGAACACGGTGACCCCGGCCCGCATCCACCGCTCCAGCAGCCGGGTGTTGAGGGCGCGGCGGGCGGCGGCGAGTTGCACCCGGTCGTTGACTCCGACCACCCCGGCCAGGTCGGCCGGCACGGCGGCGACCGGAAGCCCGCCGCCGGCCAGGTCGGCGACCACGTCGGTGAGGTACTCCTCGCCCTTGGCGTTGTCGGTGGACAGCCGTGCCAGCGCCGCGGCCAGCGGACCACCGGCGAACGCGTACACGGCGGTGGCCACCTCGCGAACCCGCCGCTCGGAGTCGGACGCGTCGGCGTGTTCGACCACCCGCAGCACCCGGCCGGCCTGGTCCCGGATCACCCGGCCGTAACCGGTGGGGTCGTCGAGCGGACTGGTGAGCAGGGTGACCGCGGCCCCGGTGCGCTCGTGTTCGGCCACCAGCCCGGCCAGGATCTCGCCGGTCAGCATGGGCGTGTCACACGGCACCACCACCACCGTGCCCCCAGCCCCGGACGGCCCGGCCAACGCGGGCAGTTCGGCCAACG
>DASULA010000382.1:0-11602 GCA_036278435.1 Mycobacteriales bacterium | reverse complement strand
CAGGCTGATCTTCCCCAAGAGTCCATATCGACGGGATGGTTTGGCACCTCGATGTCGGCTCGTCGCATCCTGGGGCTGGAGTAGGTCCCAAGGGTTGGGCTGTTCGCCCATTAAAGCGGCACGCGAGCTGGGTTTAGAACGCCGCGAGACAGTTCGGTCCCTATCCGCCGCGCGCGCAGGAGACTTGAGAAGGGCTGTCCCTAGTACGAGAGGACCGGGACGGACGAACCTCTGGTGTGCCAGTTGTCGTACCAACGGCACTGCTGGTTAGCTACGTTCGGAAGGGATAACCGCTGAAAGCATCTAAGCGGGAAGCTCGCTTCAAGATGAGGTCTCCCATCCCTTGTGGAGTAAGGCCCCCGACTAGACCATCGGGTTGATAGGCTGGAAGTGGAAGTGCGGTAACGCATGGAGCTGACCAGTACTAATAGGCCGAGGACTTGCCACAAACTTGCTACGCGTCCACTGTGCGGTTCCCGAGGTGCGGTCGCTGACCGACATCTCCATAGTGTTTCGGCGGCCATGGCGAAGGGGAAACGCCCGGTCCCATTCCGAACCCGGAAGCTAAGCCCTTCTGCGCCGATGGTACTGCGCGGGTGACTGCGTGGGAGAGTAGGACGCCGCCGGACATTCTTTCAATGGGGGTCACTCGTAATGGGTGACCCCCATTGCTTTGTGTCGAATGTCCGGAAAAGGGGTTCCACATGGGCGAGGATGGCACGCCGCGCTCTCGCGACGCGGGCCAGCACGGGGCGGCCGGCCGTGACCGGCGTGGCGGCGGTGGCCGGCCAGATCGACGTGCAGTTCTGACCGGACGCGGGTCTCGCGGCCGGTCGGCTGGATCGGGGCGGGAAACGCAGGGTGGGCGGACGCGGAAACGGCCGGCTGGCGATGGCTCGCCGGCGCCCGGGGCGGCCGCCGGTCACCCCGCGCCGCCTGCGGATGCCGATCCGGCGCTGCTCTCGGTTGAGGTTCGGAACGAGCTGCGTTCCCTGTCCCGACAGAACGCTGAACGGGTCGCGCGGCACCTGGTCGCGGCGGGCGGGTTGGTGGATGTCGATCCGCACGCGGCGCTGGCACATGCCCGAGCGGCCCGGGCCACCGCCGGCCGGATCGGCGTGGTCCGTGAGGCCGCCGGGATCGCCGCCTACCACGCTGGTGAGTGGGCCGAGGCGCTGTCCGAGCTGCGGGCCGCCCGCCGGATCACCGGCGATGCCACCCATCTTCCGGTCATCGCGGACTGCGAACGTGCCCTGGAACGTCCGGAACGCGCCCTGGAACTGGCCAAGTCAGCCGAGGCAGCCACGCTGCCCCCGGAGCAACAGGTGGAGTTGCGGATCGTGGCGGCCGGTGCCCGGCGCGACCTGGGTGAGTTCGACGCGGCCGTTGTGACGTTGCAGGGCTCCGACCTGGACCGGGATGTCGTCGAGCCGTGGAGCCCGCGGTTGTGGTACGCCTACGCCGACGCACTGGTCGCCGCCGGTCGCAACGAAGAGGCATATGACTGGTTCGTCGCGGTTGCGATGATCGACGAGGACGGGCTCACCGACGCACACGAGCGGATCGAGGACTTCCCGTTCCCCGGCGAACCCGACCGGTAGTGCGTCGAGGGGCGCTGTGGTGCGCCGGACGGCATCCGATCAGGAGCGTCGGTTCACCGGGCGCGTCCGCAGCACGCCAGCACGCGCCTGCGGTACCTGCTCGGGCGTCACGTGGGAGGATGGGCGGAGCACCGCACACCGACTGGGCGCTCCGGGCGGTGGGTGGATCGGAGTTTGCCGCGCGAACCCCGGACGGGGATCAGGGAGGGGAGTGAGCGTCGGGCGGTACGGCCTCACGGCGAGGCAGGGTGCCGCATCGTCGACGAGCAGGGTCCGCGCCGCACGGCGTCGGTGCCGGAGACCGCCGCGGTCGGATACGTGCCCGGGGCATGGGTTCGTATTCCGGCTCAACCGAGGAGGAGGACCGCCCGTGGCCGAGTACCGCAGGAACGACTACCGCGATGACGAGGCAGTCGAGAGCCGTCGACCCTACGAGGACCTGCCGCCCCCGCCGCCGGATGTCCTGCCCAGCGGAGAGGTGTACGACTGGTACACCCGCGGGGTCGCCCTGCTCGACGGAGGGAACCCCGCGGCGGCGGTGACCTTGCTGACCCATGCCGCGCAGGCCGAGCCGGGGTCCAGGAGTGTGCGCGAGGGACTGGCCCGGGCGCAGTTCGACGCGGGTATGTACGCCGAGGCCGCCGCGAGCTTCGAGTGGATCATCACGGTGAACCCGGCGGACGACTACGCCCAGTTCGGGCTGGGTCTGGCCGCGGCGAAGACCGGTGACCTGGCGTCGGCGGTGGAGCACCTTGCCCTGGCCGCGGCCATGCGGCCCGACGTCCCGCACTACGCGACCGCGTTGCGCGGTGCCAGGGCGACCCTCGCGGCGCAGCGCTGAACAGCCGAGGGCGGCCGGTGACGTCACCCGCGTCGGGTCGGGCCCGGACCGCGGCGGTCACTGACCGCGACGGGTTGGGCCGCCCGCGCCGGTCGGGTGGCGGGCTGGGTGGCTGCCCAGAGCCGTTGGTGCGGCGCTACGACGTGGCGTTGCTGGACTTGGACGGCGTGGTGTATGTCGGGCCGGAACCGGTGCCTGGTGCCGCGGCAGCGCTGGAGAGGGCCCGCGCGTCCGGCGTCCGGCTCGCCTTCGTCACGAACAACGCATCGCGCACCGCGGAGGCCGTCGCGGCCCACCTGACCGACCTGGGGATCGCGGCCGGGCCGGAGGAGGTGGTGACCTCCGGGCAGGCCGCGGCCCGAGTGCTGGCCGAACGGCTTCCCGCCGGTGCGGCGGTGTTGGTGGTGGGCACCGACGCGCTGCGCCGGGAGGTCGCCTCGCGTGGGTTGCGGGTGCTCCGCGCAGCGGCCGACCATCCTGCCGCCGTCGTGCAGGGGTACGGGGTGGACACCGGGTGGCGGGACCTGGCCGAGGCCGCCGCGGCCATTCACGCCGGCGCCCTGTGGGTGGCCACGAACACCGATGCGACGATCCCGTCGGCGCGCGGGCCGCTGCCCGGCAACGGTGCGCTGGTCAACGCCGTTCGGATGGCAACGGGTGTCGATCCGGTCGTCACCGGCAAGCCCGAGCCGGCCCTGCACCGCGAGTCGGTGCAGCGGACCGGGGCGGTCCGGCCGCTGGTGGTCGGCGACCGGCTGGACACCGACATCGAGGGGGCGACCCGGTCGGACTGCGACAGCATGGTGGTGCTCACCGGCGTGACCACCCCCGGTCGACTGCTGGCGGCGGTGCCGGCGCACCGCCCGATGTACGTCGCCGCGGACCTGGAGGGTCTGCTGGTGGCGCACCCAGAACCGGTCAGGGGAGCGAAGGGCGGCTGGCGGTGTGGCGGCTGGCGGGTGGCGCCGCGGTCCGGCGGTCGGTTGACCCTGGGCGGGGACGGCACGGACCTGGACGCGTTGCGGGCGCTGTGCGCGGCGGCCTGGGAGGAGGCGGACGGGGTCGGGCCGGCGGGCCACGGCGGGCGTGTCGTCGAGGGTGTGGGGGAACCGCCCGGACGGCTGCCGGGGACACCCCCGGTGGACGCTCTGGGCGGTCCGGCCGGTGTGGTGCTGGATCGGATGTCGCTGCCGGGCGGGTGACCTACTCGCGGTGCGACAGCGCGCGGTCGGGCCCGCCGCGGGTCAGAGCAGTCTGCGCAGCCGGAGCAGGTCGAACACCCCCGCCCTGATCGAGACCCGGCCGCTGGTCCAGGCCGAGAGCAGGGTCAGTGAGCCGTCGGTCAGGGCCAGCAGGTCGTCGCTGGTCATGGCGAGCCTGATCTGCGCGGCCCGATCACCGGTGCGGGAGATGCCGTGCAGGCCGTCGTCGCGCAGTGTCCCGGCGAAGGTCACGTCCAGGTCGGTGAGGTGGCAGGACACGGTCCGGTCGGTGATCTGCTGGCGGGTTTGGTCCCCGCCGGGTCCGCGTAATGCCGCGGCGAGTCGACGCAGCGCCTGCTCGCACTCCTCGACGGTGGCCACGAGGACTCCTTCCGTCCGTGCCGCCGGGGTCCGCGGCGGGCGCGACCCGCAACCGTAGCGACGGTATCCCACCGGGACGGGTCCACCCGGACCTGACGAAGGAGTGTCCGGTACGCCGTCGGCCCGACATGGCCGGTAGCGTGGATGGGGTGTCACGGCACCCGAGCCCGGTGCCGGAGGCCGCGGGGTGCGGCGCGGTGCCCGACGCCTGGACCGCCGTGCCTCGGGCATCGACCGGGCCGGGTCGCCTGGTGACGCCGGTCCCATCACCGACCACATCGACGAGGAGTGACCGTGACCGCGCCGGACCAGCCCGCCCGCCGCCAGGACGACCCCGGCTCGCCCGGAAATCCGGCCGGGCCGGAACCACCTGCCAGCGTCGCGACCGGCCCGGCAGCCGGAGTGGCGGACCTGAACGACTTGGACGACCTCGACGACCTGAACGACTTGGACGCCCTGCCGGTCGGCGAGCATGTGGCGCGTTACGACGCCGTGCACGCGGCGCTGCAGGATGCGCTGACCTCCATCGACAGTGTGTGATGTCGGTGCCGGACATGTGGCGCGATCGGATTCGGGCCGGGCGGCGCGGACACCCACGGGGTGCGGCCTGATGGTCCGGCGGGCGCGGTTGGACACCGAGCTGGTCAGGCGCGGCCTGGCCCGGTCGCGCGAGCAGGCGGTGGAGTTGGTGCAGGCCGGGAGGGTGCGGGTCGGCGGGCAGACCGCGACGAAACCGGCGACCGCGGTCGGGCCGGCGACCCCGGTCCTGGTCGAGCCGGGCGACGTCGGGCCCGAGTACGCCTCGCGCGGCGCGCACAAGCTGGTCGGCGCGCTCGACGCCTTCACCGGCCTGACCGTGGCCAGCCGGCGATGTCTGGACGCCGGGGCGTCCACCGGGGGCTTCACCGACGTGCTGCTGCGCCGTGGGGCGCGGGAGGTCGTGGCCGTCGATGTCGGGTACGGGCAACTGGCCTGGCGGTTGCGGACCGATCCGCGGGTGCGGGTGCACGAGCGCACCAACGTGCGGAGCCTCACCGCGGCGGACGTGGGTGGCCGGGTGGGGCTGACCGTGGTGGACCTGTCGTTCATCTCGCTGCGGCTGGTGCTGCCGGCGCTGGTCGCGTGCACCGAGCCGGGTGGGGATGTGGTGCCGATGGTCAAACCCCAGTTCGAGGTGGGCCGGGACCGGTTGCCCGCGGGTGGGGTGGTGCGGGACCCGGAAGACCGGGCGCAGACGGTGCTCTCGGTCGCTCGGGAGGCGGCCGGGTTGGGCCTGGGTGTGGCCGGGGTGGTGGCCAGCCCGCTGCCGGGTCCGTCGGGCAACGTGGAGTTCTTCCTGTGGCTGCGAGCCGGGGCCCCGCCGGTGGACGCCGGGCAGGTGCGCCGCGCGGTCGGGCTGGGGCCGGAATGACGCGCACGATCCTGCTGGTCACCCACACCGGGCGGGCCAACGTGGTGACGTTCGCCGGTGAGGTCGCCCGGCAGTTGCGGGCGGCCGGGTTCACGGTGCGGGCGCTGGCCGGCGAGGCCGGCGAGTTGCATACCCACGGGGTGGTCGAGGTGCCGGCCGACGACCGGGCCGCCGCCGACGCCGAGATCGTGCTGGTGCTCGGTGGCGACGGGACGTTTTTGCGCGCGGCCGAGATGGCGCATCCGGCCGGGGCGCCGTTGTTGGGCGTGAACCTCGGCCGGGTCGGTTTCCTGGAGGACATCGAACCCGAGGCGCTGAACGACACTGTGCGGCACATCGTGGAGCGCACCTACGAGGTGGAGGAACGGTTCACCCTGGACGTGGACGTGTTGATCGACGGCCGGGTCATGGATCGGACCTGGGCGTTGAACGAGGCGTCGGTGGAGAAGACGCTCAAGGAGCGGGTGCTGGAGGTGGTGGTGGAGGTGGATGGCCGGCCGCTGACCAGCTTCGGCTGTGACGGGGTGCTGTGCGCGACCCCGACCGGCTCGACCGCCTACGCGTTTTCCGCCGGCGGCCCGGTGGTGTGGCCGGAGGTGGACGCGCTGCTGATGGTGCCCAACTGCGCGCACGCGTTGTTTGCCCGGCCGCTGGTGGTCGCGCCCGAGTCGGTGATCGGGGTGCGGATCGCCGAGCGTGGCCATGACGCGGTGGTGTTCTGTGACGGGCGCCGGTCCATTCCGGTGCCAGCCGGCGGGCGGGTCCAGGTGCGGCGGGGCAGCCGGTCGGTGCACGTGGTGCGGATCCACCCCCGGCCGTTCACCGACCAACTGGTGGTGAAGTTCCAGCTTCCGGTGCAGGGATTCCGGGACCGGACGATCTGACCGGACGATCCGACCGGTCGGTCCGGGGTGCGGTTCGGTGGCCGGGGCGGGGACGCCGGTCCGGAACGGCGGGTATGGTCCACTCCGTGCTCGAGGAGATGCACATTCAGGGGCTGGGTGTCATCGAGGACGCCACGCTCGAACTCGCCCCGGGGCTGACCGTGGTCACCGGCGAGACCGGCGCGGGCAAGACCATGGTGGTGACCGGGCTGCACCTGCTGTTCGGCGGGCGTGCCGACACCGCGCGGGTGCGGGCCAGCGCCGGGCGGGCCGCGGTGGAGGGCCGGCTCCGGCTGGCCGACGGCTCACCGGCGATGGAGCGGGCCGGGCAGGCCGGGGCGGACCCTGACGAGGACGGCACGTTCATCCTGTGGCGCACGGTGTCGGCCGAGGGCAGGTCGCGGGCACATCTGGGCGGCCGGGCGGTGCCGGTCGGGCTGCTCGCCGAGCTGGCCGACGGGCTGGTCGCGGTACACGGCCAGTCCGACCAGCTCCGTCTGCTGCGCGGGGCCGAGCAGCGGGCGGCACTGGACCGTTACGCTGGCGAGGAGGTCGCGGACCTGCTGCGCCGGCACCGCGCCGGGTACGC
Organism: Mycobacteriales bacterium; assembly: GCA_036278435.1. Classification (GTDB taxonomy): domain Bacteria; phylum Actinomycetota; class Actinomycetes; order Mycobacteriales; family DASULA01; genus DASULA01. Next base: position 4,693 of record DASULA010000382.1, on the reverse strand, counting down.
GCGCTGGCAGGAACTCGTCGCCGAGCTGGTCGAGCGCACCTCGCGCGCTCGGGATCTGGCCCGTGAGGCTGACCTGCTGCGGCACGGGATCGCCGAGATCGAGGCGGTGGCTCCCGAACCGGGTGAGGACGTTCGGCTGGACGCCGACGCGGCCCGGCTGGCCAACGCCGACGCGCTGCGGGTGGCCGCGCGGACCGCGCACGACGCGGTGGCCGGCGGCCCGGTCGAGGCGTCCACCGAGGAGGCCGACGCGGGCACGCTGCTGGCGGTGGCGCGTCGTGCTCTGGCCCAGGAGTCCGACCGGGATGCCGAGCTGGCGGCGTTGCAACGCCGCCTGGACGAGGTTGCCTACCTGCTGGCGGACCTGGGCTCCGAACTCGCGTCCTACCTGGACGGCCTGGACGCCGACCCGGCCCGGCTGGCCGAGGTGGAGGATCGGCGGGCCGCGTTGCGGATGCTGACCCGCAAGTACGCCGAGGATGTGGACGGGGTGCTGGAGTGGGCCCGTCGGGCCGGGGAGCGGTTGACCGGCCTGGACACCTCCACCGAGGCGCTGGCGGCGCTGGCCGAGCGCCGCGACCAGGCCGAGGTGGCGCTGGCCGAGCTGGCCGGGACGCTGTCCCGGCACCGGGTTGCGGCCGCCGGCCGGTTCTCCGAGGCGGTGACCGCGGAGCTGGCCGGGCTGGCCATGCCGCAGGCGCGGGTGGTCGCACAGGTGCGTGGTCGCCCGGTCGCCGACGGGCAGCCAGCGCTGGAGCTGGACGGGCAGCGGATGGGTGTCGGCCCGGACGGGGTGGATGAGGTGGACCTGTTGCTGCAACCGCACCCGGACGCCCCGGCGCTGCCGTTGGCGCGGGGTGCCTCCGGAGGTGAGCTGTCCCGGGTGATGCTGGCCGTCGAGGTGGTGTTCGCCGACGCCGATCCGGTGCCCACCATGGTGTTCGACGAGGTGGACGCCGGCATTGGCGGTCGGGCGGCGGTGGAGGTGGGCCGGCGGTTGGCCCGGTTGGCCCGGGACCACCAGGTGATCGTGGTGACCCACCTGGCACAGGTCGCCGCATACGCCGACCGGCACCTGGCCGTGGACAAGGCCGGCGACGGCGGGGTGACCCGCAGCGACGTGCAAACTCTGGAGGGCGACCAGCGGGTGCGCGAGTTGGCCCGGATGCTGGCCGGGGCCGACGGCAGCGAACTGGGCCGGGCGCATGCCGCCGAACTGCTGGCGACGGCGTCCCGGGAGAAACTGGAGTGGCTCCCGGCCCGGTCCCGCCGGGGCGTCGGCGATCCGGCCCGGCGTGCCGGCCGGTCGGCCGGTCCGGCCGGGCGGGCGGGGTAGCCCGGTCCAGGCGGGTTCTACACTTGATCATCCGGGCCGAGAGCGTGCCATTGGGGATGCGGTCCGGGCAACGGGTGGGAGGATCGGGGCATGAGACTTGCCGTCGCCCTACGCCGCGGTCGCCCGCCGGCCGAGGGATCCGGGACGGTGGGGATGGCTCGCCTCGACCGTCGAACCAAAAACCTGACCAAAAGACTTAATGGCGGCGATATCGCTATCATTGACCACGTCGACCTGGACCGGGTCAGCGCGGACGCGCTGGTTGGGCGCAAGGTGGCCGGCGTGGTGAACGCGGCGACCAGCATCTCCGGCAGGTATCCGAACCTCGGCCCGGAGATCCTGATCAACGCCGGTATCCCGCTGCTGGACGACGTGGGCCGGGAGGTCTTCACCGAGTTGCGGGAAGGCGCCGTGGTCCGGTTGGACGGGGACACCCTCTACTGCGGTGACCGGGTCGTCGCCAAGGGGACGCCGTTCGACGGTGAGTCCGTGGCCGCGGCCATGCTGGCGGCCAAGGCCGGGCTGTCGGTGCAACTTGAGGCGTTCGCCGCGAACACCATGGAGTACATGAAGCGGGAACGCGCCCTGCTGCTCGACGGCGTGGGAGTTCCCCGGATCAGTACCAGGATCGAGGGGCGGCACGTTCTCATCGTGGTTCGCGGTTACGACTACAAGGAGGACCTGCGCGCACTGCACTCCTACATCCGCGAGTACCGACCGGTGCTGGTCGGGGTCGACGGTGGTGCCGACGCGCTGGTCGAAGCCGGCTACCGGCCGCACATCGTCGTCGGCGACATGGACTCGGTGAGCGACGAGGTGCTGCGCGGCGGCGCCGAGGTGGTCGTGCACGCCTATCCGGACGGCCGGGCCCCCGGGCTGGAACGGGTTCAGGACCTGGGCGTGGACGCGGTGACCTTCCCGGCCGCGGGCACCAGCGAGGACATCGCCATGCTGCTCGCCGACGAGAAGGGTGCCGAACTGATCGTCGCGGTGGGCACCCACGCCACCCTGGTCGAGTTCCTGGACAAGGGGCGCGGCGGGATGGCCTCGACTTTCCTCACCCGGTTGCGGTTGGGTGGAAAGTTGGTCGACGCCAAGGGAGTGAGCCGGCTGTACCGCAGTCGGATCTCCGGCGGTGCACTGTTCCTGCTCGTGCTGGCGGCGTTGGTCGCGATCGTCGCGGCGCTCGCGGTGTCCACCGCGGGCAAGACCTACCTTGACGTGTTGATCGACAAGTGGGACAGCCTGGTGTTCTGGCTTGAGGGCCTTGTCAAGTGATCGATTTCCGTTATCATCTCGTTTCCCTCATCTCCGTCTTCCTCGCCTTGGCGTTGGGCATCGTCGTGGGCACGACGAAGCTGAACGGCACCGTGCTGGACGGCCTGCGCGGTCAGGTGAACAGCCTGAAGAACGAGAAGCACACCCTGCAGACCGACGAGCGGACCCTTCAGCAACGGCTGCGCAACGGTGACAGGTTCGCCACCGAGGTCGGCCCGTCGGTGGTGTCGGGGATGCTCAGTGGCGAGTCGGTGGTGATCGTGTCCACCACCGGCGCCGACAGCGGGGTCAAGAGCGGCCTGCAGAAGATGCTCGAAGCCTCCGGGGCGACCATCGCCGGCCGGGTGCAGCTCACCGAGGACTACACCGACCCGCGTCGTGCCAGCGACCTACAGAACTTCGTCGACGGCACCCAGCCGCCCGGTTTCCAGCGCCCGGAGACCGACGACGCCGGGCAGTTGGCCGGCGCGCTGTTGTCCTACGTGCTGCTGGACCGGCCCCGCTCCTCGTCCCAACCGTCCGAGGTAGACATAAGCCAGGTGCTGTCCGGGTTCAGCGGGATGAACATGCTGCGGTTGGAGACCACCCAGGTCAAGCCGGCCGACTACGCCGTGCTGGTCACCGGCACGCCGGTCAAGGACGGCACCGCCACCGGCCGAGCCAGGGCGCTGACCAGCCTGGCCTCGGCCCTGGACCAGCAGGGCAAGGGCGTGCTGGTGACCGGCAATGCCGCCTCCGCGCAGGACGACGGCGTGATCGGCCAGATCCGCGGCGATGACACCCTGGTCTCGAAGGTGTCCACCGTGGACAATATGGACACCGCGGTCGGGCAGGTAGCGGCCGTGCTCGCCCTGGACGAGCAGGGCCACGGACACGCCGGGCAGTACGGCCTGGCCGACAACGCCCAGAACGCGTTCCCGGCGATGGACCGGTGAGCGCCCCCGACCGCCGGCGCGGTCCGGTGCTGGGCCGAACGGTGCTGGGCCGAACGGTGCTGGCGGTGGCCGGTGCGGCCACGGCCAGGGCGCTGCTCGCCGCGCTGCGGGCGGAGCCGCCGGGCGGCCGGTCGGTCTGGGAGCGGACCAACCACCGGGGCGAACCGGTGAGCCTGCTCGCCGGCCCGGCGGTGGCCGGCGCGGCGGCGCTGACCGCGGCGGCCGGAGCGCCCACCCCGGCGCTGTGCGCGGCGGCGCTGACCGCCGGTGCCGGTGCGGGCGTGGTGGGCGGCTACGACGACCTGGCCGGCTCCGGTCCGCAACAGCGCACGGACAAGGGGTTCCGCGGCCACTTACTGGCACTGCGGTCCGGCCGGGTGAGTTCCGGTGTGGTCAAGGTGGTCGGCATCGGCGCGGTCGGGTTGGTCTCGGCCCGGGCGGTCACCCGCCGTCCGGCCGACACCGTCGTGACCGCCGGTGTCATCGCCGGCACCGCGAACCTGGTGAACCTGCTCGACCTGCGCCCAGGACGGGCGTTGAAGGCCGGGCTGCTGCTCGGCGGCCCGCTGCTGTCCGGCCCGGCGGGGGGCCTGGCCGCCGGGCCGGTCGGGGCGGCCGTCGCGCTGCTGCCCGACGACCTGGGCGAGCGGGTCATGCTCGGTGACACCGGCGCGAACGCGCTGGGCGCGGTGCTGGGCCTGCGACTCGCGTTGGCCGGCGGGCCGAAATGGCGGTGCGGCGTGCTCGGCGTGCTGGTCGCGCTGACCGCGGCCAGCGAGAAGGTCAGCTTCACCCGGGTGATCGAGGCGACCCCGGCGTTGCGCGCCGTGGACGAGTTGGGCCGGCGCCGACGACCACCGACGGCACCGGGCCGACCACGGGCCGGCGAGGCGGCGAACGGGCCGGCGTGAACGACACCGCACACCGGGTGGCGCGAGCGGCGGCACTCATCGCCGGGCTGACCATGCTCTCCCGGGTCGTCGGGTTCGGCCGGATCCTGGTGTTCGCCCGCACGGTGGGATCCACCTGCGTGGGCGGCAGCTACCAGTCGGCCAACACGGTGCCGAACATCCTGTTCGAGATCGTGGCCGGCGGCGCGCTGGCCAGCCTGGTGGTGCCGCTGCTGGCCGGCGGGGTCGCGTCC
>DASULA010000381.1:0-2540 GCA_036278435.1 Mycobacteriales bacterium | reverse complement strand
AGCAGGTCGACACGGCGATCCGTTCGGCCACGGTGACCGTGTCCTGGAAGCCCGACGCCGGCACCGACAACTGACAGGAAAGGACATCTCGTGAAGAAGTTAGCCGCGCCTGGCGAAGATCCCCACTGGCCCGAGGCAGTTCCCCACCTACGTCGAGGTGGACGAAGACGCGGTGCTCAATGAGAACGTCGTCCGCGAGCTGGAAAGGCGAGCCACCGATGCCCGAGCGTGAACCGCTGAACGTCCTACTAGACCGCTGCGCCCAACCCGCGAGGAGCCCGCACGTGCCCGAGGACAGTCCCCTGACCACCGCGCTGGCTGAGATCGGCCGTGGCCTCGGCGAGCCCGGCTGGGTCCGCCTGACCCGGGCGGAGTGCCGCGCGCTGTGGGACATGCTCCAAGACGTGGACACCGCCAACGAGTTGCCCTGGCCGAAGGAGAACCGGTGAACGCGCAATCACCAGTACCGCAGCCCGAGTCGGGCATGACCGCCGCGGAGATCGTGTATTCGATCACCTACCACCAGACCTGTTTCTCCGACCGGGCGCGGTCGGCGGTGACGTCGGCCGGGGTGGTGCAGGACCGGACCGTGGAGTTCATGCGCCGTGTCCTCGCGGTGTACCAGTTGTGTGAGGACGCCCGCGACGAGGGCAACGGGATGGTGGCCGCCGAACACGTCCTGACCCTGCTGGACGGCCGCGAACTGGCGCAACTGGAAGGCGGGGAACGATGACTCCGGACACCACCGGTGGCCCCGGTGACGAGTGCGCAGGATGCGGCACCGACCTGGATGACCGGCCCGCGTGGGAGAGCACCAGCGGATTGCTGTGCCAGACGTGCGCGGTGTTGGCGGAGGAGGAGTGACCACCGTGGACACCGACGCCCGGCTGGCTGAGATCCGCGCCGACTACCACAGCAACAGCACGGCTCGGAAAAGGTGGGATCCGGTGTGCCAGGACGTCGGCTTCCTGCTCGGCTGGATCGACAACCTGACCGCCGCGTTGGATCAGGCTCACACCGAGGCGGCGGTGGACCTGGCGGAGATCGCAGCCGAGCGGGACCGGCTGGCCGGCCTGCTCGACCACGCCACCCGGTTCACGTTCTCCGACCTGCCCGTGGGCCATCCTCTCCGGCCAGCATGGGCCGTCGACGCCGTGCTGTGCGGTTCCGGTACTTGGGAGGTACGCCGGGGATCCTGGCGCCTGTCAAGGGACGGCAAGTGGACCACAGCGGACGGGTTCAGCGTTGAGCACCAGTTCGACTTGGACACTGCGTTGGTGGTCGCCAAGCAGGCCGCGCACGAGATGACGATCGGTACGTACACCGCCGCCGAAGCCAGCGGGTTGCTGTGCGCGAACTGCATCCGGGACACCGAGGAGCCCGGCGATGGCTGAGCCTGAGCCGACCACCGCGTTGGAGGTGCTGGCCGCCGCCCGGCTGGCTTCCTGCTCCACAGACCTGTTCGCGGCGACCCAGGCGCTGGCTGCGCTGGCCGGCGCCGGGTTCGTGGTCCTCGGCCCGGCCGATGCCCGGGACCTGTACACGGTGGCACGCAACCTGGGCGAGGCCCGGGCGATCGATCCGCAGTCGAACCAGTGGGACAGCTACCACACGTCCACCGTGGAGATGCGCCGGTACGTCCGCCAGCGGGTGTACACCCGCCGGGTGTGGATGCACTATGGGCCGGTGTCGCACTGCGGCCCGGCCGAACCGTACTGCCACACGGGCTGTCCGACCCGGTTCGACCACGAGGACAGGGAAGCCACCGGCGACGGCGGGTGGACCTGCCGGACATGTGGAATGAGCGGGGGACCCGATGCCTGAGCAGAGGGAGCGGGATCGTGGCTGACCTTCCCGACCCGGTGCGCGATCTGCTGACCCAGGTGGACATCTACCTGTACACGCAGCACAAGGTCGTCGGCCGGCATGACCAGTCCGGCCCGGACCTGACCTGCGCCGGCTGCGCGCTGCTGGGCCAGGTGTTGGCCACGCTGGGCGGCCAGCCGCCGCCGGAGCCCCGGTTGGTGCGCCGCCGCCGGATCATCGGGAGGCGCCGTGGCTGACGACGAGTTCACCGCCGCTGTGGCGGTCGTCCAGCAGATGATGACCGGCACCTGCCAGATGCGCGCCAAAACCGCTACCGACCCGTGCGGCCGGCCGGCGATATATCGGGTTGAGGCGCGCTGCCCGGCGTGCGGCCGTACGGGTCATGTGCCGATGTGTGTCGACCACGGCGCCATGGCCCGCCAGGGCGACGCGTACTGCCAGCGCTGCTGTTCCCGCGGCACGCTTCAGCCGGTGGACCTGCACCGGATCACCGCGACCTACACGAGGGAGCCCGACCATGCCTGACCCGACCACCATCCGACACGGCCTCGGAACCGACTTCCCATTCGTCGCGGCCTACTGCCCGGCCTGTGGACGCTATGGCCTGTTCCTCGGCGCCGGCGGGCATGTCACCTGCCCGCAGCAGGACTGCCCGAACCCGGGCGCCGCGTCGGAGATTCTCGACGACGGAGAGACCGAACACATCGTGAAGT
>DASULA010000380.1:0-2466 GCA_036278435.1 Mycobacteriales bacterium | reverse complement strand
ACCCGGACTACACCTGGGTGGGCAGCGGCCTGGTGAGCGGAAACACCTTTGGACTAGACCTCACTTATACGGGTGCCAACCCCGGGTACACACTCCACCTCACGGGTACGATCGCTCCTGACGGCTCGGTAACGGGCAGCGAGACTGGAGACAGTGTCGGGACCTTCAGCACCCCCACCGGGTCAGCTCATGAGGTACTCAGTTACACGGCGTCGGTTACGTGCGCGGTTGTGAACGGTGCAAGCGCTAGGTTCGGTTTCACCATTCCGGAGAGCGCGCCTGCCGGGTTGGCTGGGTTGCCAATTGTCGCGGACGTGACGGACGGCGGTTCGCCTGGTGTTGGCAATGACACCTGGGCGCATGGACAGGGAAATGCCACGACCTGCTCCGGCACCACCAACAATTACCCCATTACCGGCGGCAACCTAGTGGTTCACTAGTCCGTCTGAGTCGAGGGGCCGCGGCGAAAGCCGCGGCCCTTCGTTCGTTCAGGCGCTACTTCGGTGAACTTGAACAGAGCTGTTGGTGTGGAGCCGTCATTCAACGCCACGCTGAGCCGGCGGCAGGTGCCGGCCCAGGCCTTGTCGGTCTTCCAGGCATAGACGTATTGGTTAGCGGCTTAGCGAAGTGCTAGCGCGGGCAGCCGCTCACCGGGTTCAGTCGTCGGTGTGGAAGACGTGGTCGTCGCGGGCTTCGCGGTTGAGGTGTTCGACGGTGTCGGCCCAGGCGTTGATCTCCTCGGCGGTGAACTGGAACCGAGACGCCGATGCGGATGCCGATGCCGCGGTCGGTGCGGGTGTGGCCGGCTGGTTGGGGTGTTCCGCGGAACACTGGCCGGTCTGCGGTTGCGCGGCGGGGTCGAGCATGGCGAGCAGCGGGGTGACGCCGAGGTGTTGACCGGACCAGTGGCCGGTGACGGCGTCGGCGGCGATGGTCGGGTCGTGCGGCAGCGGCGGGCACGCGGCCGGTGGCGGCGGTTCGGTCTCGAGGCGGCGGCCGTCGGGGGCGAGGAACACCCAGGCGCCGGGCCGGGGCACGGCGAGGCTCCAGCCGCCTTCGTGCAGGTACCAGTGGTGCTGGTCGCACAGTGAGATCAGGTTGGGCAGGCAGGTCGGCCCGCCGTCGGCCCAGTGCCGGATGTGGTGGATCTGGGTGGCGGGTGCGGTGCAGCCCGGTGCCTGGCAGCGCCCCCGGTCGCGTAGCTGCACCGCCCGCCGTAGCCGGCCCCGGATCCGCCGCGACCGCCGGCCTGCGTGCAGCAGCTGCCCGTCGGTGCCGTCGATGACCGTGCTGGCCGGGCAGTCACACGACAACCGCCGCCCGGTCGCCGGGTGGATCGCCACCGGATCCCCGCCCGGCGCCTGCACCTGCACGCCGGCCGCGCCGCCGGCGTCGGTGTCGTCGGGGTGGGTGAGCTCGGCGACGGTCGCGTGCACGACCAGCTGGTAGATCTCCGCCTCCCCCGCCGGCGCCGCCCGCACCGCACCGGCCAGCGACCGCTCGGCCAGCACGACCAGCGCATCGACCAGCGACCCCACCCGCCGGCCACCATCGTGATCATGGTGTTCCACGGAACACCCCGACTCACCCTCCGACCCCGGGTGCACGACCCGGCCGGCCGCGACCCGCAGGGCGTGGGTGAACACCGCCCCGCGCTCCGGCGCCAACCGGAACGACCCGACCAGCGACCCGTCGTCGGCCACCGACACGGTCAGGAACTCCGCCGCCCGCGCGCCCCGTGCCTGCGCCCGGTCGACCCGCCGCTTCGCCGCGAGCAGCCGCTCCACCTGCGCCCCGGTGGCGTGGCGGGCAACCTCCACCAGCTCCGCTTCGGTCGCCGCAGTCGCGAACCGCGTCACCGCACGCACCTTCGAATAACTCAACCGGCCGGCGGCGAACTCCGCCGCCGTCACCGGCAACTCCCGCAACGCCCGCGCCACCCGCACCTGCTCCCGAGCCGCCCGCAACCCCGTCCCGCACTGCCACGACAACCAGTGCGCCGTCGAGCGCATCTGCCACTCCCGCCACCCCTCCACCGCGTCGAACTCCCCGATCAACATGACCAGCCGAGCCGTCGCCGCCGCCACCTGACTCGACAACGACACGATCTCCGCCTCCACCCGCTCCAACGGACGCGGACGACGACACGACACGGACCGGGACGACTGCGGAGTGAAATCCATACCGCCGATGCAAGCACCAGCCACCGACAGTTTTCGTTACGCTGCAACGAAATTGCCACGAAGTGCCGCACGCAGGCTGCCGGCCGGTCGGGTGGTGATCCCGAAGCCGGCCGGCAGCATGCCGGAAGGGTGATTCAGAGAGCGGCAGGCGCGGGGCGGCCGGCCCAGACGTTTGCATCGAAGGCCCAGGTCGCTCCGGTCTCGTCCACGCCGTACGTCTGTACGTCGGCAGACCCCGTCGACCACGGGTGCTTCAGCGGCGTGCTCGTGATGAGCTGTACCG
>DASULA010000379.1:0-2920 GCA_036278435.1 Mycobacteriales bacterium | reverse complement strand
AGGTCGATGTCGGCGGCGGCGTAGGCGGCGGTGGTCAGTCCGGAACAGTCGAATCCGGCGTCGCCGTGCGCGGGTCCGTTGCCACCCCACACGTAGGGCAGGCCGAGTTGTTCGGTGGCGAACGCGATCGCCCGCCCCGCCGCGCCGTTGGGCGGTCGGAGTGGTGACGGAGTGGTGGCGTACCGGTCGGCCCAGCCTAGGACCTGGTTCACGTAGTCGGTGGAGTGGTTGTAGGCGAATACGGCGGCTCGCAGGTCGCCGCGGTTCGCGCCGTTGGCGCAGATCATGCGGGCTGCGGCCCAGATCGCATCGCGGGGATCGTACGGGCTGGGCGGGACGGCACCACCGGGTGGGACCGGTGTGGCGTAGTGGTCGAAGGTGGTTTGCAGGAACTGCATCGGGCCTTTCGCGCCGGCCAGGTTGGTTCCCACATGCACTCCGGGCAGCATCGAGCGGCCATGGTCGGACTCGACTTTGCCCACCGAGGCGAGCACTGTCCAGGGCAGCCCGGGGCAGGCATCGGCGGCGGCGTGCTGGTACCAGCCCAGGTAGTCGGGCGGGATGTCGGAGGTCGCATCAGCACTGGCCGCCGGCTGACCACCACCGCCGCCGAACAGTGCGCTCGCCGCGCCAGCTGCGGCGCCGAGCAGGACCACGATCAGGATGACCGGTGCGGCGGCCCCCACCGCGGTACGGCTGATCACGCCGCTGCCGCCTGGACGGGGGCCGGTGGGGTGGGATCGGGTGCCGGATCGGGATCGGCGGTGGCCGACAGCGGCCGGGCCGGGTCCGCCAGCTGCCACGTGTTGGCAAGACCGGCCAGGTCCAGGCGGGCTCGGGTGCGGCCTACCGATTGCCAGCAGGGCCCGGCCGCGCCTCCGGCGGTGGTGAGCAGGTCGGTGCTGGTGGTGGCCACCGGCACCGGTGGGGCGGTGCCGGGAAGTGCCTGGCGGAGTGCCTGCTCGCGGCGAGCCGAGGGGACGACGAACAGGACCGGGATCGTCTGGCCGGTCACGTCGGCCAGTTCGGCGTAGCGGACGGTTTTTGCGGCGACGGTGGGTAGGGGTTCGGTTCCGGTGTCGTATTCGACGAAGAACTCGATCTGCCGGCTGTTCTGGCGCCAGTGGGCGTAGCCGTCGGGGCGGACCACGTCGCCGAAGTGGGCGGTGCACCGCTTCTCGCTCCACCAGGAGAGCAGTGCGGCCTCGGGGTGGGCGCGGGCGTGGGCGACGAGGGTGGTGAACACCCAGTTGGTGCCCACGGTGTGGGCCAGGGATGCCGAGTGCAGGACGGCGTGGGCGTGGTCGCGGCGCCACCGCGAGGCGGCCAGACTGAGGCCGTCCTCGGCGGCGAGTACGGCCGCACCGACCGTGTCGAGGGTCCAGTGGTGCGGGTGGGACCCGACTTCTGCCAACGGCCGGGCCCGGTGAACGGCCCGGTGGTTGTGCAGCATCTGCAACCGGGCACGGGTCACCCGCTGGGAGCCGAAGCACAAGGCGGTGATCTGAGGTGTGGTGAACACCCGGTGTTCGGCAAGCATCCGCAGCAGCCACCGGTCCCGAGCAGTCAAACGTCCAACAAGGATGGTGACCAGGTCGTCCTCTGTCCGGGTGCGCGGGTGTAGGCGGCGGCTCCAATGCCGAGATGTGGGCACGACAACATCCCTTCAGCAACGACGAACAGGCAGGGGAAGCTGTGCAGGTTGCGTGGGTTCAGGCCGCCCGCCGGGCGGCCCGCTGCCCGGATTCCGGCAGTGCGCGGGTGCGCAGGGTGCAGGCCGGGGCAGGCCGGGCGGCGACGATCAGCCGGGTGGCGGCTTGGAACTCTTCGAGGTGGGCCAGGTCGTGGGCGGTGAGGGTAGGGGTGACGTGGCGTTCGAGTGCGGCGGCGTCTTCTGGTGAGCAGGTGAAGAACACTTTGTTGCGGGCGTTTGCCGAGATCCCCTCCTTCAACTCGCGGGGAAGCTGGGCGAGGTTCTGGTGGGCCAGCACCAGGGAGATTCGGTAGGCGCGGGCTTCGGCGAGCATGTCCTCGATGCTGTGGGGCAGGGTGAGGAAGTTGTGCGCCTCATCCAGCACGATGGCCGCGTCTCGGCGATGCGGCTCGCCGGTGCGGGCGCGGTTGGTGGCGGTCTGCCAGGCACGGGCGAGTACGAACGAGCCGAGTAGCCGGCAGGTATCCGCGCCGAGGGTGCCCTTGGGGATGCGAACCAGGCAGATTCCCCGGTCAAGGATGCGGTTCATGTCCAAGGTGGACTGCCCGTTGGCCAGGGTGGCGCGGGCGAATCGGCGCAGCAGCACCGCGCGCAGCTTGTTCATCACCGGCCCGGTCACCTGCGCCCGGGCGGCCTCGGACAGACCGTCGTACCAGGACCAGAACCCGCGCAGGATCGGATCCTCGCCGGCCGCGGGTGCGCTGATGCGGCGGCGGAACGGGTCTTCGGTGAGCAGTCGGGGCACTGACCCGAGGTGTGCGATATCGGGGCGGGCCCGGTTGGCCGGGTGCAGCAGGGTGAGTACCGCGGCGCGCAGAACGTCATCGGTGCGCGGACCCCACCAGGCGGCGTAGATGCGATGGAAGATCCCGACCACGTGATCGGCGACGAGGTCGGGGTCTGGCCCGTCCAGTGCGTTGAGTGTCGGCCATGGCTGGGGCGCGTCGGGGTCGATGACCACCAGCCGGCCCCGGGCGTCCGGTGGGAGCCGTTCGGTGATGTCGCGGACCAGGTCGCCTTTCGGGTCGATCACCACCAGCCCGCGTCCGGCACGGGCGTCGGCCAGGGCGAGGGTGGCCAGCAGGGTGGACTTGCCCGACCCGGTAGGTCCGACGACGAGGCAGAGCTCACCCTCCTCGACGACGAGGCTCACGTCGCTCAGGGCGGCAGCAGCCGCGTCGGCGTAGGTCACGCTCACGCGCTCCA
>DASULA010000378.1:0-2829 GCA_036278435.1 Mycobacteriales bacterium | reverse complement strand
CGGGGGAATCGTCGGACTGTCCGCGCTGTTGTGCTGCTCGTAGCACCGAACGCCAGACCCGGAGGAGCGGATGACCGGCGTGGAACTACCCGAGCGGGCGACCGGCTGTGAGGATCCGCGGGCGTGGTCCGCGTGGCGACCCGAGGAACCGCCGGCCGTGTCGGCACCCGTGACGCCGCCGCGGGGCGCCGAGCGCGTATCCTCCCGGCACGGGCACAGCACGCGACCGACGGGAGGCAGCGTGGTCGAGGAGACCGCCGAGCAGCGTCGCGCTCGGTTCGAACGTGACGCCCTTCCATTTCTCGACCAGCTCTACGCCGCCGCGATGCGACTGACCCGCAACCCGGCCGACGCCGAGGATCTGGTTCAGGAGACGTTCGTCAAGGCCTTCGCCGCGTTCCACCAGTTCACCGAGGGCACGAACCTGAAGGCCTGGCTGTACCGGATCCTGACCAACACGTTCATCAACACCTACCGCAAGCGCCAGCGCCAGCCGCAACAGGCGGCCACCGAGACCATCGAGGACTGGCAGATCGCAGCCGCCGAGTCGCACACCTCGGTCGGCCTTCGCTCGGCGGAGATGGAGGCGTTGGACCATCTCCCCGACTCCGACGTCAAGGACGCGTTGCAGCAGTTGCCCGAGGAGTTCCGGCTGGCCGTGTACCTCGCCGACGTCGAGGGTTTCTCCTACAAGGAGATCGCGGAGATCATGGGTACGCCGATCGGGACGGTGATGTCCCGGTTGCACCGTGGACGTCGGGGGTTGCAGCGGCTGCTCGCCGACTACGCCCGGGATCGTGGCCTGGTTCGCGCGGGCGCCACCGAGGAGGAGTCGTGAGCTGCGGCGAACCGCACGACACCGACTGTAGCGATGTGCTGGAGGCAGTGTTCCTCTACCTCGACGACGAGTGTGACGAGACCCAGCACCAGGTGATCCGCCAGCACCTCGACGAGTGCTCGCCGTGCCTGCGCAAGTTCGGCATCGAACAGGACGTCAAGGCCCTGGTCGCGCGCAAGTGCGGGGGAGACGTGGCGCCGGTCTACCTGCGGGAGCGGCTGCGCGCCCGGCTCGCCGACGCCGTGGTGGAGATCGCCGTGGTCGAGTCCGTCGAGATCGAGTCAGTCGAGGTCGAGCCCCGCCCGGAGTGACCCCGGGCCAGGGTGGCCCGGAGTGGACCGGGGTAAGCCCGACCGTGGCGACCGGAGCCGGGCTGGGTCAGTCGGGGTCGGGCATCTCTCCGGTCGGGGGCTGGACGATTACCCGCACCAGCTCGGCATCGGCGCCGACCGTCGCGCCGCGTCCCCGGTACCGCGTCCGGGTGGAGTCCCGCCGCCTGCGTTCGGTGCCGGTCGCCGGCGGTCTGGTCCGGGACCGCCCGGGATCACCGCCCGGGTCGGGCCGCGGATCCGGCCGGTTGGCCTGACCAAGCATCCCGGCCAGCACGAACTGGGCCGCGCCGGCCGCGACCAGCAGGTCACCGGCGCTGTCGACCTCCCGGTGACCCGGCAGCGGCACCGGGACCACGTCGCCGAGGCGACCCAGGCTGGTCTGTTGGTCCGCCCCGACGTGCCGCACCGGTCCGGCCGCGGGCATGGCCGTGCCGGCCCGCAGCAGCGCATGCCGGGACACCGGCATCGCGCCATTCACCCCGACCACCAGTGCGTTGAGCAACAGGCCCAGGCCGACCAGACCCACCCCCGGCACGCTCCGGTTAGCCACGCAGAACACGGCGACCAGCACACCGCCGACCACCAGGGCGAACGCGTTGACCGGCCCGAACGCCCGGCCCGGCCCGTTGACGGCATCCACCGCCGCGGCCAGCCCCACCACGACCAGGCTGGCCGCCAGCAGTCGCCAGCCGCGCACCGGGCCACTGTCCAACCTGGCCAGCCGCCCGCCACACAGCCGGGCGACCAGCGCGGCACACGCCACGACAAGAAGGATGAGCCCCACGACGCTAGTGTCCCGGACGGGGCAACCCGTGGGCAGGCGAAAACGCGATGAAGGGCAGGAGGGATCAGACGTGTTCGAGACAGTCCTTGTCGCCAACCGTGGCGAGATCGCGGTGCGGGTGATCCGCACCTGCCAACTCCTGGGCATCAAGTCGGTGGCGGTGCACTCCGAGGCCGACGCCGGGGCGCTGCACGTGCGCGAGGCCGACGAGTCGGTGCTGCTGGGCGGGCCCGCGCCGGCGCAGTCCTATCTGGATGCCGACGCGCTGATCGAAGCCGCGAAGGTCACCGGCGCCCAGGCGGTGCACCCCGGCTATGGTTTCCTGTCGGAGAGCGCCCAGTTCGCCCTGCGGGTCCGCCAGGCCGGGCTGGTCTGGATCGGACCGGATCCGGAGACCATCGATGCTATGGGCGACAAGATCGCCGCGCGCAACACCATGTCCGTCGCCGGGGTGCCGGTGGCCCCTGGCACCGGCCAGCCGGTGCGGGAGGTCTCCGACGCCCTCGACGAGGCGGCCCGGATCGGGTACCCGCTGATGGTCAAGGCCGCGGCCGGGGGCGGCGGGATCGGCATGGCCGCGGTGCACGACGACGCCGGGCTGCGGGCCGCGTTCACCACCGCCCGCACCCGGGCGGAGCGGTTCTTCGGGTCGTCGGCGATCCTGCTGGAGCGCTACCTGTCCGGCGCCCGACACGTCGAGGTGCAGGTGCTGGGTCTGCCCGGCGGCCGGGTGCTCGCGCTGGGCGAACGAGACTGCTCGGTGCAGCGCCGGCACCAGAAGCTCGTCGAGGAGACCCCCTCGCCGGCGGTGTCCGCGCCGTTGCGGGAGCGACTGTGTGCCGCGGCGGTGCGGGCAGCCGAGGCGGTCGGCTACC
>DASULA010000377.1:0-17931 GCA_036278435.1 Mycobacteriales bacterium | reverse complement strand
CGCGCGGGTGTGCGCGGCCACCCTGTCGGACATGCACTCGGCGGTGACCGCCGCGCTGGCCACCCTGAAGGGGCCACTGCACGGCGGGGCCAACGAGGCGGTGATGAAGGTGCTGGCGTCGCTGCCCTCGGTGGACGCGGTCGACC
This sequence comes from Mycobacteriales bacterium, assembly GCA_036278435.1. GTDB lineage: Bacteria > Actinomycetota > Actinomycetes > Mycobacteriales > DASULA01 > DASULA01. The sequence continues at coordinate 17,785 of DASULA010000377.1, read as the reverse complement.
CGTCGGTGCGCGAGCGGCTGGACCGGGGCGAGAAGCTGATGGGGTTCGGCCACCGGGTGTACCGGGCCGAGGACCCGCGCGCCACCCACCTGCGCCCGATGTCGCGGCGCCTCGGCGAGCTGGCCGGCGACACCCGGTACTACCAGATGTCCGAGCGGATGGAACGCACCGTGTACGAGGTCAAGGGCCTGCGCCCGAACGTCGATTTCTACGCGGCCAGCGTCTACCACGCACTGGGCATCCCCACCGACCTGTTCACCCCGGTGTTCGCGGTGTCCCGGATGTCGGGGTGGACCTCGCACGTGATCGAACAGCACCTGGACAACCGTCTGATCCGGCCGGACAGCGAGTACGTCGGTCCCAAGGAGCAGACCTGGGTGCCGATCGACGAGCGGTGACCGGCCCCGAGCCCGGCCGGGATCCGGCCGCCCCAGCCGAACCGGCCGGTCGGTCGGATCTGCGGCCGCGACTGGACCCCACCTCGCTGGCGGTGGCCCGCTACCCGGCCGGCTGGTGGCCCGACGGTGCGGTCGCCGCGTTCGTCGCGCTGGTGGCGGCCCCGGAGGAGACCACGGTGGTCGTGGCCCAGCCGGCGCTGGCCGACCTACCCGCGCCCGAGGCGGTGGAACTGGGCTGGCAGCGGATCACCTTCGCCGGGCCGCTGCCGTGGGAGCTGGTCGGGTTCCTGGCCGACGTGGCCGACCGGCTGGCCGGCGCGCGCATCCCGTTCACGTCGGTGTCGGGGTTCACCACCGACCACGTGCTGGTGCGCGCCGCCCAGGCCGAGGTCGCACTGGCGGTGCTGCGGGGCGAGCCCGGCCCACAACTGCGGGCGGGAGTGACCAATCCGTGAACACCGTCGGCCCGGACCCGGTTCCGTCGCGGCGGTGGTCGGCGCGCAGCCGGCTGCGCCGGACGAACCTGCGCAACCTGCCGATCGTCGCCGTGACCGTGGTGGCGGCCGCCAGCCTGGCGTACTCGGCGGCGGTGCCGCCGCACTGGCTGCGCGGGGTGATGGGACTGGCCGGCGGCATGCTGCTCGCCGGCTCGCTGCGGCTGGTCCTGCCGGCCCGCCAGGCCGGGCTGCTGGCGGTGCGCAACCGGCTGGTCGACACGGTGTTCTACATCGGTATCGGAGCGGCCATCATCTTCCTCGGGGTGACCCTGGCCGCCGCCGGTTCGGCATGATCGTCCGTTGTGGGACCCAACCCCAGTCATCCAGATATGTCATGAGTCGGGGCTGTTCGGGGCGGCTGCGGGGTGTCCGAACCGCTCGGATAGCCTCGGGGTGGACTTCCCGCACGGCGCCGCCCGGTCGGGCGGCCTGAACCGCACCGGACGAGCTGGGAGTGGACCTATGCGCAGGGGCAGGGTGACCGTGGTGGGCGCGGGCTTCTACGGCTCGACGACCGCGCAGCGGCTGGCCGAGTACGACCTGTTCGACACGGTCGTGCTCACCGACATCGTCGAGGGCCGGCCCGAGGGCCTGGCCCTGGACATGAACCAGTCCCGGCCGGTGGAGGGTTTCGAGACCAGGGTGGTCGGGCAGACCACCGGCCCGAACGGTGAGGGCTACCAGGCCACCGCCGGCTCTGATGTGGTGATCATCACGGCCGGCCTGCCCCGCAAGCCGGGGATGAGCCGGATGGACCTGTTGGAGACCAACGCACGGATCGTGCGGAGTGTCGCTGAGCAGGTCGCGCGGCACTCGCCGGACGCCGTGGTCATCGTGGTGTCCAACCCGCTGGACGAGATGACCGCGCTGGCCCAGCGCGCCACCGGCTTCCCCCGGCACCGGGTGATGGGCCAGGCCGGCATGCTCGACACCGCCCGGTTCACCTACTTCGTCGCCGAACGGCTCGGTGTGCCGGTCGGGTCGGTGCGCACCCTGACCCTGGGCTCGCACGGCGACACCAGGGTGCCGGTGCCGTCCCGGTGCACCGTGGACGGCAAGCCGCTGGCCGACCTGTTGCCCGCCGACGCGGTCGCCGAACTGGTGGCCCGCACCAGGGGCGGCGGCGGCGAGGTGGTGGCACTGCTCAGAACCGGCTCGGCGTTCTACGCGCCGTCGGCCGCCGCGGCGCGGATGGCCCGCGCGGTGGCCGAGGACTCCGGCGCGATCCTGCCGGTGTGTGCCTGGGTCGACGGCGAGTACGGCATCTCCGGGGTCTACCTGGGCGTGGAGGCCGAGATCGGCGCGCAGGGCGTCCGCCGGGTCGTGCAGGGCGATCTCACCGACGCCGAGCTGTCCGGCCTGAGGACGGCTGCCGAGGCGGTCCGGGCGAAGCAGGCCGACATCCAGGACATGTAGCGGACAGGTAGCGCAGGCGTGGCGCACCGGTGGCGCCGACCAGGAGGTCCCTCAGGTGGCAAAGATCAAGGTCGACGGAGTGGTCGTCGAACTCGACGGCGACGAGATGACCCGGATTATCTGGCAGTTCATCAAGGACCAGTTGATCCTGCCGTACCTCGACGTCGAGCTGGACTACTACGACCTGGGCATCGAGCACCGCGACGCGACCGACGACCAGGTGACCGTGGACGCGGCGCACGCGATCGCCCGGCATGGTGTCGGGGTGAAGTGCGCGACGATCACACCGGATGAGGCGCGGGTCACCGAGTTCGGGTTGAAGTCGATGTGGCGCTCGCCGAACGGGACGATCCGCAACATCTTGGGCGGGGTCATCTTCCGCGAGCCGATCATCATGGGGAACGTCCCGCGGCTGGTGCCGGGCTGGACCAAACCCATCGTGATCGGCCGGCACGCCCACGGCGACCAGTACAAGGCGACCGACTTCGTGGTGCCCGGACCGGGCACGGTCACCATCACCTACGCCCCGGACGACCCGGACAGCCAGCCGATGGAGTTTGAGTTGGCTCGGTTCGGTGGCGGCGGTGTGGCCATGGGTATGTTCAACTACGACGAGTCCATCCGGGACTTCGCCCGGGCGTCGTTGCGGTACGGGCTGAACCGCGGTTACCCGGTGTACCTGTCCACCAAGAACACCATCCTGAAGGCCTACGACGGGCGGTTCAAGGATCTGTTCGCCGAGGTGTTCGAGTCGGAGTTCAAGGCCGAGTTCGAGGCGGCCGGGTTGGTCTACCAGCACCGGTTGATCGACGACATGGTCGCCCAGGCGCTGAAGAACGAGGGCGGGTATGTCTGGGCCTGCAAGAACTACGACGGCGACGTGCAGTCCGACGTGGTGGCGCAGGGGTTCGGCTCGCTGGGGTTGATGACCTCGGTGCTGATGACGCCGGACGGACGGACGATGGAGGCCGAGGCGGCGCACGGCACGGTGACCCGGCACTACCGGCAGCACCAGCAGGGTAAGCCGACGTCGACCAATCCGATCGCGTCGATCTTCGCCTGGACCCGGGCCCTGGCCCACCGGGGCACGCTGGACGGCACCCCGGCGGTGACGGGTTTCGCCGAGACCCTGGAACGGGTCTGCGTGGCCACGGTCGAGGGCGGTCAGATGACCAAGGACCTGGCCCTGCTGATCGGTGCCGACACCCCCTGGCTGAACACCCAGGACTTCCTCGCCGCGATCGACACCAACCTGCGAGCCTCGGTAGCTGGTTCCTAGTGAGGTAGGCACCCCGACCCGAGAGGCGCTGTGCCCGCCGCCAGTGACACGGCGGCGGGCACAGCCGCGTTGTGGGCAGGAGCACCAACAGGGGCAGGGTTGGTGCCCGATCACCCCCGCGGGCCGCGAAGGTGTCGCCCGGTACACGCCGCGCCCGAGTCGGAGGAGGCGGGGGGAAGGTCTACTCCGACTCGACGCGGCGTCCAATCAGACGATACACACCGTGTCAGTCGGGCGAAAGGGGCCACGACCGAACGGTCCAACGAATTGCCTGCACACGGTGTATCGCACCATGCGCGCTCCGTGTCGAACATCGTCGATGAGGTCCCCCGGAGTGGGTGTCGCCAGGCTCACCGGGACCACTGGGTCTGGAAACGCCAGGCGTCGGCAACCATCTCGTCCAGGCCGGTCCGGTCCGGGATCCAGCCGATCTGGTCGCGGATCCGCTCGGCCGAAGCCACCAGCACCGCCGGATCGCCGGGCCGGCGGGCCGCGTCGGTCACCGGAACCGGCCGGCCGGTCACGGTCCGAACCGCCTCCACCACGTCCAGCACCGAGAACCCGGCCCCGTTGCCCAGGTTGAAGATCCGGTGCTCGCCGGGCTCGGCCGCCCCCAGCGCGAGCAGGTGCGCGCGGGCCAGGTCGTCCACGTGCACGAAGTCCCGCACGCACGTCCCGTCCGGGGTCGGGTAGTCCCGGCCGTACACCGGCAGCGGGTCGCCCCGCCCGGTCGCGGCCCGCAGCGCCAGCGGGATCAGGTGGGTCTCGGTGGCGTGCCGCTCGCCGAGCCACCCACCGCGGCAGCGCACCGCGCCGGCCACGTTGAAGTACCGCAGGCTCACCGCGCCCAGCCCGTGCGCGCGGGCCTCCGAGCCGATCATGAGGTCCACCGCCAGCTTGGACGCGCCGTAGGGGTTGGTCGGCCGGGTCGGCGCTGACTCGGCGATCGGCACCTCCTCGGGGTCGCCGTAGACCGCGGCCGAGGAGGAGAACACCAGCCGGGGCACCGCACCGGCCCGCAGCGCGTCCAGCAGGCTCAGCGTGCCCACCACGTTGGCGTGCCAGTACCGCTCCGGGTGGGCCACCGACTCGGCCACCAGCGACCGGGCGGCGAAGTGCAGCACCCCGTCGAATCCTGGCCGCTCGGCCAGCAGCCGGCCGACCCCGCGCAGGTCGGCCCGTACGAACTCGGCCCCGGCCGGCACCGCGTCGGCGTGTCCGGTGGACAGGTCGTCGACGACCGTGACCCGGTGCCCGGCGTCGAGCAGGTGGCCGGTGACCACGCTCCCGATGTACCCGGCACCCCCGGTGACCAGCAACCGCACCGCACCCTCCGCTCCGATGCCAGGATCACCCGGGATCACAGGGGCAGCCCCGGCGTTTCTCCGCTGAATGCCCGCTTCCACCCGCACGTACACTGGCCGGATGGACGTCCCGTTGTCGTGGCGTCGAGGACGGGCATGAGCGCGGTTCTCCTCGACGCCGCCATCGTCTTGTTCATGATCCTGGTCGAGGCGGTCTTCGTCGCGTCGGAGATCGCGCTGATCTCACTGCGGGAGAGCCAGGTCGCCGCGCTGGCCACCGCCGGTCGCCGCGGCGCGGCCGTGGCCCGGCTGGTGGCCGACCCGAACCGCTTCCTGGCCACCGTGCAGATCGGGGTGACCCTCACCGCGCTGCTGTCCTCGGCCTACGGCGCGGTGACCCTGTCCACGGCGGCCCAGCGGGCCCTGGTGCGGCTCGGCGTGCCCGACGGCCCGGCCGACGTGCTCGGCGTGATCGGCGTGACCCTGGTCATCTCGTTCATCACCCTGGTGATCGGCGAACTGGCCCCCAAGCGGTTGGCCCTGCAACGGGTGGAGTCCACCGCCAGGCTGGTGGGCCAGCCGCTGGACCGGATGGCCACCCTGGTCCGCCCGGTCATCTGGCTGCTGTCGCACACCACGAACCTGCTGGTCCGGATGCTCGGCGGGGACCCGCGCACGAACCGGCAGACCATCACCGAACAGGAGCTGCGGGATCTGGTCGCCGCGCACGAGTCGCTGTCCACCGACGAGCGCATTCTGATCGACGACGTGTTCGCGGCCAGCGAGCGCGAGGTCCGCGAGGTGATGGTGCCGCGCACCGAGGTGGAGTTCCTGGAGTCCACGACCACGATCAGCCGCGCGGTGCGCGCCGCCATGACCAGCCGAAGGTCCCGGTACCCGGTGGTCGGTCGAAACCAGGATGACGTGGTCGGGTTCGTCCATGTGCGTGACCTGCTCGACCCGCAGCTTCCCGGCGGCCGGGCCGCCCGGGTCGCCGACGTGACCAGGGAGGTCACCCGCCTGCCCGGGTCGAAGAAGGTGCTGGCCGCGCTGTCGGAGATGCGCCGCGAGGGCCACCACCTGGCCATCGTGGTGGACGAGTACGGCGGCACCGACGGCATCGTCACGCTGGAGGACCTGATCGAGGAGGTCATCGGCGACATCCGGGACGAGTACGACCTGCCCACCGCCGACGGGCAGCGGCTGGCCACCGGGGAGATGGACGTGGACGGCCTGCACAACCTGGACGATTTCGCCGAATCCACCGGGATCAAGCTGCCGGTCGGCCCGTACGAGACCGCCGCCGGGTTCGTGATGAGCGCGCTGGGCCGGCTGCCCACCGTGGGTGACACGGTGGAGGCGGACGGCCGGCGGATCGAGGTGGCCGAGATGGACGGCCGGCGGGTGGCCCGGCTGCGGATCTCGCCCCCGGCGACCGCCGCGGCGGGCCGCCCAGGGCCATATCCTCCACCGCAGTCCCCGCCGCAGCCGGTGCCGCAGCCGCAGATGCCCCACGACACGCCGGCCGGGCAGCCGCGGGAACCCGAACGGGTACCGGGGCCGCCGGACCCGGGTGCCTGACAGAATGCCGGTCATGTCCTCGGCGAACCGCCCCCGCGTGCTGTCCGGCATCCAGCCCACGTCGGACTCGTTCCACCTGGGCAACTATTTGGGTGCGGTGCGGCAGTGGGTGGCACTCCAGGACACCCACGACGCCTTCTACTGCGTGGTGGACCTGCACGCGATCACCGTCGAGCACGACCCGGCGCTGCTGCGCCAGCGCACCCGATTGGCCGCCGCCCAGTTGATCGCCCTGGGCCTGGACCCGGCCCGCTGCACCCTGTTCGTGCAGAGCCAGGTACCCGAGCACGCCGAGCTGGCCTGGGTTCTGGGCTGTCTGACCGGCTTCGGCGAGGCCGGGCGGATGACCCAGTTCAAGGACAAGTCCGGCCGGCAGGGCAACGACCGGACCACGGTCGGGCTGTTCACCTACCCGGTGCTCCAGGCCGCCGACATCCTGCTCTACCAGGCCGACGCCGTGCCGGTCGGCGAGGACCAACGTCAGCACCTGGAACTCACCCGCACTCTGGCGCAGCGGTTCAACGGCCGGTACGAGCCGACGTTCACCGTGCCCGAGGCGTTCATCCCCGAGCGGACCGCGAAGATCTTCGACCTGGCCGACCCGACCGCCAAGATGAGCAAGTCCGCGGCCTCGCCGGCCGGCCTGCTGGAACTGCTGGACCCACCGGCCACCCTGGCCAAGCGGATCCGGTCGGCCGTCACCGACACCGGCCGGGAGATCCGGTACGACCCGCGGGCCAAGCCCGGCGTGAGCAACCTGCTGACCATCTACGCGACCCTGACCGGCCGCCCGGTCGCCGAGCTGGAACAGGCCTACCGGGGGCGGGGTTACGGCGACCTGAAGAAGGATCTGGCCGACGTCGTGGTGGAGTTCACCCGCCCGGTCGCCGAGCGCACCGGCGCGCTGCTGGACGACCCGGCCGAGCTGGACCGGGTGCTCGGGCTGGGTGCCGAGCGGGCCCGGGACGTGGCCGCGGCCACCCTGCGGACGGTCTACGACCGGATCGGGTTCCTGCCCCCGCGGAAGGGCTGGACGGATGAGTCCGGATGAGGCGGCCCACCCTGGGGATGGCCCCTCGCACCTGACCCCGGTGGCCGGCGGGCCGGCGGGCACGGTGCTCATGATCGGCGTCGCGATCGGCATCCCCGAGCCGTTCGCGTCCGAACTGAGGTCCTGGCGCCGGCGGGCCGGCGACCCGCAGGCCGAGCTGGTGCCGCCACACGTCACCCTGCTGCCGCCCACCGAGGTCGCGGTGGGACGGATCGCCGCGGTGGAGGAGCACCTGGGGGCGGTGGCCGGCGGGCACGGACCGTTCGAGATGCGACTGTCGGGCACCGGCACCTTCCGGCCGGTGTCCGAGGTGGTGTTCGTGGTGGTGTCGGCCGGCATCGCCGCCTGCGAGCTGCTGGAACGCGACGTGCGGTCCGGACCGCTGGACCGGCGGGTCGCCTTCCCGTACCACCCGCACGTCACGGTCGCCCACGGGGTGCCCGCGGTCCGTCTGGAGGCCGCCTACGAGGGCCTCGGCGGGTACCGGGCGGGTTTCTTCGTCTCGGTGTTCACGATGTTCGAACAGGGTACGGACGGCGTGTGGCAGCGCCGCCGGGACTTCACCCTCACCGGCGCCGCCGGGAGGAGTGTTGGTGCGTGCCGGTGACCGGGTCGGGGCGGTCCTCACCCGTCTGACCGACCGGGTCCGGGCCCGGGTGCGGGCCGCCCGGCAGCGAAGCCGGTGGCTCGACCGGCTGGCCCGCGCCGCCCGACGGTACTCCGACGTCCGGGGCGACTACCTGGCCGCCGCCATCACGTACTTCAGCTTCCTGTCGCTGTTCCCGCTGACCCTGCTGGCCATGTCGGTGGCCGGCTTCGTGCTGCGGGACAACCCCGAGCTGCTCGGCCGGCTCCACCACGCCATCACCCGGGCGGTGCCCGGACAGGTCGGCGCCACCCTGGCCGATCTGGTGGACAGCGCGGTGCGCGCCCGCGGCACGATCGGCGCGGTGGGCCTGCTCGGCACCCTGTATGCCGGGCTGGGGTGGGCCGGCAACCTGCGGACCGCCGGCGAGGCGGTCTGGCGGGTGAGCGACGACCGGTCGTTCCCCCGGCGGAAGCTCGGCGATCTGGCCGTGCTGGTCGGGCTCGGGCTGGCCGCGTTGGTGTCGGTCGGCCTGACCACGGCCGGCACCGTCGGCACCGACCGGGTGGTGCGCGCGGCCGGGTGGGACCGGGTCACCGGCATCGGCGTGCTGGCCCGGGTGTGCGGCGTGCTGGCCGCGGTGCTGGGTGACGTGGTGGCGTTCGGCTGGCTGTTCGCCCGGCTGCCCGGGCCGCGGGCCCCGACCGGGGGAAACACCGCGCCGGCGGCGAACCGGCGGGCACGGTACCGGCGGGTGGCCCCTGGTGCGGTGTTCGGCGCGATCGGGTTCGAGGCGCTCAAGGTGCTCGGCGCGCTCTACGCCCGCCGGGTGTCGGGGAGCACGACCGCGGGGGTGTTCGGCAATGCGATCGGACTGCTGGTGTGGTTGAACCTGTTCGCCCGGTTCCTGCTCTTCGTCATGGCCTGGATCGCGGTGACGGGCACCGGTGACCTCGGTGCTCCGCCGGGCTCAGCGCCGGTCGATGTCGGGACCGAAGTGGGGTCCGGCCTCGGCGGCGAGGCGGGCTCTGGCGCGGCGGCGACGCCGCCAGCCGACCCAGCCGGCAAGACCGGCCAGCACCACGGCGGCGCCCAGCAGCGGCGGCCAGCGGCCGGTCCCGGTGCCGCCGGCGGCCACCGGACTGACCGCCGCCGGCCGGGGTGACCGCACGCTGGTGGCGTGCGCGGCGTTGCCGTCCCCGGGCGTCACCAGTTCGCCCACCGGCTGGACCGCGGCCGGCAGCGCGAACCCCCAGTCCAGCAGCCGGGCGGCCTGCTCCCACATGTCCACCGGCGACCGCTCGCCGTGCATGAGCGTGACGATCAGGGTCCGCTGGCCGTGCCGGGCGGCGGCCACGTAGGTGTGCCGGGCGGCGTCGGTGTAGCCGTTCTTGGCCGCCACCGCGCCCGGGTAGTCGAACAGCAGCGCGTTGTCGTTGCCGAACTTGTACGACTTGTACTTGGGCGGCTGGGCCGGCACGGTGCCCTGCCGGGTCGTGTTGTACCGCCGGAAGTCGGGCAGGTTCAGGTCCTGGCGCAGGATGAGGGCGAGGTCGTAGGCGGACGTGCCCTGTCCGGGTCCGTCCAGGCCGGAGGGAGTGGAGGCGTGCGTGTCGTCGGCGTGCAGCCGGCGCGCCTCGTCGTTCATCAGCTCCAGCGTGTGCGGCACCCCACCGGCGGTTTCGGCCAACGCGGTGGCGCAGTCGTTGCCCGACATCATCAGCATGCAGTGGAACAGCATGTCCACGGTGTACTTCCCGCCGGTGACCAGGCCGACCCGGGTGCCGTCGATGGTGGTGTCCTGGTCGGTGGCGGTGACCACCCGGTTCCGGTCGGTCAGCCGGGGCAGCAGGGTGAGCGCGGTGAGCGTCTTCAGGGTGCTGGCGGGCAGGTACCGCCCGTGTGGGTTGCGGGCGGCCAGCACCGCGCCGGTGCTGGCGTCGGCGAGAAGCCAACCGGTGGCGTTCACCCCGCCCGGCAGCGCCGGGGCACCCGCCGGCGCCACCACGCCCCGACTGCCCAGCCGCGGGCCGCCGACCGGGCCGACCCCGGCCGGGGACCCGGTGCCGGCTGGGGAGGCTGGGCCGGGCGGTGAGACTGGGCCGGGCGGAGCGGCCACCGCCTTCGGGGTGCCCGCGCCGAGCAGCGCGCAGGCGGCGGTGAACGCCAGGGCCCGGGCGAGCGGGCGGATCGACGCACGGTGCGGGGGCATGCTGACACCACCTTGCTGCGGGGGCCGTAGATCGCGTGAGACAGGCTACTGGCTACCGTCATGGGCGTTATGGACCCTGACGGGTGATGTCTTCCGTGTGTGTGCCGCTGCCCGGAACACCGGCCGGCACGGCCGCGCGTACCGGGACTGGACCACCGTCCGGGGTGGGCGCATGCTGGCGGGCAGGCTGAGGGCGCTCGGGGTGGTCAGGTGGCGATGGTTACGAGACGGTCTCGACCCAGCGACCCAGAATGGCGCGGTCTAGCCTCAAACGCTGAAGCAGGATCCCGCGAGTCCGTGGGGACGAGCAGAGTGGCACGCGAGTCGACGGCTACGGAGACGAGCAGGACAACACGCGAGTCGACGCCTGCGCAGACGAGCGGAACGACACGCGAGCCGGTGCCCGCCCAGGCGGGCGGTCGGGTGCGGATCCTGCCTCCGTCCCGGGAGCCAGGAGGCGTGTCACTGTGAGGAAGTCCGTTCAGATACTCGCGGTCGTGGGCGTCGTCGCCCTGACCGCGAGCGCGTGCGGCAGTAAGCCGGCGAAATCGACGAGTGCCAGCGGTTCGTACAAGGCATGCATGGTCACCGACACAGGTGGCATCGACGACCGGTCGTTCAACGCCTCGGCATGGAAGGGCATGCTGGACGCGCAGAAGGGCGGCAAGGTCACGTCGAGCAACGTGCAGTCGACGTCGGAGAACGACTACGTGCCGAACATCAACGCGCTGATCAATAAGAAGTGCGACATCATCGTGACCGTCGGTGGCCTGATGTCCGACGCCACGAAGAGCGCTGCCCAGGCGCACACCGACCAGAAGTTCGCCATCGTCGACGCCGCCTACGACCCGCCGCTGCCGAACGTGTTCGGCATGGAGTTCAACACCGCACAGGGCGCGTTCCTGGGCGGGTACCTGGCCGCGGGCATGACCAAGACGGGCGCGGTGGCCACCTACGGCGGCATCAAGATCGCCCCGGTCACCATCTACATGGACGGCTTCTGGGAGGGCGTCCAGTATTACAACAAGCAGAAGAACACGAACGTGAAGGTCCTGGGCTGGAGCGAGAAGACCCAGAACGGCACCTTCGCGAACAGCTTCACCGACCAGAACAAGGGAAAGCAGATCACGAACAACTTCGAGCAGCAGGGCGCGGACATCGTGTTCCCGGTGGCCGGCGGGACCGGCCTGGGATCCGGCGCGGCGGCGCAGGCCTCCGGTGGCAAGCTGAACCTGCTGTGGGTCGACTTCGACGGCTGCGAGAACGCCCCGCAGTACTGCCCGTTCTTCATCAGCAGCGTGGTGAAGAACATTCCGGCGATCGTCACCAAGACCGTCGACGGCGCGGCGGCGGGTAGTTTCAGCTCCGGGGCCTACGTCGGCACCCTGCAGAACGACGGCACCTCGCTGGCGCCGTTCCACCAGTGGGCCAGCAAGGTGCCCGCCGACCTGAAGAGCGAGTTGCAGCAGATCCAGCAGGGCATCATCGGCGGCACGATCACGATCACCTCGCCGGCCCAGCCCAAGAGCTGACCGGCACCCGCCGGCACGGGTGGCACGGTGCGGGGCGGCGTCCGGGGTTACCCGGCGCCGCCCCGCGGTCGACGGAACAGTCGACGGAACGGTCGGGAGAGTGAGGTGGAAACCGGTGCGGCTCGAACTGCGCGGGATCACCAAGCGCTTCGGCGACGACGCCGGCGGTGTGGTGGCCAACGACCACATCGACCTGGTGGTCGAGCCCGGCGAGATACACGCCCTGCTCGGCGAGAACGGCGCCGGCAAGTCCACCCTGATGAACGTCCTGTACGGGCTGTACCAGCCGGACTCCGGCGAGATCGTGCTGGATGGTACGGCCCGGCGGTTCCGCGGCCCCGGCGACGCCATCGCCGCGGGCGTCGGCATGGTGCACCAGCACTTCATGCTGGTCCCGGTGCTGACCGTGGCCGAGAACGTGATGCTCGGCCGGGAACGCACCAGGTCGCCCCGCGCGCTGGGCCTGCTCGACCGCCGCCGGGCCCGCCGGGACGTGGTCGAACTGTCCGACCGCTACGGGCTGCGGGTCGACCCCGACGCCCGGGTGGGCGACCTGCCGGTCGGCGTGCAGCAGCGGGTGGAGATCATCAAGGCGCTGGCCCGGGACGCCGACGTGCTCATCCTGGACGAGCCCACCGCCGTGCTCACCCCGCAGGAGATCGACGAGCTGACCGGGGTGATGCGCTCGCTGCGCGACGACGGCAAGTCGATCGTGTTCATCACCCACAAGCTCAAGGAGGTCAGGTCGGTCGCCGACCGGATCACGGTGATCCGCCGGGGCCGGGTGGTCGGCGCCGCCGGTCCGGCCACGGCCGAATCCGAACTGGCCTCGATGATGGTCGGGCGCACCGTGGCCCTGGGCGTGGACCGGGCGCCGGCCACCCCGGGGGAGCCGGTGCTGCGGGTGGACGGCCTGGTGGTGCTCGACGAGGCCGGCCGCCGGGCCGTCGACGGGGTGTCCTTCCAGGTGCGGGCCGGTGAGATCCTGGCCGTGGCCGGGGTGCAGGGCAACGGCCAGACCGAACTCACCGAGGCACTGCTCGGGTTGCGCCGGCCCGCCTCCGGTTCGGTCCGGCTGGATGGCCGGGAACTGGTCGGCCGGTCACCCCGCGAGGTGCTGCGGGCCGGGGTCGGGTACGTGCCCGAGGACCGCCAGCGCGACGGGCTGATCACCGACTTCACCGTGGCGGAGAACCTGGTGCTCGACTCCCGGGACACCCCGCCGTTCGGCACGGCGCTGACCATGAACACCGCGCAGGTGCGGCGCGCGGCGCTGGCCCGGGTGGCCGAGTTCGACATCCGCACGTCCTCGGTGGACGCGCCGGCCGGCACCCTGTCCGGTGGCAACCAGCAGAAGCTCGTGGTGGCCCGGGAACTGTCCCGGTCGCTGCGGCTGCTGGTCGCCTCCCAGCCCACCCGGGGCGTTGACGTGGGCGCGATGGGGTTCATCCACGCCCGGATCGTGGCCGAGCGGGACCGGGGCACCCCGGTGGTCCTGGTGTCCTCCGAACTGGACGAGGTGCTGGCGCTGGCCGACCGGATCGCGGTGATGTACCGGGGCCGCGTCGTCGGCATGCTGCCGGCCGGCGCGCCCCGGGACACCATCGGGCTGATGATGGCCGGGGTGGAGCAGGACGCGGCGTACGCGCGGGCCGAACAGAGCCCCACCGAACTGACCCAGCTCGACGGGGCGGCCGTCCCGGCCGGGGAGGGGGAACCATGACCGACCTGGCTGGCACCGCCGAACCCGGATCGGTTGCGCCGGCCGGGCCGCACGACGCCCGGGCCGGCGGGGGCGGTCCGCCCGCTCCCGGGCGACCGCCGTTGGCCCGCGCCCTGGTCGATGCCGTGCTGCGGGGCAACTCCGCGGTGGTCACCGCGCTGGCCATCCTGCTCGCGCTGGTGGTGGGCGCGCTGCTCATCGCGCTGTCGGACACCGAGGTGGTCACCCGGCTGGGTTACTTCTTCTCCGCCCCCGGCGACACGTTCTCCCGGTCCTGGTTCGACATCCGCACCGCCTATGCCGCGCTGTTCTCCGGCGCCATCGTGAACCCCTCCGACGTGTCCGCCGCGGTGCACGGGCAGGGTTCGGTCTCGGCGGTGTTCGGGCCGATCTCGGAGACCATCGTCACCGCCACCCCGCTGATCTGCGGCGGCCTGTCGGTGTCGCTGGCATTCCGTGCCGGGCTGTTCAACATCGGCGGCGAGGGGCAGGTCATCGCCGGTGCGCTCGCCGCCGGCTACGTCGGCTTCGCGGTGTCCCTGCCGCCGGTGCTGCACCTGGTCGTCGCGGTGGCTGCCGGCATCGCCGGCGGCGCGCTGTGGGGTTTCCTGGCTGGCTGGCTCAAGGCCCGCACCGGCGCGCACGAGGTGATCACCACGATCATGCTCAACTACGTGGCCGGCAACCTGCTGCTCTACCTGCTGGGCACCGCGGCGTTCCAGCGGCCCGGCCGGCCCGACCCGATCAGCTTCGTGGTGCACCCCAACGCCCGGCTGCCGCACCTGGCCGGGCCGTCGCTGCGGCTGCACCTTGGCATCGTGCTGGCGCTGGCCGCCGCGGTGTTCGTGTGGTGGCTGCTGTCCCGGTCCACGCTGGGCTTCGAGTTGCGCGCGGTCGGGTCGAACCCGGACGCCGCCCGCACCGCCGGGATGAGCGTCGGGCGCGGCTACGCCGTGGCCATGCTGCTGGCTGGCGGGCTGGCCGGGCTGGCCGGGGTGGACCAGGCGCTGGGCACCGCCTACACGCTCACCCCCGGGGTGTCGGCCAACATCGGCTTCGACGCGATCACCGTGGCCCTGCTGGGCCGCGCCTCGCCGCTGGGTACCGTGCTGGCCGGGTTGCTGTTCGGCGCGCTGCGGGCCGGCGGGGTGGCGATGCAGGCGCAGACCGGGGTGTCGATAGAGATGGTCACCGTGTTGCAGTCGCTGATCGTCATCCTGATCGCCGCGCCGCCGCTGGTGCGGGCGATCTTCCGGCTGCGCGGACCGCGCGCCGGCGGGGAGACCGTGGCCGTGGCGCGGGGGTGGGGCGGGTGACCGCGACCGGCACCGAACCCGCCGCCGGCCCAGCCGCCGCGCCGGCCGCCGCCGCCGGACCGGCGGTGCGGCCCGGGGCGGCGCGTCGGCGGGTGGTCACCGGCGGCGCGCTGGCCGCCTTCGGGGTGCTGGCCGTGGTCGGGTTCGGCCTGGGCACGCACGCCGGCCTGCACGCCCGGTTCCGGTTGGCCGAGAGCGGGGCGAAGGTCGGCGTGCCCGACCTGGTGGTGCCGGCCCGGATCTCGGCGGTCGTGCTCGGCGGGGTGTGCGTGCTGATCGGGTTGGCCCGGGTCTGGCGCGGGTGGCGCGGGCTGGGTGACCGGTCCGACCGGGCCGGCCAGTCCGACCGGTCTGGCCGGTGGACCGTGGCCGGCATCGCCTGCCTGGTCGCGGCGTTCCTGTGCTGGGCGGTGGCCGGGGAGTCGGTGAGCCTGGTCGGCATCGCGCAGGGCACGCTGTTCCTGTCCCTGCCGCTGGTCTTCGGCTCGCTGTCCGGGGTGCTGTGCGAGCGCTCCGGCGTGATCAACGTGTCGATCGAGGGGCAGTTCCTGTTCGGCGCGTTCACCGCGGCGTTCGCCGGCTCACTGGCCGGCAGCCTGTGGGTGGGACTGCTGGCCGGCGGCATCGCCGGCATGCTGCTCGGCGCGGTGCTGGCGGTGTTCTCGATCCGCTACCTGGTCGACCAGGTGATCCTCGGTGTGGTGCTGAACGTGTTCGCCCTGGGCCTGACCGGGTTCCTCTACGACCGGCTGCTCCAGCCCAACGCCGACACGTACAACAACCCCGGGGTGTTCGCCCCGATCCGGATCCCGGTGCTGGCCGACATCCCGATCGCCGGGCCGGTGCTGTTCGACTCCAACGTCTTCCTCTACCTGGCCTACCTGCTGCTGGTCGTCCTCCAGGTCGGGTTGTTCCACACCCGGTGGGGGCTGCGGGTCCGCGCGGTCGGGGAACATCCGCAGGCCGCGGACACCGTCGGCATCCGGGTGCTGGCCACCCGCTACCGTAACGTGATCATGGGCGGATTCGTGGCGGGCATCGGCGGGGCGTTCTTCACGGTGGGGTCGGTGGGTGGTTTCACCAAGAACATGACCTCGGGCAAGGGCTTCATCGCGCTGGCCGCGTTGATCTTCGGCCGGTGGAGTCCGCTGGGCGCCATGGCCGCTGCGCTACTGTTCGGGTTCGCCGACCAACTCCAACTGGTGCTGTCCGGGATCGGCACGCCGATCCCGTCCCAGGCGCTGGCGTCGGCGCCCTACCTGGCCACCATCTTCGCGGTGGCCGGCCTGGTCGGGAAGGTGACCGCACCCAAGGCCGACGGGAAGCCCTATGTCAAGCAGTGAGAACGGTCCGGTCAGCGCGGTCGACTGGCCCGCGCTGCGGGCCGCGGCGCTGGCCTCGATGGGCCGCGCCTACGCTCCGTACTCGGGGTTTCCGGTGGGTGCCGCCGCCCTGGTCGACGACGGCCGGATGGTGGTCGGCTGCAACGTGGAGAGCGCCTCGTACGGGTTGACCCTGTGCGCGGAGTGCGGGCTGGTGTCCGCGCTGCACGCCAGCGGCGGCGGACGGCTGGTCGCGGTGTGCTGCGTGAACGTGGAGGGGACCGCGCTGATGCCGTGCGGGCGCTGCCGGCAGTTGCTCTGGGAGCACGGCGGGCCGGACCTGCTGGTGGAGACCCCGACCGGGGTCCGGTCGATGATCGACGTGCTGCCCGACGCGTTCGACTCGGCGGACGTTCGGTGAGCCGGCCGGCCGGGTCTGTGGGTCCGGTCGGGGCGGAGGATCCACAGGCCGGGGACGGTGGCGCGGCCGGCGGGTTCGACGCGGTGGACCTTATCCGCGCCAAGCGGGACGGCCGGCGGCTGCCCGACGCGGCCGTCGACTGGGTGGTGGCCGCCTACACCCGCGGCGAGGTGGCCGCCGAGCAGATGTCCGCGCTGGCGATGGCCATCCTGCTGCGCGGCATGGAACCGGGCGAGCTGTCCCGGTGGACCCGGGCCATGATCGACTCTGGCGAGCGGATGGACCTGTCCGGGTTGGGCCGGCCCACCGTGGACAAGCACTCCACCGGCGGGGTCGGCGACAAGATCACGCTGCCGCTCGCGCCGCTGGTGGCCGCCTGTGGGGCGATCGTGCCGCAGTTGTCCGGGCGCGGCCTCGGGCACACCGGCGGCACCCTGGACAAGCTGGAGTCCATCCCGGGCTGGCGGGCCGACCTGGACCGGGCCGGGTTCCTGCGCCAGCTCGCTGAGGTGGGCGCGGCGGTGTGCGCGGCCGGGGCGGAGCTGGCCCCGGCCGACCGGAAGCTCTACGCGTTGCGGGACGTCACCGGCACGGTCGAGTCGATCCCGCTGATCGCCAGTTCGATCATGAGCAAGAAGATCGCCGAGGGCACCGGCGCGCTGGTGCTGGACGTCAAGGTCGGCTCCGGGGCGTTCATGACGTCGGTGGACTCCGCCCGGGAGCTGGCCCGCACCATGGTCGAGCTGGGCACCGCCGCCGGGGTGCGCACGGTCGCCCTGCTCACCGCGATGGACGCCCCGCTGGGCCGGGCCGCGGGTAACGCGGTGGAGGTGGCCGAGGCAGCCGAGGTCCTGTCCGGCGGCGGGCCGCCCGACGTGGTGGAACTGACCCTCACCCTGGCCCGGGAGATGCTGGACGCGGCCGGGCTGCCCAACGCCGACCCGGCCGCGGCACTGGCCGGCGGGCGGGCCATGGACACCTGGCGGGCGATGATCGCCGCCCAGGGCGGCGACCCGGACGCGCCGCTGCCGGCCGCC
This sequence comes from Mycobacteriales bacterium, assembly GCA_036278435.1. Lineage (GTDB taxonomy): Bacteria > Actinomycetota > Actinomycetes > Mycobacteriales > DASULA01 > DASULA01. The sequence continues at coordinate 110 of DASULA010000377.1, read as the reverse complement.
CGGCACACCCACGACGTGCCCGCGCCGGCCACCGGCACGCTCACCCGGCTGGACGCCCACGCGGTCGGCCTGGCCGCCTGGCGGCTGGGCGCCGGTCGGGCCCGCCCCGG
>DASULA010000376.1:0-2749 GCA_036278435.1 Mycobacteriales bacterium | reverse complement strand
ACCACGGCCTTGCGGGTCCACTCCGGGATCTGGGCGAGCGGGACCGTCACACGGTTCTGGGTGTAGAGGTTCGCGATGACCGACCCGTCGGCCGCCTTGATGACCGAGCGCTGCGGTGGCTTCTGGTCCAGTGCGGTGACGTCGCACTGCTGGCTCTCGAAGGATCCGATGCCGCCGTTGGCGGCTGCCCCCGCGCCACCCACGAACGGCAGGGCCACCAGGGACACCAGTAATCCTCCGACGAGCGCGGCTCCGAGGAGCTTGACCGCTGCCGAGGTCTTCTGTTGCGGGGATCCAGCCACGCCGGACAGGGTACTGCCACGGCGCGCGACCGGAAGCCCCCTGGGCTGTCCGTGTTGCTCCATTGGGGTGTAATGTGTCGCCGGTGATGCGCCGGCACCGTTACTCCGCGCTACGAGACCACTTAGTCATGCTGGGCTACTGGCAATGATCCGTTCGGGGTCTGTTGAGGCCCGTGCCCGTTTTCCTACCGTGTGACGCGTTGCGGCGTCAGTCGGGAACGCTGCCGAAGTGGGGACATCGGAATGACCGCAGACTGGGTTGCTCGTGCCGCATGCCGCGCTGTTGACCCGGATGCCCTGTTCGTGCAAGGGGCGGCCCAAAACCGCGCCAAGTTGCTGTGCATGGGATGCCCGGTACGTACTGAGTGCCTGGCTGACGCACTGGACAACCGCGTCGAATTCGGTGTCTGGGGTGGGATGACCGAGCGGGAGCGTCGAGCCCTGCTCCGGCGACGCCCGGATGTGCGCTCGTGGCGCTCCTTGCTGGAGGCCGCGCGGCGGGACTACGAGCATCCGATCGCGTCGGTGAGCTAGCGGCGAGCCGGCCGCTCCGGCCGTCCCAGGCCAGAGACGTTACTCCACCGACGGCAGGTCGTTAGGCCGATTGAGTGGACCTGAACGGAGGATTAGGTGACCCTCCGTAGTCGTTCCCGCCTGCCCGAGTGTCCGCCGCCAACGCCGCCCCGATCCGCCTCAACCCGTCCAGGTCGTGCACGTCGTCGGCCAGCGCGGGGACCCGGGCCACCGGCACGTCGGGGTGCGCGCCGCTGAACCGCGCGGCCAGTCTGCTCTCCTGGCTGGCCAGGGCGACCCGGTCGGCGTGTACCCGCAACACCGCGGCGGCCAACGGGTGCCCGCCGGCCGCCTGGAGGGTCTCCGCCGCGGCCTCGGCCCGCTGCCCGGACAGCTCCGGGGCATGCAGCGGGTGCATCCGGTTGAGCACCAGACCGGCCAGCGGCATCCGGTCGCCGGCCAGCCGGTCCACGAAGTACGACGCCTCGCGCAGCGCCTCCGGGGCCGGCGAGGCCACCACCACGAACGCCGTCTCCGGCCTGCGGAGCAGCTCGTAGGTCGCCTGGGCGCGTTCCCGGAACCCGCCGAACATGGTGTCCAGGGACCCGACGAACGCCGAGACGTCCATCAGCAACTGGCCGCCCACCACCTTGGTGAGGACCCGGCTGAACAGCGTGAACCCGGCACCCACCACCCGCAGGTAGGCCCGCCCGCCGGCCCTGGCCGGCGCCGCGACCAGCCGGATCATCGGCCCGTCCAAAAACCGGCCCAGCCGGGCCGGGGCGTCCAGGAAGTCCAGCGCCGAACGGGACGGCGGGGTGTCCACCACGATCAGGTCCCACTCGTCGCGGGCCCGCAGTTGCCCCAGCTTCTCCATCGCCATGTACTCCTGCGTCCCGGCGAACGACGAGGACAGCGACTGGTAGAACGGGTTGGCGAAGATCTGCTCGGCGCGTTCGGCCGTGGTGTGGGCGAGCACCACCTCGTCGAAGGTGCGCTTCATGTCCAGCATCATCGCGTCGAGAGTGCCCGACCCGGCCGTACCGGCCACCCGGCGTGGGTTGTTGTCCAACTCGGTCAGGCCCAGCGCCTGGGCCAGCCGGCGGGCCGGGTCGATGGTGAGCACCACCACCCGCCGCCCGTGCTCGGCCGCCCGCAGCGCCACCGCCGCCGCGGTGGTGGTCTTGCCGACCCCGCCGCTGCCGCAGCACACCACGATGCGCCGGGCCGGGTCTGCCACGACCGGGTCGAGGTCCAGCGGTTCCGGACCGGCCTGCCCGCGCTGCCCGGCCTGCCCGCGCTGTCCACTCGGTCCGGTGCCGCTCATCCGGTCTCCCGGCCGGGCCCGACACCCTGCTCGCGCAGCCGGCCGGCCAGCTCGTACACCCCGGCCAGGTCCATCGCCCCGGCCAGCAGCGGCAGCTCGTAGGTGGGCAGGCCCAGGTCGGCCAGCCGTTGCCGGTTGCGTTCCTCGAAGGTGTACCGGCGGGCGTGGTCGGACGCCTCGGCCGACAGCCCGTCGAGCAGTCGCGCATCCGGGCCACGTGGGTCACCCGGGCCGGTCGGATCGCGCGGATCGCCCAGCTCGCCGGACGGCCCACCCCGGGCCGGGATGTCGACACCGGCCGCGCGCAGCCCCTCGGCGAGCCGGGCCCGGTCCAGCCGGCCGGCCGCCACCGCGGCCAGCGCGTCGGCCGGCAGCAGCGGCGCGCTGGTCATGTTCACCAGCACGGTGCTGGGCGCCAGCCCGCTGGCGCGCAGCTCGGTGGCCGCGTCGACGGTCTCCTGCACGGGCATCTCCTCGGCCACCGTGACCAGGTGGATCGCGGTCAGCGACGACCGCAGCACGGCCATCACCCCGTCGCTCTGCGTCCGGATCGGACCGACCTTGGCCAACCCGGACACCTCGCCGGTCACGTTGAGGAACCGGGTGA
>DASULA010000375.1:0-5726 GCA_036278435.1 Mycobacteriales bacterium | reverse complement strand
CCGACGGCAGCACCACCGTGGTAGGCCTACAGGCCACCATCACCACGCCTGGCGGGGTCGCCGAAACCATCACCGTGGCATCAGCGACCTGCGCGCCAGCCACCCACCCTGCGCCGACCAGCACCCCACCCACCACACCACCGACCACGTCGAAGCCGCCGGCCAGCCCGCCGAACCCGGGCCAGCCCACCGCCACCACGGCCCCGCCGGCGTCCGCACCGACACCCGGCCAGCCGAACCGTCCCGCCCCGGCACCTGTCCCGGTTCACACTCACATCCCAGTGACCGGATGACCGGCCACCCCGGACGGAGTTCAGTGCGTGGTCTGCCGCTGGTATCGGGGTAGGTAGGCGGTAGCGCCGGATGCCCGGGCGGACAGGGCGGCCGGCAGGCGGTCGGCGATGTTGGGCCCAAGGCGTGTGGCCGCCAGGTCGGGATCGCAGAACTGGTGCCCGTCCAGCTCGTCACGCTGGATGTGGATCCGGCCGGGGTCGTGAAGGGTTCCGCAGTCGAAGAGGAAGTACATGATGGGCCGTGGCCGGTCGCCGGCAGGTGCTGCCCAGTCCACGACGAGGAGCCTGTTCACCGGCAGGGTGAGGTGTAGTTCCTCACGGACCTCTCGGGCGCGGCATCGTGGGGTGTCTCCCCGGCGTCGAGCATGCCGCCGGGGAACGCTCAGTGGTCGCGGTAGTTCGGCTTGACCAGCACGACCCGTCCTGCCTGGTCGGTGATCAGGGCGCCTGCTGCGGCGTAGATCGTGGGCGGCTGGGCGTACCACGTCGTTGGTTCGACGTAGGTCGCCGGCTTCATCCTGTGACGTTAGCGCGTCTGACCGACGGTGGTCGGCGTGCCCGAGTGCTTGTCCGGTGCGGCCGAGGTCACGGGAGCAGCGCACGGCTGTCCCAGCGAAGTGTGCGTGGGTGAAGTAGCCGGCCCATCCCGGGGTATCGGTTTTCTCGGTGCGTCCACAGCTCGTTCGGCGTTGCGCAGCGCGGCGATGCAGCCGGGCTGGTCGTCGGCGACAGCGTGGGCGCATGCTTCGGCGGTGTACAGGCGGGCCATGACGGCAGCGGGTGCCAGGCGGCGAGCGTGGTCGATGGCCGCGCGGGCCAGCCGGACGGCTTCGCCGCAGCGCGCGATATCTCCACAGGTCGGCGACCGGGCGCAGGCTCTCCTCCATCGAGCGGTGGAAGTCCAGCCCAAGCCGAGCCAGTTCCGGCCCGACCTCGCAGAAACCAAGATACGACCTTGACCGCACGCCCAAGCCGCCTGGACAGGTGGCGTGCGCTACACGGTCTTGATGGCGCCGCCGTCGATGTAGTAGTCGGCTCCGGTGACCGAGGCGGCGTGGTCGGAGACGAGCCAGGCGACGAGGGTGGCTATCTCGGCGGGTTCGACGAGTCGACCGGTGATGGTGCCGGTGGCGGCGGGGAGTCCGGCGAGGAACGTGGCCTGGTCAACGCCGGCGGCGGCCGCGAGCTGGGCGCCCATGCCATCGCCTTCCCATACCCGGGTGCGGGTGATGCCCGGTGAGACGGTGTTGACCCGCACCCGGCCGGCGTACTCCTCGGCGAGCAGCTTGCCCAGGTTGGTCAGGGCGGCCTTGGCGGCGCTGTAGTCGACCGGTCCTCCGGGGATCCGCGCGGACTCCGACGAGATGTTCACGATGCACCCGTGGCGTTCGACAAGGTTGGGCAGCAGTGCCCGGCACAGCCGGACCGCGCTGAGGAAGTTCCACTCGAACGCCGCGGCCCAGTCCTCGTCGGTGACCTCGACGAACGGCTTGAGTGTCTCGGCGCCGCCGACGTTGTTGATCAGGATGTCCACGCCGCCCAGGGTGGTCAGGGCGGATTCGGCCAGCCGGTTCGGACCGTCAGGGGTTGCCAGGTCCACGCACACCGCCGGTACGCCGAGAGCCGCCAACTCCGGGGTGACGGTACGGGCGGCTCCGATCACCCGAGCCCCCTCGTCGAGCAGCTGCGCTGTGATCGCAAGGCCGATGCCCCTGCTGGCGCCGGTGACCACCGCCGTCTTGCCCCTCAGGTGCAGGTCCATGGGTCGCTCCTCGGGGGTGGTTCAGGACGCGGCGTGCAGGGCCGCGGCGATGTCCGCCGGACCGGGATGGGTCCGCAGGATCTCCGGTGCGACCGGGGCGGGATAGGCGTGCAGCATGGCTGAGATCTGGCTGGCCTCCGGTTCGCCGCGAACCACCCGCGGCACGAGATGGGTCAGGGCCAACGACTCGCGGACCAGCGCCGAACGCAGGCTCTCCACGTCGGTGCGGAGGTCGGCGACGACGTGCATGGCCGCGGCCACGTCGCCCCGTTCGGTCAGCGTCATCAGACGGAACGTGCGGGCGTGCGTGCGTTGCCTGAGTTGCAGTGGCGAGAACGCGGCGATCGCGTCGTTCAGCATGGCCGTGGCGTGGTCGACCTCCAGCCCGGCACACAACTCCAGGCAGGCCAGGCCGAATCCCGCCTCGCAGATGACCTCGCTGATCGGGACGACGGTCCCACTCGCCGATGCGTGAAGGTCCAGTGATCTCTCCGCCAGGGTGCGGGTTTCACCCAGCGACCCGAGAATGCCGGTTTCCCCGGCCCGCAGAGCGGTGAGCAGGGCAAGCACGTCGGTGGGCAGGCGCTGGGACTCGGCAACGTTGTCGGCCAGGTCGAGCAGGCCGTGCGCATTGCGCAGATCCCGGCGGCCGAGTGACTGGCGGGCAAGCTGGGCCAGGATCCGCCCGCGTAACCGGCTCCTCTCCTCGCCGGCGTCCCGGGTGGCGGTCAGCCCGATCAGCAGCGAGGCCTGGGCGGTGTCGAAAGCCGCCTGATCCGCGAGCATCATGGCCACGACCACGGAAAGGTCGGCAACAGCGGCCCACATCTCGGCGCGCGCCCGTTCCGAGACGAACCGGGCGCGCAGGTACCCGCCGGCGTGCCGCATCGTGTCGGTAAGCGCGCCCAGGGCGACGGCACCTCCACCCCACTGGTCGTACACCCCGGAAAGCAGCGTGGTGCGCGTCCGGATGCGGTCCCGTTCTGTGGCGCCGACCACTCCACCGGCCCGGCGGGGTGCCAGCAAGGAGGTGACCGCCGCTGGCGGGTGGCCCTTCAGCGCCGCGACCACGGCCGCGATCAGTCTTTCGGCGGAGAGCATCGGCCTGGGCGGCAGAGGTTGCGCGTGGAACCCCAACTCCTCGGGCCGGCTCAGTCCGGTGAGCCGGTAGATCCCGGTGAGGGTGCCCTCGCGGGGCGTTCGGATACGACCGGACTCCCACATCTGGTACGTCCGCGGTGCCACGGCGCACGCCTTCGCCATCTCTTCCTGCGTCAGACCGTGGTCCTCGCGGACCTTCCGCAGGACCTTGTTGGGTACTTCTATGGATGGCATGGCCGCTCCCGAATCATCTTGATCAGTGCCAAGCGCATGGTAGACGGGACAAACTAGGTCGATTAAAAGTTGCGTGCGAAAATTGCGTATCGGGCCTCTGAATCGAGACTGTTGCGTGTGGAAGCTGCACCGTCCGGGTTCGTGCTGGACATCGTTCACATAGGTGCTGTACCTGTCGGTTACCGCCATGAGGACAAAAAGCAGGAATTCGCGTGTGTTGGTCTCTGCTGAGCAGCCGGACCGGACGCCATCGGGGATGAGGAGTCGGATGGGTGAGATCGCGTCGGCAATGGAACGCGGTTGCGCGGCCGGACACTGCTGGCTAGTGGGACCGGTCGGGTTGACCCGGGGGCGTCTCATCCGGTCTGGACTGGACGGTCCAGGTGAGGGCGGCGCGGTTGCCGGCATCCAGGGAACTGCTGCCACCATTGTGGACTGTCGCTCGGCCTCCGGAAGCGATGAGCTCGTGGCGGTGCCCGCGCTCGTTGTCGCGGTCGTGCCGTGGATGCTCGAACACGATCCGGCCGGCGTGCGGCGCACGCTGTCCACTGTCTACACGTTGGCTCCGGAGTTGGGTGCCCGGCTGGACGAGGACCCGCCGCCGGGTCAGCCGTGGCAGGAGATGACGCGTGTGGAGCTGTCCCGGCTGGGGCACGGGCTGTGCGAGCTGCTCCACTCCTGGGGTGCGGCCGCCGGTTCGCCGACCGTGGTGTTCGAGTACGCCGACCGGGCCGGTACCGCCGACTCGGTGCTGATCGCCCAGTTGCTCGGTGGACTTCCCCCGGAGCTGGTTCGGGTGGTGGTGTGCAGCGAGCACGTAGGGGTTCCCGATGTGCTGGCCCGGGCACTGACGGCGTTCCCGAGATACCACCTGTGATGGCCGTGCGGGGTAGCGTCGGTGGCCGTGGACAGGGTCGCCGTGATCGGTTGTGGTGGGTCGGGGAAGACGCGACCTGCCAACGACCTTGCCACGCTGATCGGCGCGCCTGTGGTGCACCTGGACGGGTGATTCTACGACGCTGGGTGGAACAGGTTGCCGGCCGACCAGTTCGCGGCGGCGCAGCGCGGTGCGTGCCCGGGTGGTGCGGGTGACCAGCCGCCGACAGACCCGCCGGGTCGTCGACCGGGTGGGGAAGGGGCTGCCGGTGCCGTCGTGAGCCGGCCGGATCTCGGCTGGGGTGGGGTGGTGGTTCTACCCGCCGGCGTCGATGCCGTCGTTGCGGAACGCCTCGGTCGCCGTGTCTGTGGCCTCGGCGGGGTGCAGCTCGCTACGGGCCGGAAGGCGGGTGGGTATCCACGCCGGTGGGGTCGGGTCGGCGGGACTGGCGGTGTCGCTGCCAGGGGCGCCGGGTACCCGGTCCTCGCCGGCGTCCGGTGCTTGGCCGTCGGCGACCGGGGGTACCAGGGCGAGCCGGGCGGCGTGCAGGCGTTCGGCGGTGGGCTGGGCGGTTCCGCCCACGCCGAGGGTCAGCGCGGTGGCCTGGCGGGTGATGCGGTTGGCCCGGGCGTTCTGCCGGCGGGCCAGGTCGGCGGGATGGTGGGCGGCCAGCTCGTCGAGGGCTCGGGAGGAGGCGTGCAGGCTGTCGAAGCGTTCGGTGAGGACCCGGTGTTCGACCAGGGCGCTGGTCCGGCCGGGTTCGGGTCCGGCGATGTGGGCGAGCCTGTCCGACTCGTCGACGGTGAGCGGGGTGTGACCCAGCGCCGCGTCGTCGAGTGTCTGGATGGCCAGGGCCTGGCGGGCGAGCTGGTCGCGGCGGTCCAGCAGGGCGGTGACGTGGTGGCCTCGGCCCTCGTCGGCCAGGGCACGCAGGTGGTCTGCGAGCTCGCGGTGCCTGGCGGCGTCGGCGCGGATGGTCTCGGTGAGGTCGTGCAGCCGGGCGGTTTCCGCGCCCGGGTCGGTGCGGGCGTCGGGGTTGTCGACCAGCTCGGCGAAGACGGCCCGCATCGGCTCGTGTGCGGAAAGGACGGTCTGCTGGTGGGAGGCGTAGTCGTTGACCACCGGGTCGAGCCGGTCCCAGCGGATGTCGTAGCCGGCTTCGCGGGCGAGTTGGCCGAGGAACGCGCGTTGGGCGCGGCCGTTGCCCTCCCGGAACGGGTGCAGGTAGTTGACCGCGCCGTGGTAGGCGGTGAGCCGTTCCACGAACGGGTCGAAACCCAGCCCGCGTAAGGTGTTCTCCGCGGCCAGGCGACCGAAGGTGTGGTCGGCGGCGTCGGGGATGTCGGTGACCGGGCAGAACGTGACGCCGTCCTTGGCGATGCCGATGGTGCGGATCTCCCCGGCCCACGGGTAGAGCTCTCCCCAGATGGCCTCGTGGATGCGTTGCAGGTGGGACAGG
>DASULA010000374.1:0-17114 GCA_036278435.1 Mycobacteriales bacterium | reverse complement strand
GCTCGCGGGCCCGGGCGGCCAACTCGGCCGGGCGTGGCGCCGGCTCGGCCTGTACCTCCCGTCGCAGCACGGCATCCCCGACATAGGAATCGACCATCCCATCCCGAAGTTGGTTGAAACGCAGCCCCAGCCTGACGTATTCGCGCGGGACATCCATATCAGGGCAGTCTTCCAGTTCACCCGGTCGGGTCCGGGCGTGGGGCGGCCAGGCACACGGTCACCGACACAGACACCGCAACGACGACCGGTCAGCCACCGTACCGGCGGTGCCGGGCCGCGTAGTCGCGAAGTGCCCGCAGGAAGTCCACCCGGCGGAAGTCCGGCCAGTACGGATCGCAGAAGTAGAACTCCGAGTGGACGCTCTGCCACAGTAGGAAACCGGACAGCCGCTGCTCACCACTGGTCCGGATCACCAGGTCCGGATCCGGCTGCCCCCTGGTGTAGAGGTGCTCGGCGATGTGGTCGATGTCGAGCACCTCGGCCAGTTCCTCGATGCTGGTACCGCGGTCGGCGTGTTCCAACAGGAGTGACCGAACCGCGTCGGCGATCTCCTGCCGGCCGCCGTAGCCGACCGCGATGTTCACCGTCATCCCGGCCCGGTCGGCGGTGCGTTCCTCGGCCATCTTGAGCAACTGCGCCATCTCCGGTGGCAACAGGTCCAGCGCGCCGACCATCTTCAACCGCCAGGGCTGGCCGTCGGCGGACAACACGGTGCTCACCTGCTCGATGATGTGCAGCAGCGGCTCGACCTCCGACCGCGGCCGGGACAGGTTGTCGGTGGACAGCAGCCAGAGCGTGACCACCTCGATGTCGCACTCCGCGCACCAGCGGAGCAGGTCCTCGATCTTGTCCGCACCGCGCCGGTAGCCGTCACTGACATCGCTCATGCCCGAGGCACGGGCCCACCGTCGATTGCCGTCACACATCACGCCCACATGCCGCGGGCGCGGCCTGCCGTCGAGGCGGCGCAGCAGCCGGCGCTCGTACAGCGAGTACACGAGGGCTCGGACATCCACGTCGTGGCAGAGTACGCCGACGGCAGCTAGCCCGAGTACACGGCGAGCCAGACCGCGACGTAATGACACAAGGCAGCCACCACCGTGCACAGGTGGAACACCTCGTGGTAGCCGAACACCGCCGGCCGCGGGTCGGGCCGGCGCAGCGCGTACACCACCGCACCGGCGGTGTAGATCGCACCGCCGACCAGGATCAGCAGCAGCGTGGCCAGGCCGGCGTGCAGCAGGGCCGGCAGTACGAAGACCGCCACCCAGCCCAGAGCCAGGTAGATCGGCACCGACACCCAGCGTGATCCGCCGGGTCGTGCCATCTTCAGCGCGGTACCCGCGAACGCGCCGCCCCAGACCACCGCGAGCACGACCGTGCCGGTGGTGTGCCGCAGTACCAGGACGGAGAACGGCGTGTATGTCCCGGCGATGAACACGAAGATCATGGAGTGATCCAGCCGCTTCATGATCGCTCGCGCCCGCGGCTGCCAGATGACCCGGTGGTACAGCGCGCTGGTGCCGAACAGCAGGGACACGGTCAGCGCGTAGACGGCCGTGGCCAGCGCGGCCCGCGAGCCCACGGTCGGCGCGACCACGGCGACCAGGGTTGCCCCGGCCGCGATCGAGACCGGAAACGCACAGGCGTGCAGCCAACCGCGCAGCCGCGGACGCTGCGGTGCGAACGGTACGGCAGCGGACGAAAGACTCATGTCCACCCCCGCTTCGCTCCGGGCGGCCATGAGGCACCGCGCGCACCGCGCTCGCCGATTCGCTCCGCTACCGCTGCGCTCATGTGACGAGGTTACGGCACCGTAGGTTGGGCGCATCGGAGACGACGCCGGGCGCCTGGATCGGCGCCGTCACGGCCAGCGACTCAAGATCGATGTGCCCGCCCCGCACCCGCCGAGCGCGCCCGACAGCGCCCGACCGGGGCCGGTCCGCCGGCGGGGCCGGTGGGCCGGGTCGTACGGACCGCCAGCACCAGCAGCGTGCCCGCCGACCCGAAACCCGTCCGCCCGCCCACAACCCCACATCCTGCTACCGGCGTCTCGACCACCGGCCGTCACGGACCCCGAGTCCGCCCCGTTCCCGAGTCGCCGGGGTGTGTCAGCCCTCGGGTCCCTTTGTCCGTACCTGGTCCACCACGGTCATCGCCTCGCGTAGCTCTCGCAACCACGAGTCGGCGTGCTCGCCAACCAGCCGGACACACCAGGCCAGCGCGTCGGACCGCGACCGCGCCACGCCCGCGTCGACCAGGGTGTCGAGGACCTGGCGGTCGGGTTGGCGCAACCGGGTCATCACCGGCACCGCGGCACTGGTGAACCTTCGATGGGTGGCCCCGATCCGGGCACCCCAGGCGACCTTGCGGCCATACCGGTGCTCGGCCTCGCGGGCGATCGCCATCCGCTCCTCACGGGTGTCCTCGCGGAACCGGGAGATCCGGCCGGCCTCGGCCGCCGACCGGGCCGCCTCGTCGGTGCCCGACGTCTCCGGCGGGGGTAGCTCGCCCACCACCACGATCTCGTCCCGGTCGATGGTGATGTCCGGCTCTCCGGTGAACCACCCGTCCGGCAGCCGCCCGGAGAACCACGCCACGGCGTCGTCGGCGGGCGGCACCTCGGCCTGTTGCCACCCTCCGGGACGTGCCCCCCGGAAACCGCGCATTCCTCGCTGATGCATCCGTATAACCTCCACTATCGTAATAGTGATTACAAGCTTACATGCTAGCGAACTCTGAAGACCGGAGACCAGGCAGCGCTACGCCCACAGCGAACGCCTCTCGGCGGCGGCCCGGGGCGACGGCGCTTCGGGCGATTCGCGGGGTGATCTGTGGAATGGTCCGCACATGTCGATCCGCGTCCCACCGGACCTGGCCCGCACCGTCGGGGAGACCTGGGGCGCCCGGGGCGAGCGGTGGCTGGCCGACCTTCCATGCCTGACGGCGGCGATCGCGGACGACTGGGGGCTCGACGTCGGCCCGCCGTTCGACCTGTCCTACCACTGGGTCTGCTCGGCGACCCGGTCCGACGGGCGCCAGGCAGTGCTCAAACTCGGCCCGGCCTGGCCGGGTCACCTGGCGATCGAGGCGGCCACACTGGGCATCTTCGACGGCCACGGCGCGGTGCGTCTGCTGGCCAGCGACACCGCCCGGGGCGCGCTGCTACTGGAACGGGCCCAGCCGGGCACGCCGGCCACGGCGTTGGTCGGCCACCATGACGAGGACGCGACCGCTGCCGCGGTCCGCCTGATGCGCATGTTGAACGTGCCGCCACCGCCGGGCTGCCCGCTACCCGCCCTGGCCGAGGAACGCGCGTCGTTCGCCGGCTACCTGCGCGACCACCCTGGCGACAGCCCGCTGCCCCGGTACCTGGTGGAACGGGCCGGGTCGCTCTTCGACGAGTTGTGCGCCAGCGCGCCCGGCCAGGCCGTGCTGCACGGGGACCTGCACCACGAGAACATCCTGCGGGCCACCCGCGAACCGTGGCTGGCCATCGACCCGCACGGCGTCGTCGGGGATCGCGGCTACGAGATCGGCGCGCTGCTGTACAACCCCGAACCCACCCGGCGGGACGACTCGCTGCTGGCCCTCGTGCCCGCCCGGATCGAACAGCTCGCCGACGGCCTGCGCCTGCCGATCGAACGGGTCGTGGCGTGGGGTTTCGTCAAGGCCGTGTTGTCGGAGGTGTGGGACGCCGAGGGCGGAGACGAACCGGGCGGCCGGGCACTTGACGTGGCGTTGCACCTGCTCCCCCGCCTGCCCTGAGGGCAGGGACCGGCCGCCACCGCTCCGCGTGTGGACGGGTTATCCCAGCCTGGCCCGCAACGCCTCGGCGAGCGCATCGGGCCGCAGCACCGGACGGTCGCAGACGAAGCCCCGGCACACGTACGCCGCGGCGGCACCGTCCACCAGCGGCCGGCCGGCCAGCAACGGAACACCCTCGGCGCCGGGCCAGCCGCCCACCACCACCGTCCCGGGGGAGGTGGCCCGCCAGGCCACCCGCAGCAGCGCGTCGGCATCCGGCCCGCTGCCGGCCACCGCCACCTGCAACGGCCCCGCCCCCGCCGCCTCGGCCACGGCCAGTGCCCAGCCGCAGAACCGTGGCTGGGCCACCGCCAACTCCTCCACCACCCGCAGCGCCGACTCGGCCGCGGCTCGGTGGCGCTGGGAACCGGTGAGCGCGGCATAGCCCAGCAGTGCCCCGGCCAGGGCCGAGTTGCCCGACGGCGCGGCGTTGTCGGTCGGGTCGGCGGGCCGGCTGATCAGCGACTCGGCGTCGTCGGCGGTGTCGTAGAAACCGCCGTTCGGGTCGGCGAAGTGCGCCAGCGCGGTGTCCAGCAACTCACCGGCGGCAACCAGCCAGCGCCCGGCGCCGGTGGCCTGGTGCAGCACCAGCAGTCCTTCGGCCACGTCGCCGTAGTCCTCGGCCACCCCGGCCGGCGCGCCCACCCGGCCGTTCCGGGAGACCCGCCGGAGCCTCCCGTCGACCAGGTGCACGTCCAGCAGCAGCTCCGCGCACGCCACCGCGGCGTCCAGGTAGGACTGTTCGGACAGGATCACACCAGCCTCGGCCAGCGCGGCGATGGCCAGACCATTCCAGGCGCTGACCACCTTGTCGTCCCGGGCCGGTTGGGGTCGCCGGTCCCGAGCCTCCAGCAGCCGGGCCAGAACCCGCTTCCAACGGTCCGGATCGGACGGATCCGCGGGCAGTTGGAGCACCGACATGCCGTCCTCGAACGTCCCGGTAGGACTGACTGCCAACAGGTCGGCGGCCCACCGGCCGTCGGCCGGGCCCAGCACCTCGGCCAACCCGGCGCCGTCCCACACGTAGGTGGTGCCCTCCCGCCCGTCGGTGTCGGCGTCCAGCGCCGAGGCGAACCCGCCCTGGTCGGTGCGCAGGTCGCGCAGCAGGAATCCGGCCGTGCCGGTCACCACCCGCAGCGCCAACGGGGAGCCGGTCTGCCGCCACAGGTGCAGGTACACCCGCAACAGTTGGGCGTTGTCATAGAGCATCTTCTCGAAGTGCGGCACCACCCATCCTCGGTCCACCGAGTACCGGGCGAAACCCCCGGCGAGCTGGTCGTGGATCCCGCCCCGGGCCATCCGCTCGCAGGTGTGCTCGACCATCCGCAGCGCATCGGCATCACCGGTGCGGGCGTGCGCCCGGAGCAGGAACTCCAGACACATCGACGGCGGGAACTTCGGCGCCCGGCCGAATCCGCCGTACGTCTCGTCGTAGCCGGCGGCCAGGCCGGCAACGGCCCGGTCCAGCCGTCCGGGCCCCAGCGCCGGCGGCCGTTCGGCAACCGGAGCCGGAACCAGCGGCGTCCGCTCCGGAACCGGAGTCCCAGACAGCGCCGCCACCACCCGGTGCCCGGAGTCCAGCACCTCGGCGCGGCGCTCCCGCCAGGCCTCGGACACGGCGAGCAGCACCTGGCGGAACGCCGGCAGGCCCGAGTGCGGCGCGGGCGGGTAGTACGTGCCGCAGTAGAACGGCGCGCCGTCGGGGGTCAGGAAGGCCGTCATCGGCCAACCGCCCTGGCCGGTCATCGCCTGGGTGGCTGCCATGTAGACCCCGTCGACGTCCGGGCGCTCCTCCCGGTCCACCTTGACGCAGACGAACAGCTCGTTCATCAGCCCGGCGACCTCGGCGTCCTCGAACGACTCGTGCGCCATCACGTGACACCAGTGGCAGGCGGCGTAGCCCACCGACAGAAGTACCGGCACGTCCCGCCGGCGCGCCGACTCGAACGCCCCGTCACCCCACGGCCACCAGTCGACCGGGTTGTCCTTGTGCTGCAACAGGTACGGCGAGGTCGCCTCGGCCAACCGGTTGGGCATGAATCGCCTCTCCCTCCGGGTGCCGAACCGCGATGGGACCGGCCGGCCGGTCAGAGCTGTCTGAGCTGTCTGAGCTGTCCGGGTCGCCCGGGCCACCCGCCCCGGGCGACCATCGACGCCGATCCGTGCCCATCCGTGCCCATCCGTGCCTATTGCCAATCCGCAAATCAGCCGCTGTCAGGATCGTCCTTGGGCGGTTCGTCGAAGGACTCCGGTACCCGCTTGAGGTGGGTGACCATGGACCGTCCGAGTAGGTAGACGGCCACGCAGAGCAGCAGGATCACCAGCAGCCCGAGCGGAGCGGCCTTGCCGATCTCGGATGCCGCCATCGGCACCGGTCCGATCGTCAACATGCGGTGATCCTCTCGGTCACACCGGCGAACAGGTCGCCCTCCGGGATCGTGGTGTCGACCAGCGACCTGGCCAGTTCGAACTCCTCGGTCGGCCACACCTCGCGCTGCACGGTCAGCGGCACGGAGAACCACCTCCCGTTCGGGTCCACCTGGGTGGCGTGTGACAGTAGGGCACGGTCACGGATCTCGAAGTAGTCGCCGCACGGCACCCGGGTGGTCACCCGACGCGCGTTGTCGTCGCCGTCCTTCCACCGGTCCAGCCACTCCTCGTACGGGGATTCCAGGCCCAGGTCGAGCAGGGCCTTGTGCAGCGCCTCGACCCGGCCCCGGCTGAAACTCATGTGGTAGTAGAGCTTGAGTGGCTGCCACGGCTCTCCGGTGCCAGGGTATCGCTCGGGGTCACCGGCCGCCTCGAACGCCTCCACCGAGACGGTGTGGCACATGACGTGATCCGGGTGTGGGTAGCCGCCCCGCTCGTCGTAGGTGAGGATGACGTGCGGCCGGAACCGGCGGACCAGCCGGACCAGCGGCTCGGCGGCCACCGGCACCGGTTGCACCGCGAAGCAGCCCTCCGGGAGCGGGGGCTTGGGGTCACCCTCGGGCAGCCCGGAGTCGATGAACCCCAACCACTCCTGCCGCACCCCGAGGATCTGCCTGGCCCGGGCCATCTCCTCGGCACGGATCTCCGGCAGCCTCTCGGCCACCTCCGGCCGATCCATCGCCGGGTTGAGGATCGATCCGCGTTCCCCGCCGGTACACGTCGCCACCAGCACGTCCACCCCCGTGGCCGCGTACTTGGCCATGGTCGCGGCGCCCTTGCTGGACTCGTCGTCGGGGTGGGCGTGCACCGCCATGAGGCGCAGGTTCTCGGTCACTGGCGTCAATGCTCCTGGGTCGACATCGTGGTGAGCTGTGGTCACCGTGCCGGTGGGCGACCAGCCCACCGAGGTGCCCGGTGTCCCTGGGACGATTCTTCCTGACGGCTGCGACACTTCCCGCCGGGCGGTGTTCGGCGCAACGACATAACCACCGAGGAGATTCCGTGACCGACGACGGGCCCACCCGCGACGCCGCGGGATCGACCACGAAACCGACCGCCGGGCACCGGGAAGCCAGGCCGGGCCAGGTAGCGGGTGCCCCACCGGGACGGCCGGCGGAACGCTACGGCCGGCGGGCCGGACGGCCCGGTCCGGGCTGGCTGCCCGCGCTGCTGGTGGCCCTGGTGTTGCTGGCCGGTCTGGGGATCGCGCTGGTCGCCTACCGCAACCTCGGCGGGCCGGGAGTGTCGGGGACCGTCACGGCGTTCACCACGACAGCCGATCACGTCGACATCACGTTCGTCGTGCAACGGGACAAGCCGGACCGGCGGGCCGTGTGTCTGGCCCGGGCCCGGTCGGCCTCCGGCATCGAGGTGGGCAGCGCGGAGGTGGCCGTGCCGGCCGGCTCCGGCCGGGCTCGGATCACCTACCGGCTGGCCACCTCCACCCGGGCGGTCACCGGCGAGGTGACCGGCTGTCGCTACCGGACCGCCGGCTGACGCCGGTGCGGCGGAGGTCCGAACCGGGCGCCCGCCCACCCCCAAAGTGTCCTCTGTGGCTGTGCGCCCGCGCGGGCAGCGGTGTTACTTTCGACTTTCTGGATTACGGCCACGGCAGATCCGGCAGACCAGACGGATCAGACAGAACAACGGACAACGACCGATCCCCGCAGATCAGGTCCTGACAGGGACAGGACAACCCCGTAGACCTCGTCCTGGCAAGGACACGGCAGACCTCGTCCTGGCAAGGAGCACCACGTGTCAATGACGGATCATGACGCTTCAGTCACCTGGCTCACCCAGGAGGCGTACGACCGCCTCAGGGCCGAGCTCGACGAACTCATCGCGAACCGCCCCGCCATGGCGGCGGAGATCAACGCACGCCGCGAGGAGGGCGACCTCAAGGAGAACGGCGGTTACCACGCCGCCAAGGAGGAGCAGGGTAAGCAGGAGGCGCGGATCCGCCAGCTGGAGCAGTTGCTCGCCGGAGCCAAGGTGGGTGCGCCGCCGGCTGATGACGGGGTGGCCGAGCAGGGCATGGTGGTCACCGTCCGGTTCGCCGGCGAGGACGCCGACGAGACGTTCCTGATCGGCTCACGCGAGGAGGCGGCCACCACCGACCTGGAGGTGTACTCCGCGCAGTCGCCGCTGGGACTGGCCCTGCTGGGTGCCAGCGAGGGCGAGGAGCGGACATACCAGACGCCGGGCGGCAAGACCATGCGGGTGACCCTGCTCAGGGCCAAACCCTTCACCGGCTGACCAATTGACTACTCAGCGTTAGAGCATTACTCCGAATGGCCCGGCTGACCGCCGGGCCATATCGCTACCGTGTCCGGGTTGACACGTAGCGTAGTTGGAAAATATCGTGTCGCTCATGGGGTCGATCAGGCATCGAAAGGGACACGATGACCAAGGTCGAGCCGGCCCCGCCGGCTGAGCAGATCGCAACGGGCAGCGATCTGCCCGAGTCATGGGAGACACGCGAGTTCTCCGGTACGCGCAGCCAACGCCAGCAGGTCGTCGGCCGGTTCCGGCGGCACCGGCCGGCCGTGGTCGCCCTCGGCATCTACGCGGCGCTGCTGCTCGGTGCGTTCGTCGGACCGTACTTCTACCCGCACTCCTACGGCGACCTCGACTTGGCGCACAAGTCCGCGCCGCCGGGCACACCCGGCCACATCCTGGGCACCGAGGAACTCGGCCGGGACCTGCTCGCGATGATCATGAGAGGCGTGCAGCACTCCACCCTGATCTGCCTGATCGTGGTCGTCCTGTCCGGCTCACTGGGCGTGACGGTCGGGGCGGTGGCCGGATTCTATGGTCGCTGGGTGGACAACGCGCTCATGCGGATGGTCGAGTTACTGCTCAGCCTGCCGATCATCGTGGTGATCGTGGTGGTGGCCAGCGGCATCCCTTCGGCGCGGACCACCGTGGGCGTCGCGATCATCCTGGGCGCCTTCGGGTGGATGCCGCTCGCCCGCATCGTGCGGGCGGAGTTCCTGTCCCTGCGTGAGCGGGAGTACATCGAGGCGGCGCACGCGCTCGGCGCGTCGGACCGGCGGATCATCTTCCGGCACCTGGTACCCAACTCGCTCGGGTCGATCATCGTCTACCTGACCCTCACGGTGGCCACCGCGGTGCTGGCCGAGGCCGGACTGACCTACCTCGGCTACGGCGTGCAGGGCAACGACACGTCGCTGGGCCGGCTGGTCTCCGACGGGGTGAACGCGGCCGACTCGCGGCCCTGGCTGTTCTACTTCCCCGGCCTGGTCCTCATGATCATCGTGCTGTGCGTCAACCTCATCGGCGACGGCGTCCGGGACGCCTTCGACGCGTCGGCGGGTCCCTCCGGCCGGTCCTGACCCGGATACCCGTCCCGGCCAGCCGTCCCGAGGGTTCGTACGAGAACCTCACTATGTAACCGGTTACTCGCGAGGTTTTCGCGAGAGAACCTCAACCTCGGTCGGCCCGAGGCGTCGTTCCACCAGCGGCAGTACCCGGTGCGGGATCAGGGTGGACAGCGCGATCAGGGTCGAGGTGCGCACGATGTCCGGGTCGGCCACGACCAGGTCGATCACCCGTTGCAGGTCGCGGTTCGACCTGGCCACGATCCGGCACAGCAGGTCCCCCTGGCCGGTGACGGTGTGCAGTTCGAGCACCTCGGGGATGCCGGCCAGGTGCCGGGCCACCGGGTCGTGGCCGCGGCCCTGCCTGATCTCCAGGGTGACGAAGGCGGTCACCGAGTAGCCCAGCGCCGCGGTGTCCAGGTCCGGGCCGAACCCGCGGATCACGCCGCGCCGGCGGAGCCGGTCCAACCGGGACTGCACGGTCGCCCGGGCGACCCCGAGTCGACGGGAGTACTCCAGCACACCGACCCGCGGCTCGGCGGCCAGCAACAGGATCAACCGCGCGTCCAACGCGTCCAACGCCTCCGGAGGGCCTGGTGGGCTCAGTGGGCTCGGACTTCCGGTCATGCCGTGACCCCGTTCCGGCAACTGGTCAGGGTGACCCGTTCACCCGCGCCGTTGCCAACGAACACTGTACAGATTGCTCAATACTGACGGCCTATGTTGCACATCCTGTACGCCACACACATGATCGTTGGTCATTGCTGTCCACATCACACACAGGGGATGGAGTCGCCATGACCGGGACGATCGGGAACGTCGACGCGCTGGTCGGCGCGGCCGGGGACAGCGCCCGCCGCGATCCGTTCGACGTCATCGGCATGGACGCGGTCGTGTTCGCGGTGGGCAATGCCAGACAGGCCGCGCACTACTACACCGCCGCGTTCGGCATGCGCACGGTGGCCTACTCCGGCCCGGAGACCGGCAACCGGGACGAGGCCAGTTACGTGCTGGAGTCCGGGCAGGCCAGGTTCGTCCTGTCCGGTCCGGCCCGGCCGGGCACCGCGCTGGGCGAGCACGTGCACCGGCATGGGGACGGGGTGACCGATTTGGCCCTGGCCGTGCCCGACGTGCCCGCGGCGTACGCCTACGCGGTCGCCCACGGCGCCACCGGGCTGGTCGAGCCGCACGAGCTGGCCAACGAGGACGGCATCGTGACGCTGGCGGCCATCGCCACCTACGGCGACACCCGGCACTCCCTGGTCGACCGGTCCCGCTACCACGGCCCCTACCTGCCCGGGTACGTCACCTGCGAGCCGGCGCCCGGCGGCGCACGCCCGTCGTTCCGGTCGTTCCACGCCGTGGACCACTGCGTGGGTAACGTCGAACTCGGCCGGATGGACACCTGGGTTGACTTCTACCACCGGGCGATGGGCTTTTCGAACATGAAGGAGTTCGTCGGCGACGACATCGCCACCGAGTACTCGGCGCTGATGAGCAAGGTGGTCGCCGACGGGTCTCGCACGGTGAAGTTCCCGCTGAACGAGCCGGCCGCCGGCAGGCGGAAGTCGCAGATCGACGAGTACCTGGAGTTCTACGGCGGTCCGGGCGTGCAGCACATCGCGCTGGCCACCGACGACATCGTCTCGGCGGTCCGGGCGATGAGTGCCGCCGGGGTGGAGTTCCTGGCCACGCCGGGCAGTTACTACGATACCCTGGGCGAGTGGGTCGGCCAGACCAGGGTGCCCCTGGATGACCTGCGCGAGCTGAACATCCTGGCCGACCGGGACTCCGACGGTTACCTGCTCCAGATCTTCACCGCACCGGTGCAGGACCGGCCCACGGTGTTCTTCGAGCTGATCGAGCGGCACGGTTCGATGGGGTTCGGCAAGGGCAACTTCAAGGCGCTGTTCGAGGCGATCGAACGCGAGCAGGCCCGGCGCGGAAACCTGTAGGGCGGCACCGACCCGGCACCCGCCGGTCGGCGCGGTGGACACATGCCAACCCTGTCGGGCCGGGCCTGGGTCTGGCACCCTGACAGGCGTGGCAGCGGCGAGCGAACGTCCGGCCGGCGGCATCTTCGACCCGGCCGGATCGGGCCGGCCACCCGTCGGTGACGCGCCGCCGTTCGGCGACGCACTGGCCCTCACCGAGTTCTTTGGCGGGTACCCCGACACGCTCGGCGGCACTGTGGGTGACGCGTCCGGAGGCATGATCGGCGGGGTGACCGCAGAGCCCCTGACCACCGACACGGCGGGCAACCAGGTGGTTGACGTCCTGGGTGGCGTCGGGCTCGTCGGCGGTTACCCGACCGTGGACTCCGGCTACGGCGACGCGCTGTCCGTGGCCGCCGCACCGGCCCGAGCCAGCACACCCCGCGCACCGACCACGCCCCCCGCGCCGGCCGAGCCCGCCAGGCCCGCCGCGCCGGCCCGCCGGGGACCGGTGCCACCGGACGGGGTACTCCGGCCGCCGGGATGGCGCCCGGGCCGGCAGCCGGCCGGCCGCAGGCCGAGGCCGGCCACCCGGACCGAGCCGGTGGCACGGGCCACCGGACGGTCCTCGACGAGACCGTCGGGCGAGGCGCCCGCGCGGGTCTCCCGGTCGGCCGACGACCTGCCGTCGGGCAACCGGCCCCGCTGGGTCGGCCGGGCGATCCTGGCCCTGGTGGTGGCCGGGTTCGTCGTCGGCAGCGTGGCGCACGGCTGCGCCAGCGGGCTGGCCGGCCACTGACCCTGAGCGACTGGCCCTCAGCGGGTGGTGGTGCGGCGGTACAGGGACACCGCCAGCGGCACGAACACCAGCAGCACCCCGGCGATCCAGGCCAGCGCCTGCCACACGTTGTCCCCGATCGGTGTGCCGTCGAACAGCGCCCGCAGCGAGTTCACCGTCACCGTCACCGGGTTGATGTCGGCGAACGCACGCAGCCAGCCCGGCATGTTTCCGGTACTCACGAACGCCGAGCTGGCGAAGGTGAGCGGGAACAGCCAGACGAAACCGCCGGTCTGGGCCGCCTCCACGCTGCGCACCAGCAGGCCGATGCACGCGGCGATCCAGGAGAACGCGAAGCCGAACAGCAGCGCCAGCCCGATCCCGGCCAGCCCGGCGGCCACCCCACCGTGGAACCGGAACCCGATGGCGAAGCCCACCGCCAGCAGGATCACCGTGGTGAACGCGTTGCGCACCACGTCGGACAGGGTCCGCCCGACCAGCAGTGAGGACCGGGTCATCGGCAGCGACCGGAACCGGTCCACCATGCCCTTGGCCAGATCGTCGGCGATCCCGATCCCGGTCGAGGCGACCGAGCCGAACACGATGGTCTGCACGAAGATCCCGGCCATCAGGAACTGCCGGTAGCTGAACGGGAATCCCGGCAGGGTGATCGAGTTGCCGAACACGTAGGCGAACAGCACCACGAAGATGATCGGCTGGACGGCGCCGAAAAAGATCAGCTCCGGCGAGCGGGCCACCCGCAGCAGGTTCCGCCAGGTCATCACGCCGATGTCGGACAGGGCCCAGCCCGGCCCCCGGCCGGCGTCGGCCGTCGGAGCGGCGGCGGTCATCGGTCACCTCCGGTGCCGGTGCCGGGCCCGCCATCCTGCGCGGCGTGCCCGGTCAGGGAGAAGAAGACGTCGTCGAGCGTGGGCCGGCGCAGCGCCAGGTCGTCCACCGCGACCCCGGCGGCGTCCAGGTCGCGGACCACGCCGGGTAGGAACCCGGCACCCTGCGTGGACACCGGCACCACCACGTTGCGCACCTCGGCGTCCACGGTGAGTTCACCGGAGGCGTAGCGCTTCAGGGCGACCACGGCCTGGTCCAGGTTGGCCCGGTCGGCCACGGTGACCTCCAGCCGCACCCCGCCGACCTGGTCCTTGAGCTGGTCGCTGGTGCCCTGGGCGATCACCCGGCCGTGGTCGATGACGGCGATGGCTGTGGCCAGCCGGTCGGCCTCGTCCAGGTACTGGGTGGTCAGCAGCATGGTGGTGCCCTGGCCGACCAGGTCCTCGATCACCTCCCACATGCCGATCCGGCTGCGCGGGTCCAGACCGGTGGTCGGCTCGTCCAGGAACAACACCCGGGGCCGGGCGATCAGGCTGGCCGCGATGTCCAACCGACGCCGCATACCACCTGAGTAGGTACGGACCGGGCGGTTCGCCGCCTCGGACAGGCCGAACTGTTCCAGCAGCTCACCGGACCGCCGGCGGGCCTCGGCGCGGCCCAGCCGGAACAGCCGGCCGACCATCACCAGGTTCTCCCGGCCGGTGAGCAGTTCGTCGACCGCGGCGTACTGGCCGGTCAGTCCGATCACGTGCCGCACCCGGTCGGCGTCGCGCACCACGTCCATGCCCAGCACGCTGGCCCGCCCGGCGTCCGGCCGCAGCAGGGTGGCCAGGATCCGCACCGCGGTGGTCTTGCCCGCGCCGTTGGGCCCCAGCACGCCGAGCAGGGTGCCCTCGGGCACGCGCAGGCTCAGGCCGTCCAGCGCCACGGTGGCGCCGAACCGTTTGACCAGTCCCTCGACGGCGATCACGTCCGCCACATCGTCCCCCTCGGGATAGGCGAGAACTGACGGTAGCCGGCCACGGTATTGCCAGCCACCGACATTCGGCCCGAAGACGCCGCGGCCGGTCAGCTGAAGACGAGGGTGTGGCCGGCGCCGCGCAACGCGGACATCAGCGCATCGCAGTGTCCCGCGCCGCGGGTCTCCACCGACAGCGCCACCTCCACCTCGCCCAGATGCAGCCGTGGGCCGGTGCGGTGGTGTTCCACGTCCAGCACGTTCGCGCCCTGGTCGGCCAGCAGCCCGAGCAACCGGGCAAGTTCGCCCGGCCGGTCCGGGATGCGCAGCCGCAGCGACAGGTACCGGCCGGCCGCGATCATGCCGTGCTGGAGCACCCGCAGCAGCAGTACCGGATCGATGTTGCCGCCGGAAAGCACCGCCACCACGGGCGCGGCGAACCGGCGGGGCTCCTCCAGCAGGGCGGCCACGGCCGCCGCACCGGCCGCCTCGACCACCAGCTTGGCCCGCTCCACGCACAGCAGCAGCCCGCGGGACAGCGCCTCCTCAGACACCGTGACCACGTCGTCGACCAGGGTGCTGACGTGTTCCAGGGTCAGTTCACCCGGGCAGCCCACCGCGATGCCGTCGGCCATGGTGGAGTACGAGGGCAGCCGCACCGGGTGCCCGGCGGCCAGCGAGCCGGGGAACGCCGCGGCCGACTCGGCCTGCACGGCCACCACCCGCACGTCCGGGCGCAGCCCCTTGACCGCCACCGCGACCCCGGACACCAGACCACCCCCGCCAGCGCCCACGATGACCGTGCGCACGTCCGGGCACTGTTCGAGGATCTCCAGCCCGACCGTGCCCTGCCCGGCGATCACGTCGGGGTGTTCGAACGGGTGCACGAACACCGAGCCCTGCTCGGCGGCGTACTTTGTGGCCGCGACCAGCGCCTCGTCCACCGTGCTGCCGACCAGCTCGACGGTGGCTCCGTAGTTGCGGGTGGCCGCCACCTTGGGCAACGGCGCCCCGACCGGCATGAACACGGTGGCCGAGGCGCCCAGCAGTTCGGCGGCCAGCGCAACCCCCTGGGCGTGGTTGCCGGCGCTGGCCGCGACCACCCCCCGGGCCCGCTCGTCGTCGGACAGCCGGGCAATCCGCACGTAGGCGCCACGGATCTTGAACGAGCCGGTGCGTTGCAGGTTCTCGCACTTGAGATACACCGGCCCGCCCAGCCGCGCTCCGAGCACGCGCGACCCTTCCAGCGGGGTCTGCCGCACCACGCCGTCAAGCAGCGCGGCGGCGGCCCGGACTCCATCGACGTTGACAAGTCCCATGCGCCGATCGTGCCACCCGCCCGGTCGGGGTCCCGTCCGAACCCCGCGGTAACCGGATCCAGACGAACTCGCCGACGCCGGCGCGGGCAGTGCCGCCGACGGGCCGAGGTGCTCGGCCAGCTACGGCCGTGACCACAAACCAATGCCGTGTTCACCCGAACGACCCGACGTCATGTTTTCACGCGAAAACACGTGGCGTGCCCGTCGCGGAAGGAGACAACAGCCCGAGGTGGATGCTTACTGCGGGGCGAGGCCGGCGAGTCGGGCGGCGACGCGCTCGATGTCCGCGCGCATGCCGAGGCGCTGGTAGATCTGGAGGGCCCGGCGCAGGTGCTCGGTGCCCTGGGTGGGGTTGCCGGTGGCGAGATGGTGGTCGGCGATGCCTTCGAGGGAGACGGCTTGCTGGGCAGGGAAGTTCAGTTCGCGGCTCATGGTCAGGGCCTGCTGGTAGAGCGCGAGTGCGCGAGGGTGTTCGCCGGTGGCGGCGATGGTCGCGGCGTAGTGGGTCAACACCCAGGACTCGTCAACGCGATCGCCGCTCCGACGGACGATCTCCAGCGCCCGCGCATGGACGTCCAAGGCCCCCGGAAAATCCCCAGTCGAACACCGCACCCGACCCAGCCAGTTCAGGGCGCCGGCCTCACCGCGGAGGTTGCCGATCCGGCGGTAGATCCTCAGGGCCCGCGCCACGGCGTCCGCAGCACCCGGCAAATCCCCGGTGGTCGGTCAGGTCGGGGGCGTGGGCCGGTGCCGGGCCGTGCGGTCCGGGCCGTGGTAGCCGCGCGATGGGCACGGAAGCGATCTGTGCGGTGTGGGCGTAGTAGTGCAGCAGCCGGCCCTGGGCGACTTCCCGTTCGGGTTCGGAGTCCAGGGTTGCGGCCAGGGTGCGGGCGTGGGCGCGGATCAGGTTGTGTGGGCGGTAGCGGCCAGGGGAGGCACCGGTGAGCAGGCTGTGGTCGGAAAGGCGCTGCAACAGTCGGCTGGCCCGCTCCAGATCGGTGTCCAGCAGGGCGGCGGCGGCGTGGGCGTCGATCTCCGGTCCGGGCAGCAGGCCCAGGCGGCGGAACAGCAGCCGCTGGTCCTCGGGCAGGTTGCGGTAGGACAGGTCGAACACGGGCTTCAGGCTGCGGGTCTCGTCGGTGTAGCCGGCCAGCTCGCGCCCGGGCAGCCGAGCGCCGAGCCAGCCGACCAGTGCGGTCAGGTCCCAGGCTTTGCCGCCGGTACGCAGCAGCGCCCCGGCGATCAGCAACGCGAGGGGCAGGTACCCACACAGTTCGGCGGCCCGCCCCAGCAGCGGTTCGTCTCGCGGGTGATCGTCGAGGCGGGCGGCCTTGCGCAGCAGCGTCACCGCCTCCTCGGGCGGTAGCACGTCCAGGGGCAGGGGTAGCGCGTCGTCGAGGGCTTTGAGCCTGCGGCGGCTGGTGATCAGTACCAGGCAGGTGTCGGCGGCCGGCAGCAGCGGGCGCACCTGGGCCTCGTCAGCGGCATTGTCCAGCAGGATCAGGGTGCGGGTGCCGGCGAGTCGGTCGCGGTAGAATGCGGCGCGCGCCGAGAGGTCCGCGGGCAGATGACCGGGTGGAACGCCGAGACTGCTGAGCAGCGTGGCCAGGGCGTCGCCGGGGTCGCGGGGGGCGGTGCCCTGGGTGAAGCCGTACAGGTCGATGAACAACTGGCCGTCGGGGTAGTGGTCGGCCAGGC
>DASULA010000373.1:0-5398 GCA_036278435.1 Mycobacteriales bacterium | reverse complement strand
TAGCGGTCGAAGTCGACCGATCCGTCGGACCGGAACGGCATCGTCGTGGCCACCCACACCCCGGCGAACCGCACCGGCCGTTCGTTTCCCCTCACGCCAACCCCTCCCGGTCGCCGACGGCGGCTCAGCGCCCCACACCGCCAACCTAGTGCGATGACCACCAACGTTCACCGGCCAAGCAGGCGAGGTTTTCGCGAGAAAACCTCGCCATGTAACCGGTTACCCGTGAGGTTTTCGCGAGAAAACCTCAACGTGGTGGGCTGGAGGAGACACCGGGTTCCCGGGTCCGATGGAATAGGGCGGGCTGCCGGGCGGGTTACCGGGGTATGCGAGTGGAGATCTGGTCTGACGTGGTGTGCCCGTGGTGCGCGATCGGCAAGGCGCACCTGGACGCGGCGCTCGCCCGATTCGAACATGCCGACGCCGTCGAGGTCGTGTGGCGCAGTTTCGAGCTGGATCCGGGCGCGCCGCCGGTCCGGGACGGTGACTATGCCGCGCTGCTGGCCGGCAAGTACGGCACGAACGTGGCCGGGGGCCAGGCGATGATCGACCGGGTGACCGGTGTGGCCGCCACCGCCGGTGTCACCTTCCATCTGGACCGGGCCCGGTCCGGGAACTCCTTTGACGCGCATCGGCTGGTGCACCTGGCCGCAGACCGCGGCATCCAGACGCAGGTGAAGGAACGGTTCCTGCGTGGCTATCTGTCCGAGGGGCAGGCCGTCGGCGACCACGACGTGCTGGAGCGGCTCGCGGTGGACGCCGGACTTGACCGCGCCGAGGTACGCCGGGTGCTCGACTCTGGCGACTACGCCGACGCGGTACGGGCCGATGAGGCCGAGGCCGCGCGGCTGGGTGTCGGCGGCGTGCCGATGTTCCTGGTGGACCGGCGGTTCGCGATCCCCGGCGCGCAGCCGGCCGAGGTGATCCTGGACACGCTGCGGCGCGCCTGGGACAGTCGCCAACCCGCGGTCACCGTCGTCGGCGCCGACCACGCCGCCGGGGACGCTCCGGTCTGCGGTCCGGACGGCTGCACCGCCTGAGCCCGGGCGGATCCCGTCTGGTGGTTGTCACCGCCGGGTCTGGGCCGCCTCGACCGCGGCGATCCAGGTCTCGGCGAAGCCCATTCCGTCCAGGTCGGTGAGGATTCGGGTGGCGCGACCGCTGCGGTCCGGTTCGAACCGCAGCGCGCCACCGTCCGCACCGCCCTGGCCGTCCAGGACTGGCCGCAGGCGAACCTCGTCGGTGACCGCGCCGGGCCAGCCCAGCGCGACCGCGCAGGCCAGCGGATCCCAGTGGAAGTTGACCAGGTCGTCGGGCAGGCCCGGGTACGCCCGGCCCAGCTCGGCCATGCCCTGGTCCTGGGCGTAGGCCGCGCACTGGCGGGCCAGCAGGGTGCCCAGCGGCCCGGACGCCCGCAGCCGGGGCAGCAGGGCACCGCGCAGCGTCGCCTTCATGGTGGCCGGCAGGGTGCACAGGGTGAGGTCGGCGGTGCCGGCCACCACCCGGGCGGCGCGGGTGTCGCACTGGACGTTCCAGTCCCGGGACGGGCCCCACGGTGGGAACCCGTCCGCCGGTGGGTACACCCAGCCGCCCATGGCCACCACGGGCACTCCGGCCGACGCCCGGGCCGGGCGTCGGCCAGCGCCGCCAGGTTGGTGTACGGGCCGATGGCCACGACCGTCGCGCCCAGCCCGATGCTGCGGTCCAGCAGGTCCACGGCCGCGCCCGCGGGCGCTGGCGCCGGGTGCACCGGCATCGGCCAGTACCGGTCGTGGTCGGGGATGTCGCCCATCGGCTGTCCGGTCGTGGCGGACCGTCCGGCACCGGCCGCCACCGGGATGCCGTCCCGCCCGGCCAACTCCAGGAAGCGGGCGACGTAGCCGGCCCGCTGGCCGTCCGGGTCGGCCGTCGTGGTGATGCCCACGACGTCCGCGCCGGGCCAGCCCAGCACCATGGCCAGCGCGCAGGCGTCGTCGGTGTCCCCGCCGAAGTCGGTGTCGATGTGCAGCCGCATGGTCCCAGCATCCTCGCCGCCGGCGGTCGGCCAGCGGGCCCGCCAGCGACCGGGATCTGGACGGTCGCGCGGGGGTGGGCGGGAGGGCTTCTGGGTCATATGCTGCTGGTATGTGCCGCAGCATCAGAATCCTGCGCGAACCATACGCGGAACACGTGACCGAGCAGGACGTGCGGGCCGCCGCGCTCCAGTACGTCCGGAAGGTGAGTGGTTTCCGGACGCCGGCCGCCCGTAACGTGGCCGCGTTCGACCAGGCCGTCGAGGCGGTCGCGGCGGCCACCCAGGTCATGCTCGACCAACTCCAGGTCCGGACCCGCGCCCCGGGTCGGTGAGCTGGCTGTGACGCTGCGTAGGTCCTGGCGTCCCACGAGGCGCGCTCACCCCAACCTACGGGCCGGACTCAGGTTTTCGGCGCGGGCTGTTCCGGCCTTTCCTGGAGCGCGGACAGGATATTGCCGGCGGGGTCCCTGAACCACGCGACATAGGGACCCTCGCCGCGGTAGATTCCCTTTTCGTCGGTCTCTATGTCCTGGTAGCGCTCGATGCGGACTCCGCGTTCGGTCAACATGTCCACGGCCCGGTCGATGTCGTCCACCGGGAAGTTCAGGACGGTGAACGACGCCGGGACGTGGCCGGGTTTGGGGTATACCAGGATCTCCCGGCCGCCGTTGGTGTGCAGCCAGAGCAGGCCGTGTTCCTCGGACACTCGCAGGCCGAGCATCCCGCCGTAGAACTCCTTGGCCTTCGGCACGTCGTCCACCGAGAAGCCACTGAACGCGTTGGACTTCCCGAACATGACCGCCTCCTCTGTTGGCTGCCGCCGACTCGGCTCTCCGATGTCCCGCACCGGTGCCGCGGACCGAACGCGCCGACGTGGTTTCCGTCTCCGGCCGTGAGGCCCGCTCGGCGGCACGGCCACCGGAGACGTGCAGATTCGCCAACGCGGGGTGTATCCCGCCGGACCGGGGCCATCCGGGAGGGGCCTCGGGTGCGCACCGGGGCGCCCGCAAGGAGGGTCGCACGCCTGATCGCGACTGTCCACAGGAGAGGTGTCGCCAGCGTCCAGCGGCGACCAGGCGAAACAGTACGTCGCAGGGTTAGTTAATTTGCATGGATTCAACCTGGCAGATCCCGAAAATCGATAGAGGCCCACTGTGGACGGATCTGTAAAATTCCGTCCACAGTGGGCCTCACGAGCTTGCGGTTACAGCGGCAGGCTGTAGCCGGCCGCGAAGTTCAGGCCAGTGGCCAGCGTCAGGTACATCAGCCACAGGCCGGTGGCCACATGGAACAGGCCGAGCGCGCGACCGGCCACCTTCATGCCGATGCTGAGGAAGAAGTCGGCGACGTAGATCGCGGCCAGCCCGATGAACAGCAGGCCGACCGGCCAGTCACTGGCCTTGAAGAAGACGATGATGCCGAGGACCGATAAAACGGTGAAGGCCACCGACATGCCGGCGTTCGGGCGTGGGTCGTTGCCGCGTACCCGGTTCCATCCCAGGGCGAACCAGTGGATGCCGTAGGCACTGAACGCCAGGGCCGCCATGTAGTCCGGTGGGCCCTTGAAGACCTGGATCCAGGTCAGGCCGACGAACAGGATCATCCCAGTGAGGAACTGGCAGAAACCGGGCATCCAGATCGCCCAGATGCCGCTGGACCGGTCGACGCTCTCGTCTCGCGGGGGCCAGTTGAACAGTTCCTGCGGGCCCCAGATGAGGTAACCGGTACCCAGACCGAAGAAACCCAGGGCGAGGGGTGGGAAGACCGAGGTTACAAACGTGACTGGCATGTGCCGCCTCTTCTCAGGAGGGTTCGATCCAAACCGCGTTGAACATCATTTAGACCCTGGATGATCAGTTGTCAACCAAAATCGAACATCACGTGCCGATGAAACGGCGTTGGGACTACGGTCCGTGACTATCTGGGTCGACTACGGTCGTCGCCGCCGCCCTCGCGACGGGTTCGGCCCGGTCCTGGTCGGGCTACCACCGAGGGGGTTCTGGCGGGTGCCAGTCCACGACCGGCGCGAGGCCACGGGCCACCATCAGATCGGGAACCAGGCCCATCAGCCGGGCCGCCACCCCCCGCACGAGGTACGGCGCCGTGACCAGCGGCCCGGCCCGGCGGGACCGCGCGGCCACCGCCGTGGTGCGCGGCAGTCGCCGCGCGGTGATAGGTGGCCAGCGCTGCCGGGACCGGCTCGGCGTCGAGCAGCGCGGCGAGGACCACCGCGTCCTCGGCGGCCATGCACCCACCCTGGCCGAGGTCCGGGGTCATCGCGTGCGCGGCGTCGCCGACCAGCACGGTGCGGCCTCGGTGGAAGGACGGCAGCGGGGTGCGCAGGTGCTCGACGTCCTGGTGCGACACCCCACCTGCGTCCAGCCCGGCCACGATCCGGGCGATCGGTTCGTGCCAGGTGCCGAACCGGTCGGCCAGTTCGGCCCGTTCGTCGGCGGAGAACCGCCCGGGCGGGACGGTGGCGGTCGCGTAGCAGTACAGCCGGTCGCGGTCCAGCGGCAGCGCGGCGAAGCGCGACCCGTCGCGTCCCCAGGTCTCGAACGCCGGGACCGGACCGCCGGCCGGCACGACCATCCGCCACGCGGTGTACCCGGCGTAGGTCGGGCCGGGGTGTTCGGGGTACAGCGCCGTGCGGAGCACCGACCGGATGTCGTCCGCGCCCACCGCCAGGTCGGCTGGCTCGTCGCCCCGGTCGGTGCGCAGCCGCGCCGGTTCGCCGTCCGCGCCGGTGTGCACGCCCTCGACCGTCGAACGCGCGCAGCGCATTCGGCCACAGGCTGATGCCGGTCCCTACCGGTTCCAGCCGGGGTGTGCGTTCGAGCGTCCGCACCTGCCAGCCACGCCGGTGCAGGGCCGCCGCGGCAGTCAGTCCGCCGATGCCCGCACCGGCTATGACCGCCCGCCGTCCGCCCATTGTGGACTCCCGAGTGAATTGGCCCAGTGGCCTTACCGTCTCACCGTAGCCGGTAGGTATCCACCGGAGTACGGGCAACCATCTCAACCGGTCGTGGGAATCCTCGGAGCCGGGTGGCATTTCGGTGGCATCCACTGGAGACAGATGTCTGTCCGGCGGTGGCCGGCGCATTTCGTGTCCATCCGCCAATTGCCGGTGTTCCACCGAGGAGACCGCCTCGCTCGTGGTATTCCTGTTGGTGGTTTGCCTGGCATTGGTTTGTGATCTGGGGGTCGCTGTGGGGGTTTCTGGTGTGCGCGGACAGCAGGGTCGGGGCGCGGACGCCCCGCCCGGACCCGGACTCGACCGGGTCATCGCGATCCCGGATCCGTCCGGCGACGGGCTCGGGTTCAGCGTGCTCGACGTGGAGACCACCGGCCTCGTTCCGGCGCGGGACCGGATCGTGGAGATCG
>DASULA010000372.1:0-2001 GCA_036278435.1 Mycobacteriales bacterium | reverse complement strand
TGCCGCTGGTGCGTATCCGACCGACCCGTCCGGTAGTTGACATGGGTACGGCGTTGGCACGCACGAGGGCGGGGTGAGGATGGCCGAACCGGATTCCCGGTTCCTGCGTCTGGTCGAGGATCACGGGGACACCCTGCTGCGCGCGGCGAGGCTGCTGTGTGGGGACTGGGCGATGGCCGAGGACCTGCTCCAGCGCGCCCTGGCCCGCACCCTCATCCGGTGGGATCCGCGCCGGTCGGGCATCGACCTGGTCGGCCTGGCCGACCTGGCCGGCCAGGAGCTGATCGCCACCTACCTGGACGAGTTCCCCGAACTGGACCGTCCCGGCGACGAGTGGACCAACCCGCCCGGCGGTCCACTTCTGTACGGCCTGGGGGAACTGGATCCGGCCGCCCGGGCCACTGTGGTCGGCGGGTACTACCTCGACCTGGCCGACCGCGACCTCGCCGGGCTGCTCGGAGTCGCGCCGGGCCAGGTCCGGCACCTGGGCGCCCGCAGCCTCGCCTGGCTCCACCAGTGGCGTTCCGCCGCCGTCGGCGCGGGCTGAACCGCCGGATCGAGGAGGACCGGTGATCCTGGACGAGCTGACGTTCCACGACCTGGTGGACGCCGAACTCGGACCCACCCCGCCGACCCCGGCGGACCGGCTGGAATGGGTGCTGCGGGCGGCCCGGTCCAACGGGCCACCCCCGACCCGCCGGTTTCCCCGGCGCGGCTACCTCGCGCTGTCAGTCACCCTGCTGTGTTCGGGCCTGTTCACCGGTCTGCTGGTCAACGCCCGGCTCGGCGCCAGCGGGAGCCCGGCCGGGGACACCCGGGGTGTCGCCAGAACCGGGGGAACCGGGCCGGCCGCGGTCGTCGGCAGCGCGCCGGCGGCCAGTTCGCGGCCGGCGTCCCGGCTGGGCCCGGCGGTCTCGGCACCGCCGCACCGGTCACCGGGGGCATCCGAGCCGGCCGCGGCCACGGTCCGGGCGCCCGCCACGGTCGCACGGCGGCCCAGCGACACTGTCCGACCCACCACCGTCGCGCCGACCGGACGGCCGACCCGATCGGCGTCCTCGCCGCCGACCACCCCGGCGGACACCGCCACAGGTGGCCCGCCAACCTCGGCAAGCCCGAGCCCGACGGCATCGGGCACTCCGACATCCCCGCCCCCGTCCGACCCGGAGCAGCCGGTCACCCGCGCCCGGCCAGTGCCCGGCGCAGGTCCTTCATGAGCAGGATCAGGTGCATCGGGTCGGTGACGCTCGCCTCGAACTTCGCCAACCGCAGGCAGAAATCACGTGCGGCCTCACTCTCGCAGTGGATGAGTACCGCACGTATCCCAACCACCTCCGACGCACTGGCGACACGCCGCAGCGCGTCTACGACCAAGGCGCGCCCGAGGCCGAGACCCGGCGCGGACCGGTCGACACCAAGCCGGGTAAGGATGACCACGGGCTGGTAGTAACGGCCCCCGCCCCGCATCAGGCGGCGCGGCGCGTCCGCCGGTACGACGCTCCCGGCGGCCAACGCGTAGTAACCCACGATCCGGCCGCCACGGGGCGGCCCCATTCAGATCGGACATAAGAGACCTCTTGACAGGAGTAGTGGTCTAGTCCAATCATGAAAGGCAGTGGTCCAGACCAAAGTCGTCGCGGCCGGTGCCACCGGTTCGCGAACCGTCCCAGCCTCCGCAGGCACGCCAAACGGGGTGTCCCGCGCCCAGCCGATCTGTCCCGCAGGAGTCCTCATGCATCCAGCCACCTCGTTACGGGCCGCGATCCTGGCGGCGGCCACCGCAGTGGGGGCGGCCGGCCTTGCCGTGTCGGCGGCGCCGGTCGCGAACGCCACCACCGCGAAAGCCACGGCCGCTGCCGTGATCCCCTCCCACGTGTTCTCGCCCTACTTCGAGGCGTTCCTCGGCGACAACCCGGCCACCATCTCCCAACAGTCCGGCGCGAAGTTCCTGACTATGGCGTTCCTACAAACCGCCACCACCGGCTCGTGCACCGTGCTGTG
>DASULA010000371.1:0-6036 GCA_036278435.1 Mycobacteriales bacterium | reverse complement strand
GGCGGCGCTGCCGGCAGCGCCGCCGACGCTGACGTCTCGGGTCGAGCCGCTCGGGAGGACCGAACCTGAACAGGAGTCGGTGTAACGGGCTCCGCGGGGTCAGCCCTGCATCTCGTCCCAGACCTCGCGGTCCCGCTCGGCCGTCCAGATCCGCGGACGTTCGACCCCGGACAGTTCATCCCACAGCCGGGCCACATTGAACGGCAGGCAGTGTTCGAAGATCGGCCAGGCGCCGAAATCGGGTGCCAGCGCGGAGTGGGTGGCTTCGAACGCCTGCCGTGGGGTGCCGCCGCGTAGGTGCACCCGTCCCACCTGGTCCAGCATCGTCCGCAGGAAACCTCGGGTCTGCTCGACCGCCGCGCCCACCGCGGCATCCCGGACCACAGCGCCGCGCCCGCCCACCACGGCTCGGGCGCCGAACGCGGCGACCCGGTCCAGGGTTCCGGTGGACCAGTCGCGGTGGAACGCGTCACCGGTGTAGAGCGCGGCCCGCGCCTCCACCAGGTCACCGGCGAACAGCACCCGCTCACGCGGGAGCCATGCCACGATGTCACCCTCGGTGTGGCCCCGGCCGCAGTACTGGAGCACCAGTTCGCCCCGGTCGCCACCCAGGTCGATCGACAGCCGGTCGCTGAATGTCAGGTCCGGCCAGGTCAGCCCGGGAATGGTCTCCGCGCCGGTGAACAGCCGGGGCATCCGGCCGGCCTCGGACTCCCAGTCCTGCTTGCCGCGCTCGGCGATCAGTGCCCGGGTGCGTTCGTGCGCCACGATGGCGGTGGCTCCGAACGCGGCGGCGCCCAGCGTGCGGACCGCGTGGTAGTGGGTGAGGACGAGGTAGCGCACCGGCTTGCCGGTGTGTTCGCGCAACCGGTCCAGCCAGCGCCGGGCCATGAACGGCGTCGCCCGTGCCTCGATCGCGACCAGGAAGTCCTCGCCCTCGACCGCCCCCACGTTGGGATCCCCCTCGGCGGTCAGCGCGTACACCCCGTCGCCCAGCACTTCCAGCGTGTCAGTCTTGTCGGTCAGGTCGGCCGAGGACGCGAACGGTTTGGCACCCATCCCCCGATCCTGCCCCCGACCGCATCCCCAGTCGACCCCGCACCGTCGCCCCGGCCGTCGGTGTCGGCGCCCGGCCAAGCGGGATGGCGCCCTCGTCTACGCTCGCCCGGTGGTAGAGATCAGGCGGGTCACCGGGGACGAACTGCTGGATACCGTCCGGCCGCTGCGCGCCTACGCGTTCATGCCCTCCCCGCTGGCCGACGACCTCGACGAGCAGCGCCGGGCGATCAGGTACCACGGCGACACCTGGTCGCTGGTCGGGTTCGAACACGGCCGAGCGGTGTGTGCGGCCTCGGCGCTCGCGATGACCCAGAACGTACGCGGCCGGGTCGTGCCGATGGCCGCCATCGCCGGGGTGGCGACCCATCCGGAGGCGCGGCGCCGGGGCTGGGCCCACCAGGTACTGCGCAGGCTGCTGGCCGAACGGGCCGAGGCCGGCGACGTGGTGTCGTGTCTGTACCCGTTCCGCGAGTCGTTCTACGAACGACTCGGCTTCGCCGGGATGGCGCAGGTCAGGGCAGTCACGGTGCGCCCGGACCGGCTCGGTCCGCTGCTGCGGCGCGACCTTGCCGGCACGGTGCGGCTGAGTCCGATCAGGGACGGCTTCGAGGCGTACCGGGACCTGCTTGCCCGGGTCCAGCCCGGCGCACACGGTATGGCCCTGCGGGACGCGTCCAGCGCGCCGCGCATCCGGGACCGCAACGAGGTGTGGGTGGCGCTGGCCGAGGATGGCGGCGGGTCGGTGGTGGCCGCGATGACGTACCGGATCACCGGTGAGGGCGGGCAACTGCGCGCCGGCGACCTGGTCAGCCTGACCGCCACCGGCCGGTACCTGCTGCTGCACTGGGTGGCCCGGCACGTCGACCAGGTCGGCACCGCCCGCCTGCTGGTGGCGCCGACGGAACGGCCGGAGACCTGGCAGAGCGACCTGGACCCGATCGTCACCACCCGTGACGACGGCGTGCACACCCCCATGGGCCGGGTGCTGTCCATCCCGGCGCTGTCCGGGACCGCCGCCGGGGACGGGGAGTTCACCGCCCGGGTGACCGACCCGGACTGTCCCGGAAACACCGGGGAGTACCGGTTCACCGGCGCCGGCGGGGTGCTCTCGGTCGAACCCGTGCCGGCTGGCACCGCCGGTTGGGAGCTGCCGGTGCAGGGCCTGTCGGCGCTGGTGTACACCGGGTTTGACCCGGTGGACCTGCCGTTCCGTGGCTGGGGCGAACCACCGGTCAGTGTGCACCAAGCCGTCCGCGCGGTTTTCCCACCGGCCCTGCCCTACCTGCACGAGGAGTTCTGAGCGGGTCCCTGCGGCTGGTCAGCGCGGTCAGGCCGGAACGACCCAGGTGTCCGAGCCGTGCAGCAGTGTGGACAGGTGACCCACCCCGGTCGCCTGGGCGCCCTCGATCTGCTCGCGCATCAGGTCGTCGTAGGTCGGCCGCTCCACCGAACGGAACACCCCGATGGGGGTGTACCGGAGTTCCTCGGATGCCAGCCGGGACAGCGCGAACGCGTACGTCGGATCGGTCAGCCCGGCGTCGTGCACGACCGGTTCCACCTGGGCATCGGCGTTCTCGACCACGTGCAGGGCGCCGCTGGCCGGGTTCCGGACCACCGCGTGCTGGCGGTCGTGGCCGAACCGGATCGGCTGGCCGTGTTCCAGCCGGACCATCCAGTCGTCCCGGGTGCCGGCGTCCTTGAGCGGTTGGAACGCCCCGTCGTTGAAGATGTTGCAGTTCTGGTAGATCTCCACCAGTGCGGTGCCGCGGTGTTCGGCGGCGGCCCGCAGCACCGAGGTCAGGTGCCGGCGGTCGGAGTCCAGGGTGCGGGCGACGAACGTGGCCTCCGCGCCCAGCGCGAGCGACACCGGATTGAACGGGGTGTCCAACGAACCCATCGGAGTCGACTTGGTGACCTTGCCGAACTCCGAGGTCGGCGAGTACTGCCCCTTGGTCAGCCCGTAGATCCGGTTGTTGAACAGCAGGATCTTCAGGTTCACGTTGCGCCGGAGCGCGTGCACCAGATGGTTCCCGCCGATGGACAGCGCGTCCCCGTCACCGGTGACCACCCACACCGACAGGTCCGGGCGGGCGGCGGCCAGCCCGGTCGCGATGGCCGGCGCGCGGCCGTGGATGGAGTGCATCCCGTAGGTGTTCATGTAGTACGGGAACCGGGACGAGCAGCCGATGCCCGAGACGAAGACCACGTTCTCCCGGCGCAGCCCCAACTCGGGCAGGAAGCCCTGAACAGCGGCCAGGATGGCGTAGTCGCCGCAGCCGGGACACCAGCGGACCTCCTGGTCTGTCTTGAAGTCCTTGGCGGTCTGCTTGCCCGTGTCGCGTGGTACCAGGGCGAGCGAACGGAACCCGTTGGCCTGGTCCAGGTCGCGCCGTGGCGCGTCCGACCCGGCCTGACGGTCAGGCATTGTCGATAACCCCCTCAAGGACCTCGGCCAGTTCCTGGGCCCGGAACGGCAGGCCGCGGACCTTGTTGTAGCCGATCGCATCGACCAGGAACCGGGCCCGGACCAGCAGTGCGAGCTGTCCGAGGTTCATTTCCGGAACAACGATCTTGTCATACCGGCGCAGCACCTCGCCGGTGTTGGCCGGGAACGGGTTGAGATGCCGCAGGTGAGCCTGGGCCACCTGCCGCCCGGCCCGCCGAACCCGGCGGCAGGCGGCCCCAATCGGCCCGTAGGTGGAACCCCAGCCGAGCGCCAGCACCCGGGCGCTCCCGGACGGATCGTCGACCTCCAGCGGTGGGATCGACCGGGCCACACCGTCGACCTTGGCCTGCCGGGTCCGCACCATCAGGTCGTGGTTGGCCGGGTCGTAGGAGATGTTGCCGGTGCGGTCAGCCTTCTCCAGGCCACCCACCCGGTGCTCCAGGCCGGGGGTGCCCGGCACCGCCCACGGGCGGGCCAGCGTCTCCGGGTCGCGTAGGTAGGGCAGGAACTCGCCGTGCTCGCCGTTGGGCTCGGTGGCGAAGGCGATCCGCAGGTCCGGCAGCGCGTCAACGTCGGGGATCAGCCACGGTTCCGAACCGTTGGCCAGGTACCCGTCGGACAGCAGCAGCACCGGGGTGCGGTACACCGTCGCGATGCGGACCGCTTCCAGCGCCGCGTCGAAGCAGTCCGATGGGCTGCGCGGCGCCACGATCGGCACCGGCGCCTCGCCGTTGCGGCCGAACATCGCCTGGAGCAGGTCGGCCTGTTCGGTCTTGGTGGGCAACCCGGTGGACGGCCCGCCGCGCTGGATGTCGCAGATCACCAGCGGCAGTTCCAGGGTGACGGCCAGCCCGATGGTCTCCGACTTCAGCGCGACACCCGGACCGGACGTGGTGGTCACCCCCAGCGCCCCGCCGAACGCCGCACCCAGCGCTGCGCCGATACCGGCGATCTCGTCCTCGGCCTGGAACGTGCGCACTCCGAACCGCTTGTGCTTGCTCAACTCGTGCAGAATGTCGCTGGCCGGCGTGATCGGGTACGACCCGAGGAAGAGCGGCAGCCCGGACCGGCGGGATGCCGCCACCAGCCCGTAGGCCAGGGCCAGGTTGCCGGAGATGTTGCGGTAGGTCCCGGGCGGTAGCGGAGCCGGCTTCACCTGGTAGGACACCGAGAACGCCTCGGTCGTCTCGCCGTAGTTCCAGCCCGTGGTGAACGCGGTGATGTTCGCCTTGGCGATCTCCGGCGTGCGGGCGAACTTCTTCTCCAGGAACGCCACGGTGCCCTCGGTGGGGCGGTGGTACATCCATGACAGCAGGCCCAGGGCGAACATGTTCTTGGCCCGGCCGGCGTCCTTGCGGCTCAGCCCGTACGGCTCGACCGCGTCCAGGGTGAGCTGGGTCAGGTCCACCGCGTGCACCTGGAAGCTCTCCATCGAGCCGTCGTCGAGCGGGTTGGCGCCGTAGCCCACCCGGGCCAGCGCACGAGTGGTGAACTCATGGGTGTCGACGATGATCGTGGCGCCGCGCGGCAGGTCGGAGAGGTTTGCCTTGAGTGCGGCCGGGTTCATCGCCACCAGCACGTCCGGCCAGTCTCCCGGCGTCATGATGTCGTGGTCGGCGAAGTGCAACTGGAACGAGGACACTCCCGGCAGGGTGCCGGCCGGTGCCCTGATCTCGGCCGGGAAGTTCGGCAGTGTCGACAGGTCGTTGCCGAAGGTTGCCGTCTCCGAAGTGAAACGGTCACCGGTGAGCTGCATACCGTCGCCGGAGTCTCCCGCGAACCGGATGACGACGCGATCGCGGTGTTCGACCTGCTTGGTCACAGGGTCCTGTACCTCCTCGGCACGGCGGGCGGGCAGCGTGAGGCGCCCCGCACACCTACATGCTAGGTCGGTCGGGCCCCGGCGGTACGCCGGCCCCGCACATCGTCGAGCCGATCACGGTGCCGCCGTGCACAACCGTCCCGGCGCGGTCGGTCACCGGGGTCGCGCCAGGGTGCCCCGCCGTTCATGGCGGGGGATGGTGTTCAGCGCTCTGTCGCACCGTGTCGCAGCGGGAAGCCCCGCTGGTGCACTGTGGGCATGCCCGGTTCGGGTGGAACCTCGCGGTGGAGCAGCAGTCGTGGCGCGGCCCGGCAAGAGTTCGGCACCGAACCTCGCCGTGCGCTCGCGGCAGCTCACTGAGGCCCGCGCCGAGTTCGGCTGGTTGGCGGCCGGTTCGGTGACCGTGCAGCAGCAGGCGTTGCGGGACCTCGGCCAGGCGATGGGCGACTTCTTCGCCGGAACGCATCGGCGGCCCGACGACCTCGCCGGTACCCGGCGGGTCGACCGGTGTCGGGATCGCGGCGAAGGCGACATGCCACCGTCCGGCCCGGTCCCGGGTGACCCGGTAGGACTTCGTGCCCGGTCGGACCCGGGGCAGCGTGGCAGAACCCGGGACGCGGTCGGGCAGAACGCGGCCCGAAACATCGCCGCGGGGCATGCGGTGACTGCGCGGGGAGGCCCGGCGTTGGCCAGGCCGGTGAACCGCGAA
>DASULA010000370.1:0-3327 GCA_036278435.1 Mycobacteriales bacterium | reverse complement strand
CGGATCCGGACGCCAGTCCGGCGGCGGTGACCACCCCGGCGGTAATGGCCAGTTCGGCGGTGGGTTGAAATGGTAAGACATGACTACTCCAATCGCACGCGGGACACCGCCGGTCGGCGGTGATCGGAATCAGATTCGATCAATGAGAGATCAGATAACGGGCACCGAGCGCGCGCTCAGGGCGCTCTGGCGACAATGAGTCAAACGGCGTTACGCGCCTACCGGGAATCCCGACTGGTACGGCTGATGAATAATGCCACCGCCTCAGCCGGTAACGCCGGAATTCCGGGAGATCCCGTCGCGGGGCGGTCGGATTCGCCGGCCGGACCACCACACCCTGCGATCCGACGCGGCTGGAGGCGACACCCGGACGGTCAGCCGCCGGCGCCGGTTGCCCTGCCGCCCGGTGGTGTCAGGGCTCCGGCGGCCAGTACCGACAGCAGCATCCAGCCGGCCGCGTAGAGGAAACCGGCAGCCGGGGAGACCACCGTGTAGAGCACCCCGGCGACCAGGGTGGCCACCAGGTCGCCGGCCGCCTGGACACCGCCGAGCAGGCCGAAACCGCTGCCACGCAGCCGATCGGGCAGGATCCGGGCCACCAGCGCGGACTCGGCGGTCTCGGCGAACCCGACGCCCGCGCCGGCCAGCGCGAACGCGACCAGTAACGCCCACCAGGCGTGCGGCCCGGACGCGAACCCGAGGTAGCCCAGGACGTAGACGCCAGCGCCGGCCGCGAACACCCGGCGCGGCCCGGCCCGGTCGATCCAGTGGCCGCCGGCGTAGGCGATCAACGCTCCGACCGCGTTGTGCGCGGCGTAGATCAGGATGGCCAGGGACGCCGCCGCGGCGGCGGTACGGCCTCCGGTGTGCAGGAGCTGGGTGGCCCGCAGGATGAGCAGCGTGGTGGCCAGGTTACCGAACTCGAACAGGACGATCGGGAGCAGTGGGCCGAGCAACCCGGACTCCCGCAGCCCGGCAAAGTGCCAACGGAACGGTTCACCGACACCGTCCGCGCGACGCCGGCGGGCCTCCCTGGCGGCCACGGTGATGGCCAGCGCCGCGAAGATGCCGGGGATGAAGGCGAACCAGATGGCCGGGCGGATCCCCAGCCAGGCCACCAGGCCGGCCGCGGCCAGCGGGCCGGCGACCGCGCCGAGGTTGTCCCCGGCGCGTTCCAGCCCGAACGCCCGCCCGTAGGCGTGCGCGGGTACCAGGGAGGCCAGCAGCGCGTCCCGGGACGGGCCACGCACCCCGCGCGAGATCCAGGCGACCCCACGCAGGACCCCGACCTGCCAGGTGGCCGCGGCCAGACCGATCGCCCCGGTCGCCAACGCGGTACCCAAATAGCCCCCGCCGACGAGTTTGCCGCGCCGGCGCGGGTCATCGGCCAGCGGGCCACCGACGAGCTTGCTGATGCCCTTCAGCGCGTCGCTGACCCCTTCGATCACCCCCAGCGCGGCGGCCGAGGTGTGCAGCACGCTGGTCAGGAAGCTCGGCAGGAGGGCCGTAACGATCTCGTGACCAGTGTCGGACAGCAGGCTGGCCGCCCCCACGCTGCCCACCCCGCGGGTCAGCCAACGGCCGTCCGGTTCCGGCGCCCCGGGTGGGTTCTGGTCGGACACCGCATTCGGTGGGACCGGATCGTCGGGCATGTCAGCGGTCACCGCCGCGGTCCGACCTGGAAACGCTCGATCCGGTGATGCCGTCGGGCGTGACTGTGGACACCGGTGGTCGTGCTGGCGCCGGGCGAGCCGGAGGCATGATCCCCACCTTCGTCGAGGTAGGGACCGTTCGCGGCGAACGGCCGCGGATCTCGGCGAGCCCCTCCGCCGTGCGACGGCCCAAGGTTAGCCGCGACCACCCGGTCGGGAAAGGGCGGCCACCCTGCGTGCCGGGACAAGCCGTGCGCGGCGGTCGGCCGACGGCGAACGGCCGCGCGGAGAGGAGTACGTTATAGTGACGGCGTAGGCGATGAGGCTCGCCTCAACCGCGGATGGTTACCTGTCCGCTGATGGCCTCTACCGCACGACCAGCGCGATATGCGCGCTCGGCGGCGTGTGAGTGGAGGTGCTCGGTGGGTGTCGCCCTGCGGGTCCGTCGGAAATCGTGTAGACGTTCATCCCGCACTCGACCTGTGATCGTCCGTCGCGCTGCGGTGGTGACCGGGTGGGGCTGACACTTCCCATCCCCGTCGTGCAGGCTACCCAGGTCCTTACCGTGCTGCTGGCCGCGCCGGCCGTGTCCGGTGTGATCGCCCGGGTCGAGGCCCGGTTGCAGGGCCGCCGCGGGCCACGGGTGCTCCAGCCGTACTACGACCTGGCCAAGCTGTTCGGCAAGGAGTCGCTGGCGCCGGTCGGGTCGAGTTGGGTGTTCCTGGCCGGGCCGCTGGTCGCGTTCACCGCCTACCTGACCGTGCCGATGCTCATCCCGGTGCTGACCGACTTCGGGCTGCCGCTGGGCTACATGGGCGACATCCTCGGCGGCGGGTTCATCCTCGCGCTGGCCAGCTTCGCGGTGACCGTCGCCGCGGCCGAGACCGGTTCGCCGTACGCGCAACTGGGTGCGAGCCGGGCCAAGACGTTCGGGGCGATCACCGAGCCGGTGGTGCTGTTCGTGGTGTTCACCGTCGCCCTGGTGACCGGCACCGACCTGCCCTACGCGCTGGCCGCCACGGTGCGCTCGTCGGCCGCGCAGATCGTCCGGCCGGCTCACCTGCTGGCCTCGGCCGCGCTGCTGCTGGTGATCCTCTACGAGACCGGCCGCATCCCGGTGGAGACCCACACCGGCACCAACGAGTTCGGGATGATCGAGGAGGCCCGGTCGTTCGAGCACTCCGGCCCCTACCTCGCGCTGCTGCGGTGGGGCTCGGCGATGAAACAACTCATCCTGTACGTGATCCTCCTGAACATCTTCGTGGCCCCCTGGGGCCTGGCCTCCACGCCTGGCCTGGTGGACGTGGTGCTGGCCGTCGGTGCGCTGCTGGGCAAGTGCGTGCTGCTCGGCGTGGTGGTCGCGGTGGTGGACAACTCGTTCGCCAAGCTGCGCCTGTTCAAGATCACCGAGTTCGTCGCGGCGGCGTTCCTGCTGGCCGTGCTGGCGGTCTTCACGCTGTACGCGGGGGGTGGCTGATGGACGTGACGCCCCCGCCCGGGGTGTACTCCGGCTGGGCCGACGTGCTGGCCGTGCTGGTCCTGCTAACCGAGTTCGCCATGCTGCGGGTCGCGCTGCTGCGGGCACAGGTCCGGCTGTACGCGGCGCAGTCGCTGCTGGTCGCCGCGCTGGCCGTCGTGGTGGCCGCCGGTCGCGGCGTTCCCGAGTTGTACGTGC
>DASULA010000369.1:0-4130 GCA_036278435.1 Mycobacteriales bacterium | reverse complement strand
CGGTGACCAGGTCCACGGCGCGGCGGGTGAACTCTCGCAGGACCGGGGCGAGGTCGCGGTCGAGTTCGTTGGCGGCGACGGCCGAGGTGACCTCGTCCAGCAGCCGGGCGGCCGGCGCGGCCAGGTCGTCCCCGCGGCCGGCCAGGGCGCGCACCGATTCGATGAGCTTCCACTGCACCGCGCGGGCCGCGTCGGCGATGCCCTGGGCGCTGGACATGGCCCTGGCCAGTACGGGATCGGGAACCGGGTAGCTGACGCCGGCCAGTTCGCGGAGCAGGGCGGTGGCGTCGGATCGGCGGCGGTGCAGCCGGGTGAGCAGGTTCGCGGCCCGCTCGGCCGTGGTGACCCGGTCGGCCCCGGCGGGCAGGCCGAGCGCGGCGGCGCGGTCGTGCAGCACGGCCCGCATGTCGGCCACGGCCGGCTGCCACTGCTCGACCCTGGCCCGCACCTTCTCGGCGAGCAGCCGCACGTTGCTGCCCAGCAGCAGGTCCGGCGCGTGCTCCCCGAAGAGCACCTGGGCCCGGGACCGGGCGGCGGCGTACTCCTCGGGCGTGGGCAACCGCTGGGCGCGCAGCGCGTACCCGGGGCCGATCCGGTCCAGCGCGGGCGGGTCAACCTCGGTGCCGTGCTGCACCCAGGCCCGGTCGGCGAGCATGGCGTAGGTGGCGATGACCAGCCCGCTGACCAGCCGGTCCAGGCCGGTGTAGCCGAGCTCGTCGATCCACCGGCGGATGTCCTCGACCGGGTAGTCGCCGGTGACGTGCTGTGCGGCGGCGTGCCGGTCGATGCGCCGCTGCCACTCGGTGGACACGTTCAGCGGCCCGTCGGCGACCTCGCCGACGTCCAGCGGCGTGACGATCCGGCGGACCAGGGCAAGCTGCGGCCGGTCCACCACGACCCGCCGCCGGCCGTCGGCCATGGCCTGGCCGATCCAGCCCAGCACGGTGCGCAGCTCGGCGGCGGTGACCGGCTTGCGGCTGCGGTTGGGGTCGAAGTCGGGGTGCCGCGGGTAGAGCAGGTCGAACATGCCGTCGGTGAGCGCGAGCAGGTTCTGCTCGAACGGCGCGCCGCCGTGCAGGGTCGGGGCGTGCCCGCCGAGCAGCGTGAGCACGTGCCCGGAGTCGCCGACCCGGGCGCCCACGCTGGCCTCGTCGGCGGCGGCGATGCCGTAGAGCTGGGCGAGCACGGCGCGCAACTGGCTGGTCAGGTTGTCCCGCTGCGCGGTGAGCTGCTGGCGCACCCGGACCCGGTCGTCGCCGGACAGGTGCGCGGCGTGGTCGTCGAGCCGGTTGCGCTGCAACAGGTACTCGATGCGCAGCAGCCGGCCGAGTT
Source organism: Mycobacteriales bacterium (assembly GCA_036278435.1). Lineage (GTDB taxonomy): Bacteria > Actinomycetota > Actinomycetes > Mycobacteriales > DASULA01 > DASULA01. Next base: position 2,798 of record DASULA010000369.1, on the reverse strand, counting down.
GGGCGGACCGCTGCGCGGACAGGAAGTGCGGCAGCCACACCACGGTGGCGTCGGTGACCCCGTCGCGGATGAGCTGTTGGACCCGCTGGGCGTCGTCGCTGGGAAACCGGTCGGGCACGTCGAACGGGTAGTCCAGCAGGATCCGGACCCGCCCGGGCGCGCTGGGCCGGAACTGCGCCTCGGGCAGTTCGGCCGGGTCCCACACGTTGGTGAAGACCAGTTCGACGGTGCGCCGGGTGCCCCGCCACACCACGTCGCGTTCGGACACGAACGCGTCGGAGTCCCGCACGCCGAGGGCGTCCCACAGTTGGTCCTTGATCCAGATCCGGCGGGCTCCGGGGGTGTCCTGGTCGCCGACCGCGTCGAGCAGCGGGTCGGTGTCCAGGTCGGACAGGTGCAGGCTGAACACCGGGTCGGCGTCGCCTTCGGACCGCAGTTCGCCGAACTCGCCCTGCAACGCACGCAGCCGGCTGACCACCATCGAGCCGGGAGTGACGGTGCGGGACCGGATCGAGCCGTGGTTGAGCGCGGCCAGCCGCCCGCCGGTGAGCCGCCGGAACGCCGGCACCTCCGGGGCCAGCGCGGACAGCAGCAGCGTCTTGACGACCCGGTCGTCGGCCACGAACCGCGGGTCGCCCGGGCCGCCGTACCGGGCGGTGAGGTGGGCGCGCACCTTGGCGTGAAACCTGTGCGCGGCCTCGGCTTCCCGGCGCAGCCGGTCGGTGAACGCCTCGCCGGTGCCCTCGGCGAGCACGTCCCACAGGTCGCCGAGCGGGATGAGTTCGCCGAGTGTCATGTCGGCGCGGCGGCGGTGCAGCATCTCCTGGAGGAGTTTCAGGCCGGTGCGTTCCCGTTGCAGCGCGCCGGAGAGCACCACGAGCACGTTGAGCAGCGCCGGGGACAGCGGGTAGACCGCGCGGAAGTCCGACCAGTCCGCTTCGATGGCGCCTTGGGCGTCGATCAGCACGTCCCGGTCGGTGGCGCTGGCCGAGACGATGCCGGAGAACGCGTCGTCCAGCAGCCGGCGGGCCTGCTCGGAGCGGGGTTTGAGGACCCGTTCGGAGATGATGGCCGGCAGGTTGCGGTCTTCCAGGCTGATCACGTCGAACCGGCCGGCCAGGTACTCCACCTGGGCTTCCAGGTTCTTCACGTCGGCGCCGGTGACGTCCTCGCCGACCAGTTTGGACAGGTCGCGCTGTCGGGAGATGAACGAGACGATCGGCACCGGCCGGTCGGCGTCGCCGGACTCGATGAGCTTGACCAGTTTGGACACCTGGTCGTTGACGAACCGCTGCTCGGACATGTGGGCCTGCAACCACAGGATCAGCTCGTCCAGGAACAGGATCAGCCCGTGGTAGCCCAGGCCGCGGGCGTGCCGGCTGATCACGGCCAGGCCGTTGTCCAGCGGCAGGAACGCCCGCGGGTCGCCGCTGGCGCCGCGGGTGTAGGAGGCCATCGGCCCGGCCAGCAGCGCGGAGACCAGCCGGTCGCGGGCCGGGTCGCCGGCCGAGGCGGTGAACGCCCGGTCCAGTTCGGACGGTGTCCAGCCGCCCGGGTCGGGTTCCAGCGGTTCCAGGTCGTTCGGGTCGTGCCAGCCGCCGCCGGGCGCGCCGGTGCCGAGCCAGCGGGTGAACTCGGCATGGTCGCCGCGGAAAAACGTGCGCTGCTTGCGGGCGTCGGCGAGCAGGGCGTCGGCCCGGTACACCGGCGGCGGCGCGCTGTCCGGGTGCAGCCGGGCGACGGTGGCGGCGTACCCGCCGAGGATGGCCGAGTCGATGTCGGCGGCGCCGACCAAGTGGTAGGGCACCATGAGGAACCGCCGGCCGGCCAGCCACTCGTCGTGCTCGGCGACGACCCGGGCGAGGGCGGGTTTGGCGCGGGCCGCCGGGTCGTTGTTGAGCACGGCGTGCAGCACGGTGAGGAAGTGGCTCTTGCCCGACCCGAACGAGCCGTGCAGGTAGGCCGCGTGCGAGGCACCGTTGCGCACCGCGGCCCGCACCAGGTCGAGGGCCTGGCCGAACGCGCCGCGCAACTGGTCGGTGACCACGTATTCGGCGACCCGGGCGGCGGTGTCGGTGAACCCGCCGGACAGTTCCACCTTGAAGTCCCCGGCGTGCACGGATTCGGGGATGTCGATGACGTCCCTGAGGAACACCACCTCGTCCTCAGTCACTGCTGCACCTCCTCACGAGCAGATCCGGCCTTCCGGCCGCGGCGGGTGGGGGTGGGGCGCCAGTCGCGCAGGTTTGTTTCGGTGAGGTGGTGGCGGGTGCGTTGGTCGTCGAGGTAGGTCTGGTATTCCTCGGCCGGGTCGCCGCCCCACTCGGGGTCGTAGCCGGCGTGCCACTGGTGGACCCAGGGCATGAGTTCGGCCAGTCCGGCCAGCAGTGGGGTGAGCCGGTCGGTGTCCCAGCCGGCGTGGGTGGTTCGGTGGTTGACCAGGTTCACCAGCGCCTGGGCCTGCTCGGCGTGGTCCCACCCCGCCCAGCCCAGCAGCAGGGTGTCATCGGCGTCCGGGCTGGCCCCGGGGTAGGAGATGAACCGTTCCTTGGGCACGTCCAGCTTCCCGCGGGCCGCCCAATAGGACGTGCGGCGGAAGTCGGGCGGCCCGTACTTGGGTGGCACCGGGATGTCCAATCTCTTGCCGGTGCGGTCCTCCTGGCGTTGCAGATCCCACACGTGTTCCCACTCGGCCCGCTTGCGTAATCCGGTGTCCGAATAGCGCAGGGCGGCCAGGTAGGGCACGTGCTCCTCGGCGACCACCGCGGCCAGCACGTCGGCCAGCGGCGCGTCCCGCC
>DASULA010000368.1:0-9220 GCA_036278435.1 Mycobacteriales bacterium | reverse complement strand
GTTGCGGCTGGGCGCCGGGTCCGTGCTGGTGCTGGCCGGCCTGGCCAGCCTGCTGTTCGAGGTCGGCGGGCTGGTCGCCACCCGGGACGCCGCGGTGGCGGCCGGCGTGGTGGTGATCGGTACCGGGCTGATCAGCGGGCCGTGGTGGTGGCGGGCGGTCCAGGTGCTGGCCGCCGAGCGGCGGGAACGGATCCGCTCCCAGGAACGCGCCGACGTGGCCGCGCACCTGCACGATTCCGTGCTGCACACACTGGCTCTCATCCAACGGCACGCCGACTCACCCCGGCAGGTGTCCAGGCTGGCCCGCGGCCAGGAGCGGGAGCTGCGATCGTGGCTTTATCAGGCCGGGCGGGCCGGTGCCGCGGTGCGGTTCGCCGCCGCGCTGGAGGAGGTCACCGCCGAGGTCGAGGACACCTACGCGGTCGCGGTCGAGACGGTGGTGGTCGGCGACGCTGATCTGGACGAGCGGCTCGCCGCACTCGTGCAGGCCGTCCGGGAGGCGCTGGTCAACGCGGCCAGACACGCGAAGGTGGCCGAGGTCTCGCTCTACGCCGAGGTCGAGCCGGCCGGGGTCAGCGTGTACGTGCGGGATCGTGGCATCGGGTTCGACCAGGGCGCGGTACCAGCGGATCGGCACGGCATCGACGGGTCGATCATCGGGCGGATGCGCCGACACGGTGGCACCGCCGCGGTTCGCAGCAGCCCGGGCGCGGGCACCGAGGTGGAGTTGTCGATCGGAGTGGGTGGGTGAGTGACGTGATCCGGGTGTTCCTGGTCGACGACCACCGGCTGTTCCGGTCCGGAGTGCGGGCCGAGCTGGCTGCGGCGGCCGGCGACACGATCGACGTGGTGGGTGAGGCGGACGGGGTCGCCGCGGCGGTGACCGGCATCGGCGCCACCGCGCCGGACGTGGTGCTGCTGGACGTGCACATGCCCGACGGCGGCGGCCGGGCCGTGCTGGAACGGGTACGGGTTGATCACCCGGAGGTACGTTTCCTGGCCCTGTCGGTGAGTGATGCCGCCGAGGACGTGATCGGGGTCATCCGGGCCGGCGCCCGAGGCTACGTCACCAAGACGATCTCTGGGGAGGACCTGGCCGACGCGGTCCGCCGAGTGGCCGAGGGGGACGCGGTGTTCTCGCCGCGGCTGGCTGGGTTCGTGCTGGACGCGTTCTCCCAGCATCCCCGGGCGCCGGTGGCCGACGCCGAGCTGGACGTGCTGACCAACCGCGAGCGGGAGGTGCTCCGGCTGCTGGCCCGCGGCTACTCCTACCGAGAGATCGCGTCCCAGCTCTTCATCTCCATCAAGACGGTGGAGACGCACGTCTCGTCGGTGCTGCGCAAGCTGCAACTGTCCAACCGGTACGAGCTGTCCCGCTGGGCGAGCGACCGCCGCCTGGTGTGAACACGTGGTCGGCTCGGCGGTGGCGGTGTTTGTGGAATTCGCCGGTCGGCAGCCCGTGCCGTTGCGATGGTTCACCGTCGGCCGACCCGGGTCGCCCGTCCATCGGTGATCGTTGCGGTCGTTGTGGTCCTGCTGTGCGGTCGTTGTGGTCCTACTGTGCGGTCGTTGTCCTGCTGTGCGGTTGTCCTGCCGTGCGGTCGTTGTCCTGCCGTGCGGTTACCGCGGTCACAAGGCCGCTCGGCCATGCCCTCGCGCTCCCTTTGACCTGCTCCGGATGTGGAGCGGGTCCGGCGCTGCCTCGGATGTGGTGCAGGTCCTGCGGTGTGCCGGATCTGGAGCAGGTCCGGGTCGCTTCGCGGGCGGTGCAGGTCCTGCGGTGCCTCAGATCCGGGGCAGGTCAGAAGCTGCGCCGGGGCTGAGGCAGGTTTTGTCGTGCTTCGGATGTGGAGCAGGTCAAAGGGGCTGGGGAGGTCTCCTGGTGGGTGGCTTGTTGTGCTGGGGATGGGCTTCAGCCCGCTGTCGACGGGCGTGTCGTCGGTGCCGGTAGCACCGTTCCCGGCGCTGGTCTTGGGCACTGCTCGCCGTCGGCTCAGTTTCCCGCCCCGGCATCGGCGTTCGCCCGGCGTCGGCTCGGCGTTCGCCCGGCGTCAGCGTTCGCCCGGCGTCGGCTCGGCGTCGGCTCAGCAAGTCACGGCCGGCACCCACGACCTTCCGACATCGCCGACCAGCCGCCCGCCAGGCTCCACACGATCCGACCGACTGGCGACCGTGTCGCCCGCCCACCGTGGGCACGCCGCGCCCGGCATGGCCACGACCCGGCGATCCTCGTCCTCGGGCGCTGGGCCAGGCCGGACCGACGCGGAATCCGGATATCCACAGGTCGCTCCGGTCATCCACAGTTCCCCGAGGATCGTGGCACGGTCGGCCCCGGACGGCGCACGCTCGCTGTCATGACCTTTATTGATGCGGCTGACGCCGCGCGACACTTCAGCGACATACTGCGTCAGGCCCGGCGCGACGCGGACTTCAGCCAACGCGAGTTGTGCCGCTGGTCCGGGATTCCACGAGCGACGGTGGCCCGAGCCGAGTTGAGCCCGGCCTCGGTGCGGTTCGGTGTCGTTCTGGCGCTGCTGCGCACCTGCGGGTACGACCTGGAGATCACCGACCGATCTGGCAGCACCCTCCCTCCGTTCCTCGTCGAGGACCGAAGAGACCGGGCAGGCCGGCACTATCCGGCCCATCTTGATGTGCGGGAGACCGAGTGGCTGGGCGACTGGTGGGGCGATCAGTGGCCCGGTGCGTGGGGCGTGCCGCCCCGCCCGGATCACACCTTCGACCTGTCCAGAGCTGCCCGGGACGCGCGTCGGGAACGCGACCACGTTCCGCGCCAGCGTCGGGTCGCCTGAGCGACCGCGCAGCGGTCCGCCAACGGGCCAGCCCACACCAGACCCGCAGCCAACTCACGGCCCAACCTTGAGCCTGATCAGCCGGTGGACACCACCTGGAACATCTCGCCCAGCCGCCCCTCTGGCAGGCCGCCCCGGGCCCCGCCAAAGGTCAGCCAGCCCCGGATCATCCCGGCCAGGTCGGGCATGTGCGAGGTCTGGCTGGCATGCCGGCGCAGCGCCGCGACCTTGCGGTCGAACGTGTCGGTGACATCCACCACGTGGTCGGGTTCCGGAGCGCCCATCAACCAGACCTCGCGCACCGTCCAGGCGTCCAGACCCTCGGTGGCCAGCAGTTCCGGGTGGGCGAACTGGTTGCGGGCATCCGGGTACACCGCGCACAGGGTCGCCTCACCCACCGCCAGGTGGTCCGGGTGGCTGATGCCTATCCGCTGCCAGTTCCGCTGCGGTGAGTGGGTCAGCACCCGGTCCGGGCGGAACCGGCGGATCTGCCTGGTCAGGTCGCGGCGCAGCTCGTGGCTGAGGTACACCTGCCCGTCCGGGTAGCCGAGGAACGCCACGTCCTTGACGCCCACCTCGGCGGCGGCGGCCCGCTGCTCCTCCTCGCGCAGGGCGGGCATCCGCTCCCGCGGAGTGTCGTCGAAGCCGCCGGCGTCCCCCCGGGTCACCAGGCAGTACCGCACCTCCACCCCGGAGTCGACCCAGCCGGCGATGGTCGCCGCCGCGCCGAAGTCGACGTCGTCGGGGTGCGCGACGACGACGAGTGTCCGCTCGACGTCGGTGAGTACGTTGGCCACGGTCCGGAATCGTACGTGGTCACAGCGGGCCACGGCAGGCGCGCAGCACCGCGTCGGCCAGCCCGGTGCCGTTCTCTCCCAGCCCCTTGCGGTAACTGTCCAGCACGATCCGTTCCCGCCCCAGCTCGACCCGCACCCCGCCGGCGGCGATGCGGGCCGCCTGGATCCGCCCGGACAGCCGGGCGCGTTCGCGGATGAGCCGGACGATGGCGGTGTCCAGCGCGTCGATCTGGGACCTGAGCACCGGAATGTGTTCGGGCGCGTCGACCTGCGGCTCACCGAGCGGGTTGGGCAGGTCGCCGATCAGGTCGGAACTGACGGACATCGGAGTCTCCCGGTCATCGGTCACCGACCGCTTCGGACCACCCGGGACAACGAACGCCCCGGGGCGTTGGCCCGGGGCGTCGGTGAGGTCCTGGTCAGACGGCGTCGACGGATACCGGACTGCGGTATCCATAAAAAAATCGACACGCGCTGCTGGTCATGGCCCGATTGTGCCACACACCGCCCCGACGGGAAAGCGCCCGATGGTCGTACAGTTGCGGTCGATGAGCAGTCCCGACGTTACCGATGCCGCCCCCGGAGCCCGCCAGTGGCCGTCCGCCGTGCGACCCGCCGCCGACCCTGAGGAGTTGCTGGACGGGTTGAACCCCCAGCAGCGGGCCGCGGTCGCGCACGAGGGACCGCCACTGCTCATCGTCGCCGGCGCCGGTTCGGGGAAGACCCGGGTGCTGGCCTACCGGATCGCCTACCTGCTCGCGCACCGTGGCGTGCATCCCGGGCAGGTCCTGGCCATCACGTTCACCAACAAGGCGGCCGGTGAGATGGCCGAACGGGTGAGCGCGCTGGTCGGCCCCCGGGCCCGGTCGATATGGGTGTCCACGTTCCACTCGATGTGTGTGCGGATACTGCGCGCCCAGGCCAGCCGGGTCGGGTTGAAGTCCAGCTTCACCATCTACGACCAGAGCGACTCCCAGCGGCTGATGGCAATGGTGCTGCGAGACCTGGACATCGACGCCAAGCGGTACCCGGCCCGGTCGCTGGTCGCGCAGGTGAGCAACCTGAAGAACGAGCTGGTCGACCCCGAGGACTGGGCCGCCCGGGCCGGCACGCACACCGAGAAGGTGCTGGCCGAGGCCTACGCGCTCTACCAGCGGCGGCTGCGCGAGTCGCACGCGCTCGACTTCGACGACCTGATCATGACCACGGTGCACCTGCTCCAGGCGTTCGGTGACGTAGCCGAGCACTACCGGCGTCGGTTCCGGCACGTGCTGGTGGACGAGTACCAGGACACCAACCACGCGCAGTACGTCCTGGTGCGCGAACTGGTCGGCGGGGCCCGCGAACGGCGCACCGTGGACGGTGACCTGATCGGCAGCACCGGCGAGACCGCGGAGAACGGCCGGGAGGCCGCGGACGGGGTCACCGGCGAGGTGCCGCCGGCCGAGTTGTGCGTGGTCGGTGACGCCGACCAGTCCATCTACGCGTTCCGCGGCGCCACCATCCGCAACATCCTGGAGTTCGAACGCGACTATCCGAACGCGACCACGGTGCTGCTGGAACAGAACTACCGGTCCACCCAGACGATCCTCACCGCGGCCAACGCCGTGATCGCCCGCAATCCGAACCGCAGGCCGAAGAACCTGTGGTCGCAGGCCGGCGCCGGCGAACCGGTCGGCGGGTATGTGGCCGACAACGAACACGACGAGGCGGCGTTCGTGGCCGGTGAGATCGACCGGCTCGGCGATACCGCCGGGATCCGCCCGGCCGACGTCGCGGTGTTCTACCGGACGAACGCCCAGTCCCGGGTGTTCGAAGAGGTGTTCATCCGGGTCGGCCTGCCCTACAAGGTGGTCGGCGGGGTGCGGTTCTACGAGCGGCGCGAGGTGCGCGACCTGCTGGCCTACCTGCGGGTGATCGCCAACCCAGCCGACGTGGTGAGCCTGCGCCGGATCCTGAACACCCCCCGCCGCGGCATCGGTGAGCGGGCCGAGGCGTGCGTGGAGGCACTGTCCTCCCGAGACCGGATCACCTTCGCCGACGCGCTGGAGCGCTGCGGTGACGCGCCGGGGATCAACACCCGGGCGGTCGGCGCGATCCGGGACTTCACCGCGCTGATGAGCGGGCTGCGGGCGATCGCCGCCCGGCCCGACGCCGGACCGGCCGAGGTGTGCGAGGCCGTGCTGGATCGCACCGGCTACCTGGCCGAACTGGCCGCCAGCACCGACCCGCAGGACGAGGGCCGGGTGGAGAACATCACCGAACTGGTGTCGGTCGCCCGGGAGTTCGAGGAGCAGCGGGCCGGCGCCGACGCACCCGCCTCGCTGGACGAGTTCCTCGAACAGATCGCCCTGGTCGCAGACGCGGACAGCATTCCCGACTCCGACGCCGACAGCGGGGGCGTGGTCACCCTGATGACCCTGCACACCGCCAAGGGGCTGGAGTTCCCGGTGGTGTTCCTCAGCGGGATGGAGGACGGGATCTTCCCGCACCTGCGCGCGTTGGGCGACAGCCAGGAACTGGAGGAGGAGCGCCGGCTGGCCTACGTGGGCATCACCCGCGCGAAACGGTCGCTGTACATCTCCCGGGCGGTGACCCGCAGCTCGTGGGGGCAGCCTTCGTACAACCCGCCGTCCCGGTTCCTCGACGAGATCCCGCCCGACCTGGTCACCTGGCAGCGGGAGGAGCCCCGGCGTTCCGAGCCGGCCCAGGCCCGGCTGGCGGCCGGCACTGGCCGGCGGGCACCGCGCGGCGGCCTGGGTAACCGTCCGGTGGTGAGCCTGGACGTGGGTGACCGGGTGACCCACGACGCGTTCGGGCTGGGCCGGGTGGTCGGGGTGCGCGGCGACGGGGACCGGGCCCAGGCCGAGATCGACTTCGGCGGTGACGTGGGCACCAAACGCCTGCTACTCCGCTACGCCCCAGTCGAGAAGCTGTAGCAACCGCGGACCCCTCCGCGCCGATCTTGGTCATAGAGGCGTTATGAGCGCGCCAGAACAGCACTTTGACCAAGATCGGCGTGGGCTGCCTGCCTCAGATGGTGACGCCGCGGGCGGCCAGCCAGGGGATGGGGTCCACCCGGCGCCCGTCCAACCCGCCGATGTGTACTTCGAAGTGCAGGTGCGGGCCGGTGGACTCGCCCTCGGACCCGACCAGCGCGATGAGCTGACCGGCCTGCACCCGCTCACCGATGTGCACCAGGAATTTCTCCATGTGGCCGTAGATGGTCACGTCGCCGTCCGCGTGCTGGATGACCACCCACTGGCCGAACCCGCTGGCTGGGCCGGCCTTGATCACCACGCCGTCGCCGGCCGCGTAGATCGGGGACCCGAACGGCGCGGCCAGGTCGATTCCGTAGTGGAACGTGCCCCAGCGGGCGCAGAAGCACGACGAGAGGTATCCGGTGCCGGGGCGTACCCACTTGGGGCGGGCCAACTCGGCGGCCCGCTCGGCCGCCCGGGAGGCGCGCTGCTCGGACAGCCGGTTCTGCGCGGCGCCGGTGCTCAGCAGTTTGCGGCCGGGCATCGGTGCCTCGGCCGGAGCCAGCCCGGTGTCGCCGCTGCCGGCGTTGCCAGCGAGGTGGGTGGACTGGCTCAGTGCCAGCACCGCGGCGGTGTCCGGCGAGGGGTGGTCGGCGCCCAGCAGACCGGTGCTCATGGCCGCCGCGGTCGCTCCGACCACGGCCGCGCCCAGCAGTGAGGGCGTCCTGTTCGAGGGGGGCTTGAGAGCCCGGTGTCGACCGCCGGAACGTTTGTGACGCGCCACGGCTGGCAACCCTTCCGTCGACGACACGTACCATGCGCCCTGGGCGCGTCGGGCGCCTGACGACCGCGTTCCCGGCCGGGCTTGCGAGCTGCACCGGCGGGAACCAGGAGGTCCGACGACCGTCTCACAGTCACGGAACCGGCACCGGGGCCACAGGCGAAGAACCTGTGTTCCGGCGGGCCCGTGATCGGACCGTAACCAAGTGTCGGTGCGAAGGCAAACATCCTGTCGTTTGGTGTGTGGATTCCTGCGGAGAGTAACCAAATGCGGCTTTCGAAGAGGGGTCGCGGGTAGGACGTTGGATCAGGGAGCCCGACAGTCCTGTCCGCGGCCCCTCTACGGCTTCAGGCCTGAGGTGTCAGCGCGTACCCTTCCTCGCCAACGTGCCCCAACCTCGGACCGCCCGTCGGCAGCGGGCCCGGGCGTCCGAGCCGATCGGGAGGACATGGCCCCGGTGAGTGTGTCCAGACAACGTGCGACCACACCACGACGCGCCAGCACGCCACGACGCTCCGGCGGAACGGCCGGGCGGTCCTCGGCGGCCACGGCCGGCCGGCCGAAGCGGCCGGTGACCGGGCCGGCGGTCGTGGTCGGGGCGGTGTCCCCGTTGGGTCGGCTGGCCGGGGTGGCCGCGGTGGCCGCTGCCCTGACCGGCCTGGCCGCGCCCGCGCTGCCGCTGGTGGTCCGCTCCGGCGGGTCCGGGGTCGGCGCCGCGGCCAACGCGTTCGACTTTCTGCCGCCGCTGGTGGTCGCGGTCGTGCTGGGCGCGGCCGGGGTGTCCTGCGTACGCGGGACGCTGCCCCGGATGGGGCTGGCCGCCATCGGCACGGCCGGCGCGGCCTCGGTCGGGCTGCTGTTGCAGACCCTGTTCCTCGCCGACGCGGGTCGGCGCACCAGCCGGGACCTGCCGCTGCCCGAGGCGATGGTCCGTACCTTCCGCTACCACCCGGCCGGTGGCCTGCACCTGCGGCTGGCCGCCGAGGCGCTCGCCGTGGCCGCGCTGGTCCTGGTGCTGCTGGCCTGGCCGCGCACCTGGATGGAGGACGACGGCGCGTTCGACCGGCGGCGTCCCCTGTTCGGCGGGCTGGGGCTGTTCGTCGGATTCGTGGCGGCGGGCGGGGTGTGCCTGGCCCTCGGCGACTCGGACACGCCCGCGATCGGCCCGCAGTCGCTGTTGGGGCGCACCGGGCTGGACATCTGGGGTACCGCCGCGCTGGCCCTGGCACTGCTGCTGGGCGGGGTGGTTGCCGCGTCGTTGCGTCCGAGGCTGGCCGCCGTCGGAGCCTATGCCGGGCTGGCCGCGGTGACCGGCGGCTACGCCCTGCGCGCCGCCCTGCTGGTGGCCCGGTCGACGGCGCTGCGCACCAGCGTGGGCGGCGTCGTCCTGCTGGTGGGCGCGGTCGGGTTCGCCGCGCTGGCGGCCGGCGCGTGGCGGACGTCACCCGAAACCGCGACCTCCGGCGACCGGGCCGGGGAAGAGCCCGAGCGTTACGCTCCAGGTGATGCGGCACGGCGGGACGGGCGGGCCACCGTCCGGCGCGGTCGCGGTGCGGCACGGCGGAGCTGAGCGAGGGACGTGCATGGCTGAGCTGAGTGAACGGATCCGGGTCGTCGTGGCCAAGCCCGGCCTGGACGGTCACGACCGTGGCGCCAAGGTGGTGGCCCGCGCGCTGCGGGACGCCGGCATGGAGGTCGTCTACACCGGCCTGCACCAGACGCCGGAACAGATCGTCGAGACGGTGATCCAGGAGGACGCCGACGCGGTCGGGCTGTCGGTACTGTCCGGCGCGCACATGACCCTGTTCGCCCGGGTGCTGGAACTGCTGGGTGAACGCGGGGCCGGCGACG
>DASULA010000367.1:0-37862 GCA_036278435.1 Mycobacteriales bacterium | reverse complement strand
GGACTCCCATTGGGTGATGGCCCCGCCGAGCACCAGGCCGAGTGAGGCGCCGCCGCTGGCGATCGCGGCGTACAGGCCCATCGCCTTGTTCCGGCTCACGCCCTCGGGAAAGGCCGACACCACCAGCGCGAGCGCGGCGGGCGAGGCGATCGCCGCGCCGATGCCCTGCGCCGCCCGGGCGGCCAGCAGCCACCCCGGTGAGGTAGCCAGCCCGCCGAGGAACGACGCGGCGGTGAACAGCGCGATGCCGGCGGCGAACACCCGGCGCCGGCCGAGGATGTCGCCGGCCCGGCCACCCAGCAGCAGCAGGCCGCCGAAGGTGAGCGTGTAGGCGTTGAGCACCCACGACAGGTTGGTCGTGGAGAAGTGCAGCGCGCCCTGGATGCTGGGCAGCGCGACGTTGACGATGGTCGCGTCCAGCACGACCATGAGTTGCGAGGCCGCGATGATGGCGAGCGCGAGGCCGGAGCGGTGGCCGCGCCGTGCCTGTCCCGGCGCCCGGGTCGATGCCGTCGCGGTCACCGTGTCGGGGACTGCCATCCGGTTGTCTCCCACTGTAGTCTGATGATTATGTAGTGCACATGCGCGTTCACTATCCACGACCCTACTGACACTTTCTTGAAGAACGCAAGCGTTCACTAGTTGAGCTGGTGGTGATCCGCGACTCATGTCCGTCCAGGCGGCCCACGTCCGGAACGAGGAGCGGGCGACCACGCGCCGCCGTGGCGTGGCGCTACAGCGGGCGATCCTCGACGCGACCGTGGAGGAACTGCGCGCCACCGGTTTCGGCCGGTTGACCATGGAGGGGATCGCTGCCCGGGCCCGTACCGGCAAGGCGGCGCTGTACCGCCGCTGGGCGTCCAAGGGCGACCTGGTCGTGGCCGCGTTGCAGGACGCGCTGCCCTCGTCCGCCGACCTGCCCGACCACGGCGACGTGCGCGCCGACGTGTTGGACCTGCTCCGCCAGATGCAGGCGATGATCAACTCGCCGGCCGGGTGCGTGGTGCGGGCGCTGATGAGTGACGCCGACCGGGACGAGGCGTTCGTCCGGATCGTGCACGAACGCGTGCTGAAGCCGCGCAAGCAGGCGTGGGTCACGATGCTGCGCAGGGGTGTCGAGCGCGGTCAGGTGCGCCCGGAGGCGGCCACGCCCGTGGTCGCCGAGGTGGGGCCATGCATGCTGGTGCACCGCTACCTCACCTCCGGGCCACCGATACCCGACTCGTACCTGGTGTCGATCGTCGACGATGTCATCGTCCCGCTGCTCCGCCGGTAGACCACGGGCCGCAGGCCGCCAACGCTGCTCGACGAACACCAAGAATGGTGCAATTTGCATCGAGCAGACATTGCCCTGATACCGGGCAGTCCCCCACGATTGCCGTTGGTGCCGGCCCGCACCGGGCCGCACCTCACCGGAGGGGACGCCCATGCGCGGTCTGCGGCGAACGGTACGGGTTACCTGTCTGGCCGCGGTGGTCACCGTCGGCACCGCGTTCTTGCCCAGCCAAGCCGGTGCGGCCGGCGGTGCCGGCCAAGCCGGCGCGTTCGGCCGACCGGCCGACCACGGCGGTGGGCAGGCGCACCTGGAGATCACCGCGGTGTCCAACCCACGCCCCGGCCTGGTCAGCGGTGGCGACGTGCTGCTGCGGGTGAGTCAACCGGCCGGGCAGGCCCGGGTGCGGGTCACCGCCGACGGCCGGGACGTCTCCGCGTCGTTCGCCGGCCAGCCAGACGGCAGCCTGCTCGGCATGGTCACCGGCCTTCGGCCCGGCCACAACCGGATCGAAGCCCGGCTGACCGGCCATCACGGCTCCGGGCGGCCGGCCCGGCTGGACGTGGTCGACCATCCCGTCACCGGGCCGGTGTTCTCCGGGCCGCAGCAGCAGCCGTTCATCTGTCAGACCCAGGCGTTCGGTCTCGCCCCGGCCACCAGCCCGCTGTGCTCCGCGCCCACCCAGGTGAGCTTCCTGTACCGGACCACCGCCGGCACGTTCGCCCCGCTGGCCGACCCCGACTCCCGCCCGGCCGACCTGGCAATGGCGACCGTGGGCGGGCGGGCCGTGCCCTACGTGGTCCGGCTGGAACAGGGCACCATCGACCGGGCCGTCTACCAGATCGCGGCGCTCTACGACGGGCGGTCACCGGACCCGCTACACCCGGACAGCGCGTGGAACCGCCGGCTCGTCTACACCTTCGGCGGCGGCTGCGACGCCGGGTTCCACCAGGGCACGGCCACCGGCGGGGTGATCAACGACCTGTTCCTCGGCCAGGGCTACGCGGTGGCCTCGTCCACCCTGAACGTGCTGAACAACAACTGCAACACCATCATCTCGGCCGAGGCCGCGATGATGGTCAAGGAACACTTCGTGGAGACCTACGGCCCGGTCGTGCACACCATCGGCTGGGGCGGATCGGGCGGGGCGATCCAGCAGTACGACATCGCCGACGCCTACCCGGGCATCCTCGACGGCATCATCCCGGGCGTCTCCTTCCCCGATCCGCTGACCACCATCGGCCCGGTCACCGACTGCCGGCTGATGGACAACTTCTTCGGCGCCGGCGGCAACGGGTTCACCCCCGACCAGCAGCGACAGATCTCCGGGTTCGGCTTCTACGACACCTGCCGGTCCTGGGACGCCACGTTCGCCAACCGGGTGACCGCCACCGACAGTTGCGACCCGTCCATCCCGGCCGCGCTGCGCTGGGACCCGGCCACCAACCCGGACGGGGTGAAGTGCTCGGCGGCTGAGCAGATGGTCACCCAACTCGGCCGCGACCCGCGTACCGGATTCGCCCGCAGCCCGCTGGACAACGTCGGCGTGCAGTACGGCCTGGCCGCGCTGGACGCCGGGCAGATCAGCCCGGAACAGTTCGTCACCCTCAACGAGAACATCGGCGGGTACGACGTGGTCGGCAACCTGGTGCCGCAACGCAGCCAGGCCGACCCCCGGGCACTGCGCGCCGCCTACGCCGACGACCTGGTCAACAGCGGCGGGCAGGGACTGGCCGACACCCCGGTAATCGACCAGCGGATCGACCTGGACCCGGCCGGCTTCGGTAACGACATCCACACCACCGAGTGGTCGTACGTGATGCGGGCGCGGATGGCCGCGCACGGCATCGCCGGCAACCAGGTCATCATCGAGTCCGGCTTCGACCCGGCCACCGTCGCCGCAGAGAGCGCGTTCGAGTTGTCGGCCATGGACCGCTGGCTGGACGCCCTGGACGCCGACGGATCGCCGGCACCGCTGCGGGTGAAGATTCCCCGGGACCGCCCGGCAGACGTCGGCGACGGGTGCTTCCTGCCCGGTGGGCAGCGCATCGTCGAACCGCTCAGCCTCACCGGCACCGGCCGGTGCCCGGCTGCGTTCCCGGTGCACTCGGACACCCGCATGGTGGCCGGGGCTCCGGTGGACATGCTGCCGTTGAAGTGCCGGCTCACCGGGCTGGACTTCGCCGACTACCCGGTGACGTTCACCGCCGACCAGCGGGCCCGGCTGCGCGCGGCCTTCCCCAGCGGCGTGTGCGACTTCAGCCGCCCCGGCGTCGGGCAACGGCGCCCGGCCGGCATTTGGCTGAACTACGGCGACGGGTCGGCCCGGCGGCCCGACTGACCCCTGACCCGCTGACCCGCTGGCTGGGCGGTGTCCCACGGCCAGCGGGTCAGGCGGTTCAGCGGGTGCGCCAGTCGCCGGCCTGCTCGAAGGCGTGCGCGATCTGGTACATGACCGGCTCGCACCAGTGCCGGCCGACCAGCATCATGCCCACCGGCAGGCCGTCGCGCATCGCGCACGGCACGCTCATCGCCGGATGCCCGGTGGCGTCGAACGGCGTGGTGTTGGCCAGCATGTCGAAGGCCCGCGCGATCACCACGTCGCGGGGGGCGTCGGCCGGTGGCAGTTCGGTGGCCCGCATCGGCAGGGTGGGCATGAGCAGCACGTCGTGCTCGGCCAGCACCGCGTCGTAGGCCGCGGTCAGGGTGCGTACCAGGTTCTGCGCCTTGGCGTAGGTGGCCCCGCCGTACCGGCGGCGGAACAGGTTGCCGGCCAGCATGGACACCGTCAGCGACTCGCTGAACCGCCCTGACCGCGCCTGCCAGCCCCGCATCGCCTCCAGCAGGCCGGTCACGTACTGGCCGCGCCAGTTCATGCCGAACCCGTTGCCGAGCAGCATCTGCCAGACGTGGCCCTCCAACGCGATCGGGTTCCAGATCGCCGGGCCGGTCAGGTGCGCCGGCACCGACACCTCGGTCACCGTGGCGCCCAGCCCGGCCAGCACGCCGGCCGCGTCCCGTACCGCGGCGTCCACCTCGGGTTCGGCGTTGGCCGTGCCGAACCCCTCCCGCAGCACCGCCACCCGCGTGCCGGCGCACTCGCCGGTCAGCGCCGCGACGTAGTCGTGGGTGACCACTCCCTGCTGGCGGGGGTCCAGGCCGTCCGGACCGGCCAGCACGCCGAGCATCAGCGCGTTGTCGGCGACCGACGCGGTGATCGGCCCGGCGTGGTCGATGGTCGCCTCGATCGGCATGATCCCGGTGTAGGGCACGAGCCCGTGGGTGCCCTTCATGCCCACCGTGCCCGACCAGGCCGAAGGGATCCGGATCGACCCGCCCTGGTCACCGCCGACGGCCAGGTCGACCGTGCCGGTGGCGACCAGCACCGCCGAACCCGACGACGATCCGCCCGAGGTGTGGGTGGGCCGGTGCGGGTTGCGGACCGGGCCGCCGACGCCGGTGTGCGAGCCGCCGGAGAAGCAGAAGTACTCGCACCGGGACTTGCCGGTGATCGTGGCGCCGGCCGCGAGCAGCCGGGTGACCACGGTGGCGTCCAGTTCCGGGACGTAGCCGTCCAGCACGTCGGTGCCGTTGGCCATCGGCACCCCGGCCAGGCACACGTTGTCCTTGATCGCGACCGTTCGGCCGGCCAGCGGGCCGTCGCCGGCGCCGGGGATCTCGGTGCGCACCACCCAGGCGTTGTACGGGTTGTCCGGGGGCAACGGCTCGTGCCAGGTGCGTCCCTGGCCGGCGTCGCCCACGCTCGGGTCGGGCAGTTCGTCGACCACCCGGTACGCCTCGACGTTGGCCGCCATCAGGGCCAGGTAGGACTCGCAGGCCGCGTCATCGAGTTCCAGACCCAACTCGGCGGCGGCGGCGCGCAGTTCCGCGGTGGTCGGATCCTCAATCGTCATCGACCCTCCTCGACTGGATGCACCGAGATTACGACTGTTCGTCGGGAACGGAGCCCGGTCGGCATGTTTGCGGGCCGCGTCCCGGTGTGCCCCGGACGCACCGGGGTAGGTCCCTGGCTGGGCGGTGTACGCCGCCCGCCGACGGGCCCGGCCGGCCGGCCGCCGGCCGATCCGGAGGTGTGGCCGTGGCGCCGATGCGCAGACCGACGCGGCGTGGCGTGGCCGACGCCCAGCGCCGGATGCTGTTCCCGCCCAAGGTCGTCTTGGCCGTCGGGACGCTGCTGCTCGCGACCGCCACGCTGGCCGCGGCGATCTGCCTGGTGGTGGTGGACGGCTACATCGCCCTGTGGCTGTTCGTCACCAGCGGCGTGCTGGGCCTGGTCGGGCTGGTCCTGGGCGTGCGGTACCGCATCGCCGGCCGCACCAAGGCTGACGAGGAGCCGCGAACCCGGTGACCCTCCGCCGGTGTGATGTCCCGCCGGCGCCGCCCATCAACTACGTACGGTAGGCGTCCGCGCGATGGCGGACGGACCGGATCTCGATGGCATGCTTGCCTTCGTCTCGCCGTGCTGCGCGGCCTCCTCGGCCTCCGTCAGTCGGCGCGGCGCGGCGGGTCGGACAGGACCGCGATGGTCTCCTGCAACTCGTCCCACTCAGCCACGAAGACCACCATGACATACGGGGGCGCCCGGCCGGCCGGCTGGCGTTCTGGCGCAACCTGGGTGGACCGCCGCACCGCCGGCCGCACCGGGATCGACGACGAGCCACGGACACGGTGACCCACCACCGGTGCGGGCTCAGCCGACATCCCGCCGACGCAGGCCGACCAGCCCGGCCAGGACCAGCGCGGCGGCCAGGCCGACGAGGACCAGTACCGGCGCGGCGGCCACGGTGCCGCCGGGGAGTTTCGGCAGGTGGGTGAACGGCGAGACGTCCAGCGCCCACTGGTCCAGTCGCAGCACCGGACCGAGCTGCCCGACCAGCACGCACGCCGCCAGCGCCGCCCACCCGGCCACCGTGGCTTGCGGCACCAGCCCGAACGCGGCGACCGCGATCCCCGCGAGCACCCACACTGCCGGCAGTTGCACCAGCGCGGCGCCGGCCAGCCGTGGCACCTGGGTGCCCAGGTCACCGGTGCGCAGCCCGTGCGCGACGCCGGCGCCCAGTCCGACTGCCAGCAGCGGCACCGCGCTGCCCGCCCCGGCGAACAGCAGGTGGCCGCACGCCCACCGGATCCGGCCGACCGGGGTGGCCAGCACGGGTTCGGCCCGCTGCGCCGTCTCCTCCGCGCGCAGCCGCAGCGCGGCCTGGATCGCGTAGGCCGCGGCGATCAGGCCGGCGACCCCGATGCTCTCGGCCAGGTAGGCGTCCACGATGTCGCCCGACCCGCCGCCCTGCCCGCCCAGCCGGGCCACCGCCCGCTCCACCTGCGGGCTGCCGTCCACCAGGTCCCCGATGCCGCTGGCGATGCTGCCCAGCAGCACCCCGAGCACGGCGAACCCGATCGACCAACCGGCCAGCGTGCCGCGGTGCAGCCGCCAGGCCAGCGCGAACGGGCCAGCCAGCCGGGGCGCCCCGCCGGCCGGTCCGGGCCGCTCGGCGAACAGCCCGGCGCCGGTGTCCCGGCGACCGGCCAGCGCGGCACTCCCCCCGAGGCAGACCGCCACGAGCGCCGCCACCGGGCCGAACACCCACCAGCGCTCGCCGGCGAACGCGCGGCTCTGCTCGATCCACCCGACCGGGGACAACCAGGAGAGCCAGGACGGCCCACCCGGGCCGGCCGCGTCCCCCACCGCGCGCAGCAGGTAGGCGGCGCCGAGTGCGCCGGCGGCTATCCCGTTGGCCGCCCGGGCACTTCCGGTGAGTTGCGCGGTGACGGCCGCGACCGCGGCGAACACCATCCCGGCCGCGCCGAAGGAGAGCCCGAGCGCGAACGAGCCGGCGGCGGACAGCCCGAGCCCGACCAGGCCGAGCCCGGTGAGCACCCCGATCGCCAGGTCGGCGCCGACCGCGACGGCGACGGCCGCGGCCAGGCCGGCGTGCCGGCCGACCACGGTCGCGCCGAGCAGTTCCAGCCGGCCGGTCTCCTCCTCCGCGCGGGTGTGCCTGGTCACCACCAACAGGCTCATCAACGCGACCAGCACGGCGCCGGAGCCGCCGATCCGCCAGGCGGTCAACCCGCCGACGGAGGTCAGGTCGAAGCCGTGGCCGTAGATCGCGCGCACCGCCGGGTTCGAGCCGATTCCGGTGGCGAACTGCCGCCGGGAGGCCACCGTCGGGTAGAGCCGGGCGAAGGACTCCGCGGTGCCGACCACCAGCGCGGTCAGCCCGTACACCCAGACCGGCAGCAGGATCCGGTCCCGGCGCAGTGCCAGCCGGATCATCGCGCCGGTGCCGGTCAGGGTGCTCACCGCGCCACCGCCTGCGCGCCGGTGCGCCCGTCCTGGTAGTACCGCAGGAACAGCTCCTCCAGCGTGGGCGGCCGGCTGACCAGGCCGCGCACGCCGATGCGGGTGAGCGCCGCGAGCAGGCCGTCCAGGCCGGCCGCGTCGACCTGGCAGCTCAACCGGGTGCCCCGTACGGTCACCTCGTGCACGCCTGGCAGGTCGGCCACCCCGGTGGGCGGGCCGGCCAGTTCGGCGGTGACCGAGGTCCGGCTGAGGTGGCGCAGATCGGCCAGGGTGCCGGTCTGTTCGGTCCGGCCGTTGCGGATGATGCTCACCCGGTCGCACAGCGCCTCGACCTCGTCCAGCACGTGGCTGGACAGCAGCACCGTTCGCCCGTCCCGCCGCTCGGCCCGGATGCAGTCCCGGAACACCGACTCCATCACCGGGTCCAGGCCGGCGGTGGGTTCGTCCAGCAGGAGCAGTTCCACGTCGCAGGCCAGCGCGGCGACCAGGGCGACCTTCTGTCGGTTGCCCTTCGAGTAGGTGCGGCCCTTCTTCGTCGGGTCCAGGTCGAACCGCTCCAGCAGGTCGGCCCGGCGGCGCGGGTCCAGCCCGCCGCGCAGCCGGCCGAGCAGGTCGATCATCTCGCCGCCGGTCAGGGTCGGCCACAGCGTCACGTCGCCGGGAACGTAGGCGAGCCGGCGGTGCAGGGCGGCGGAGTCCCGCCGCGGGTCACCGCCCAGCAGCCGGACGGTGCCTGCGTCGGCGCGCAGCAGGCCGAGCAGGATGCGGATGGTGGTTGACTTGCCGGCGCCGTTCGGGCCCAGGAAGCCGTGTACCTCGCCGCTGTGGACGTGCAGGTCGAGTCCGTTCAGGGCTCGGGTCGGGCCGAACGTCTTGGTCAGGCCGGCCACCGAGATCGCGGTCGTCATACGATGAGGTTACACAAGTTTCATAACTTCGTGAAACTGCTAATATCTGTGAAGCTGATGACATCGTGATGACGGAGATGACGCGTGGCAGCGAGCCCAGCCGGGTCCGGACGGGACGAGGTCTCGGTGGCGAGGTTCGTCGAACGTTTCGCCTCCACCCTGGTCGACGTGGGTCTCCCCCGGATGCCGGCCCGGATCTTCGCGGCGCTGCTCGCCACCGACTCCGGCCGGCTCACCGCCGGCGAGCTGGCCCGGACACTGCGAATCAGCCCGGCGGCGGTGTCCGGCGCGATCCGGTACCTGACGCATGTGGACATGGTCCGCCGGGAGCGCGAGCCGGGCTCCCGGCGGGACCACTACCAGGTCGACGACGACGTGCTGCTGGAGGTGATCCGGCACCGGGACCAGCTCCTCCTCCGCTGGGAGGCCGACCTGCGGGAGGGTGTCGAGGCGGCCGGCCCGGACACTCCGGCCGGCCGGCGGATGGCCGAGATGACCGACGTCCTGGAGTTTCTCCAGCAGGAGATGGCCGGCCTGCTGGAACGCTGGCAGGCCCGCCGCGCCGCCCGGTCCGGCGGCCGGGACGCCTGACGGGATCGATCGTCTGCGGCCGCGGCGGGCTTCGGCCCGGTTCGCGGCCGGGACCGTCCGGCCGGGGTTAGTGTGCGGCATGGATTTGGAGGCCTTCGAGCTGGTCATCCTGCGGCGCCCGCCGGACGCCCGCGACTACGACGAGCCGACGCTTGAGCGCATCCAGCGCGAACACATGGCTTACGGTGACTCACTCGGCCAGGCCGGTCGCACTGTGGCGCACGGACCGGTCCTCGACCAGCCGGACGAGTCCGTGCGCGGCATGGCGTTCTACCGGACCGGATCGCTGGCCGAGGCGCGCCGGCTGGCCGAACAGGACCCGGCCGTGCTGGCCGGACGGCTGGCCGTCGAGGTGATGACGTGGTGGTGCCACCCGGGGACGATGCGACTGCCCGGCCGGCCGGTCACCATCCCCGACCCGTAACCGGCGGCGGGTCCGACCCGACGCCCGACCGGGACGGCGCCGGTCCGGACTTGGGCCCGCCGCTGCTGGTCGTGGACGCCGCCAACGTGGTCGGGTCGGTGCCGGACGGGTGGTGGCGAGACCGGGTCGGGGCGACCGAGCGGCTCCGCGACCGACTCGGGCGGGTGGCTGCCGCCGGGCTGGAGCAGACTGGTCCGAACACCCCGGACTGGGCCTGCCGCCCGGGCCTGGAGGTGGTGCTGGTGGTCGAGGGCCGGGCCTGGGGCGTGACCGGCACCGACGCCGTCCGGGTGGTCGCCGCGCCCGCGTCGGGCGACGACCGGATCGTCGAGGTGGTCCGCCGGGACGGCGCCGGCCGCCGCTGCCTGGTCGTCACCGCCGACCGGGACCTGCGGGCCCGGGTCACCGCCCTGGGTGCCGACGTGATCGGTCCGTCGGCCGTCCCCAGGTAGTACCTGGTGCGACGTCGCCGAGGGGGCGCCGGTTCGGAACCGGCGCCCCCTCGGGTAGTGGGCGGCAGCGGTCAGATGCGGTAGTAGGCGCTCAGGTCGATCAGGCCGTGCTGGCAGACCGGTCCGAACGTCCACGACACCGGGAACGGCCGGAACCGGTGCGGCGGCCACACCCACAGCCAGGCCGGGGTCGGCTCGCACGGCTGGTCCACCGGCTCACCGGTACCCGGGATCACTCCCCAGTGCAGGTTGGCCGCCGCCCGCTCACCGGGTGCCAGGATCACCAGGGACGGACCCGGGTTCGTGTTGAGGCTGAGCGTGGTCGGCAGCGGTGTGCCGTCGGCCGCCTGGAGGCGCAGCCGGCTGTACCCGAACAGAACGCAGGTCCTTCGGCCGGTGTTGGTGACCACGAGCCGGCTGTACCGCTGTCCGGCACCGGCCCCCGGCGGCTCCACCACGCCGCTGAGCCTCCGGGCCGAGCACTGCCTGGCGAACGGCCACCGGCGGTCGGTGACCGGTTGCGACACCCCGACCGCGGCTCCCGGTGCGATAGCCGCATCACGGGCCGCGGTTGCCGGGCAGGCCATCGCCGGCCCGGCCAGCACGACCACCGCGACCAACCCCGAGGTTACACCACCGGCTACTGTAGACAGTCTCATCAGGACGCTCCGATCCACTGGGGAACACGGGCTCTCCCAGGAATATCGGCGATCCTGCCCACGATCATGACTACCCGGAAGGACGACTGCCCCCCAGTCGGCGGTGCCGGCCCGGCTCAGTCGACGTCCACCAGCACCTTGCCCACCGCACCGGATCGCACCGCGGCGTGCGCGTCCGCGGTGCGGTCCAGCCCGAACCGGTGCAGTGGCAGCCCGGCGTCCACGCCCACCGCCAGGGCACCCATGCCCACCGCCGCGCGCACATCCCGCACCGCTACCTGCTTGGCCCGCTCCGGAACGGTGTAGACGAGTACGAACTGGTATCGAAGGTTTGTCACCATGGCCGCCCGGACCGGCACCACCAACTCCCCGCCGCCGTCGGTGGCGTAGGCCGCGACCGTGCCGTTCCCGGCCAGGACGGCCCGGTTCAGCTCCGCGTTGACGGCCGGGGCGACCTCGACCACCAGGTCGACACCGGCCGGGACGGCGACCCGGACCGCCGCTGCGGCGTCACCGGACCGGTAGTTCACCACGTGATCGGCACCGGCCGCCCGGGCCAGGGCCGCCTTCTCCGGGCCGCTCACCGTGCTCACCACCTGTGCCCCGGCCCAGCGGGCGAGCTGGATCGCGGCGTGCCCGACCGCTCCGGCGCCTCCGGCGACCAGCACCGTGCGTCCGGCCAGCGAACCGGGGGCGAGCCGGTCCGGGCCGCCGTCGGCCACGGTCAGGCAGCGGTGCGCGGTGAGCGCCGGGATGCCCAGGCTCGCGCCGAGGTCGAGGGACGCGGCGTCGGGCAGCGGCACGGCCTGATGGGCCGGCAGCGCCACGAACTGCTGGGCGGTGCCGTCGGCGCGCTGCCAGGCCGCCTCCCACAGCCAGACCCGCTGGCCCACGGCGAGCCCGTCCACGTCCGGGCCGACAGCGTCCACGACGCCGGCACCGTCCTGGTTCGGCACCATCTGCGGGAACGGGGTCGGCTGGCCAGGGCCGGTGCCGCTGCGCACCTTCCAGTCCGTGGGGTTCACCCCCGACACCCGGACCCGCACCCGCACCTCGCCCGGTCCGGGCACGGGTATCGGCCGTTCGATCAGCGTCAGTACGTCCGGACCACCGGTCCGCGAGTACACGATCGCCCTCACTGAAACCCCCAAGCGTTGAGCCAGCGCCGTTCCGTCGACGCGAATCGTCACATACCCGGATACCGCGTCAGTGGCCGGTTGCCCGGAGATCCGCTGGACAGCACGCCGGCCGCGTTGTCGGTCGACCCGCGGTGCCGCAGGCGCATCACCGGTACCGCGCCGGCCAGGACGCGGACCGGGCCGCGCGCGGGCCGCGCCGGTCACCGGCCATCAACCGTGCTCCCCCGGCGGCGCCGGTGCCAGGGCGGGACTGGTTCGCCCGGTGCGATCCGGCGCCGACGGCTCGGGCTCAGCGCGCCCCAGCACTGCGGTCAGCGCCGCGGTGGCCAGTGTGAGGATCGCGGCGGCGGCCAGCAGGAACGGATAGCCCAGGTGTGGGGCAAGTTCGGCCAACAGGTAGGGGACGGCGAAGCCGAGGTAGGTCAGCGCGTAGAACACCGCGACCAGGCCGGCCAACTCGTCCGGGTCGGCGAGCCGTTCGACCTCGCGCAGCCCGGAGACCAGCAGGATGCCGTAGCTGGCGCCCAGTGCCATCGCGGCGACCGGCACCAGCAGCGGTTGGGTCGTCACCGCCACCGCCACGGCCAGGCCCAATCCGACGGTCGCGGCGAGCAGCCCGGCCGGCATCCCCAGCCCGGGGCGGCTGCCCTCCACCCACGCCGCCAGCGGTTGCACCAGCACCCCGGCGAGCAGGGTCAGCCCGATCACGACCGCGGCGAACGCCACCGGCAGCCCCGCGGTGTGCCCGGAGACCAGGCCGGTCAGCACGGTGAAACCGATCGTGGGCAGGCCGAAGACCCACGGCGCGGCCGGGGCGACCACCCGGCCGAACCTGGGTGTGCCCGCCGCCCTGGCCACCGCCCTGGCCGGCCCGGCGAGCACCGCCCGGCCGGCACCGGATACCCGGTGGGGCCGGTCTGCGCGGCCGGCGCGGGCGGCCCGGACCGTCTCCGGTGCGTTCCACGCCAGCGGTGTGATGCCCAGCATCAGCGCGACGTGCACCAGGTAGGGCAGCACCTCGGGCAGCGGCGCCCACTGCGCGACCAGTCCGGCGGTGAACGGTCCGGCGCCGAAGCCGGCGGACAGCGAGATCGCGGCCCGGCGGGCACCGGCGCCGGGTGATCCACCGGCGGACAGCTCCTTGATCCAGGCGCTGCCCGGCCCGAACGCCGCACCCGAGGCAACCCCGGCCAGGAACCGACCCGCGAACAGCAGCCAGACCTGCGCCGCACCGGCGATCAGCAGCACGGTCGCGGCGACCGAGGCGATCAGCACCGGTCGCAGTACCCGGCGGCGCCCGAGCCGGTCGGACACCGGCCCGACCACGAGCAGCGCCGGGATCAACCCGATCGCGTAGGTGCCGAACATCGCGGTCACCGTCGTCTGGGACAGGTGCGTGTGGTCGCGGTAGACCGGAAGCAGCGAGGCGAACTGGTTGGCGCCCCACCCGACCCCGAACACGGCCAGCCCGGCCGGTATCCACGAGTGGGCCGGCCGGTCGACGGTCGCCGTCGCTTCTGTCATTCCGCGCAACTGTCCATCGATACAAACCTCTCACATCCCCGCGATCTGGGACGGTCCGCACCCGGGTGATCGCCGCCACACCGGCACTGTTCGCCCACGCCGGCCGAGTCCGCTTTCCGTCCACACCAGACCTGAGCGGCGGCGGTGGCTGGTCGGGTCCCGTCGGTGATGGTCAGGATGCGGCAGCCCGCGGGCCGGGTCGGTTCGCGGTCGGGCCCCGCGGGGTGGTCGCCGACGCCGGTTCACCCGGCCAGACGCACTCCCAGCCAGGCGACCGTCGTGGCCAGCAGGGTGGACGCCGCGCCCAGCGCGACCGCCCGGCTTCCGGTGCGGGCCAGGGTGGGTACGTGCACCGCGGTACCCAACCCGAACAGCGCGGCGGCCAGCAACACCGTGGTGAGCGCTCGCGCGCCGGCCAGCACACCGGCGGGAAGCAGATTCGTGCTGCGCACCGCGATCATGGTCAGGAAGCCGAGTACGAAGACCGGAACGGCCGGCGGTCGCGGCCCCCCGTCCGGGTGGCGGGTGGATCTGCCGCGCAGCAGGCCGGAGCCGGCGACCAGCGGTGCCAGCAGCACGACTCGGGTCAGCTTGACTACGACCGCGCAGGCCAGGGCGACCGCGCCGCCGGTGGAGGCGGCGGCCACGACCTGGGCCACCTCGTGCACGCTCGCGCCGGTCCACATGCCAAAGCTCCGGGCGTCCAGTCCCAGCGGGCCGCGCAGCGCGGGCAGCACCACGATCGCGAGCCCGCCGAACAGGGTGACCAGCGCGACCGCGGTCGCCACGTCTTCCTCGTCGGTGTCAGACACGCTGTCCATCGCTGCCACCGCGGCGGCGCCGCAGATCGCGAACCCGGTCGCGACCAGCAGGCGGGTCCCCGGCCGCACGTTCCACCACCGGCCCAGCAGCAGGGTTCCGGCGAACGTCGTGACCACTGTGGTCACCACCACCGCCAATTCGGCCGGGCCGAGGGACAGGACCTGCCCGACGGCCAGTCGCAGTCCAAGCAGGACGACCCCGGCGCGCAGCAGCCGCCTGGTGGCGAACGTGGTGCCCGGGACCAGGCGCTCCCGCAGCAGTCCGGAGTTGCGCAGCAGCGCGCCGAGCCCGACCGCGACGGACAACGCGCCGAGCCAGGGCAGAACGTGGCTGACCAGGTACGCCCCGAGCACACCGGCGGCGACCACGGCCAGACCGGGCCCCTGACGCCTGACCGCCGGGGCGAGGCGGTTGCCGGTCGTGGTCGCCGAGAGCATGGTTCCAGCGTCACGGCCGATCCGCCGGTCCGGTAGCCCGATTCCCGTGATGAGGTCATAAGCTGCTGTTATGGCTCAGCGCGCGCGCCGACGACCCGACCTGGAACTGCTCGACCTGTTCCTCGGAGTCGCCGAACACGGCAGCCTGGGTGCCGCGGCCCGGACCCGCGACATCACCCAGCCGGCGGCCAGCGCCGCGCTCGCCCGGTTGGAACGCAGGCTCGGCCTGCACCTGGTGGCCCGTTCGCCCCGTGGATCGCGGCTGACCTCGGCCGGGGCGGCAGTGGCCGACTGGAGCCGGGAACTGCTGAACGCGGCGGACCGGTTCGGCGACGCGACCGAGGCGCTGCGCGCCCGCGGAGCCGGCCAGCTTCGGGTGGCGGCCAGCATGACCGTGGCCGAGTACCTGGTGCCGGGCTGGCTGGCCGAACTGCGGGCCGCCGCGCCCGGGGTGAGTGTGGGACTGCGGGTGGGCAACTCCGCCCGGGTGGCCAGGCTGGTGCGGGCGGGCACGGTGGAACTGGGCTTCGTGGAGGGCTCCGGCCTGCCACCCGGGCTCCGCTCGCGGGCGGTCGCGGTGGATGAGCTGACCGTCGTGGTGGGACCGCGGCACCCCTGGACCCGCCGGCGCCGGCCGGTCCTGCCCGCCGACGTGGCCGCCACCGCACTGGTGCTGCGCGAGCCGGGTTCGGGTACCAGGGAGATCCTGGACGAGGCGCTGGCCGCGCACGGCCTGACCGCCGACCCGGCCCTGGAACTGGGTTCGACCGTGGCGATCAAGGCCGCGGTGACCGGCGGGGCCGGCGCGGCCGTGCTGTCCGCGCTGGCGGTCGGCGAGGACGTGGCGCAGGGTCGGCTGGTCGCCGTCACCGTGCCGGACCTCGACCTGCGCCGGCGGTTGCGTGCGGTGTGGCGGCCGGGCGGCAGGCTGGACGCCCCGGCCGCCACCCTGCTCGCCTGCGCGGTCCGGGCCGGACGGACCAGGCGGGACGACCGGGTCGGTCGAGCCGAGCGGACGTGAGGAGCGGCCCGGTCCGGCCGTCGCGCCGACGCACTCAGCCCGGGCGCAGGCCCCAACTGGTGGTCACCGACTCGTCCGGTTCCAGCCGCCGCAGCCCGTGGCCGGAGCGGAACGCGTTGGGCGCGCAGGTCATCGGTTCCACCCCCAGGCCGCGGCGGTAGTATGGCGCCGGTTGGGTGTGGGCCGTGTAGATCTCCACGAACGGGTACCCGGCCCCCACCCAGACCTCGACCCGCCGGCCGTCCGGACCGGACACGTGCACCCAGGCCAGCCCGTCGGAGTCGCGGGTCAGGTCGGTGAACGTGTGGTCGACCTCCTGCGGGCCGATCTGCCGGCCGGCCCGGAAGTCATAGGGCGAGCCCTGCACCGGCACTTCCCCGGTGGGCAGCCCGCGCTCGTCGGTGGGCAGCCAGGTGGCCGCCGCCAGGCGCAGCGTGGCGGAGTCGACCAGGTCGGTCCCTACGGTCAGGTACGGGTGCTGGCCGGTGCCGTAGGGGGCCGGCCGGTCGCCGAGGTTGGTCGCCGTGGTGTGCACGGCCAACCCGCCCTGGTCCAGCGTGTAGACCACCGAGACGTCCAGGGTGAACGGGTAGCCCATCATCGGATGCAGCAGCGTCCCGAGCTCGACCCGGTCGGCGGCGTGGGCGCGGGCCGTCCAGTTCCGCCAGCGCAGGAACCCGTGGATGGCGTTCGACCGCTCCGGTTCGGTCAGCGGCACCTGGTACTCGGTACCGTCGAAGGTGTAGGTGCCGTTGTCGATCCGGTTCGGCCACGGGACCAGCGGCAGTCCCCGCGCACCGGTGCAGTGCTCGTCCTCGCGGTAGCCGTCGAGCAGGTCCACCTCGTCGACGCTGTAGGCACGCAGGCCGCCACCGACCTCGACCACGGTTGCCCGGTGCCGGCCCGAGACCAGTTCGAACTGCCGGCCCGAGGGAAGTTCACGGCCCATGCCTGGCGCCTCCGTGCTGTCGCGGTGGTGAGCGACCCGGGAACGCCACCCGGACGTCCGATCGACTACGGTTACTCACCGTTACCGGCCTAGTCTACGTCCAACGCCCCGGCTGAGATCACCGGCGCCCGCGTCGGCGAGCCGCCGCCCTCGGCGGTACCGCCGGTACCGGCGGCCTGGTGGCGGTGCGGACACGACGCGGTCAGGAGAGGTGACGAAGGTGAAGGCGATCACGGTCGTACCGGGCAACCCGGAGCGGGTGCGGGTCAGCGAGCTGGACGAGCCCGCGCGGTCCGACGGCGCGCTGCTGGTCGAGGGTCGGCTGGTCGGGATCTGCGGCACCGACGTCGACATCGTCGAACGCGGGTACGGGTGGGCGCCGGAGGGCACCGACCGGCTGGTCATCGGCCACGAGTCGCTGGGCACCGTGCTGGAGGCGCCCGAGGGCAGCGGGTTCGCGCCCGGTGACCTGGTGGTGGGCATCGTCCGCCGGCCCGACCCGGTCCCGTGTGAACCGTGCGCGCACGGCGAGTGGGACTTCTGCCGCAACGGCCTGTACACCGAGCGCGGCATCAAGCAACGCGACGGGTACGCCGCCCAGCGGTGGCGGATCGAGCCGGAGTACGCGGTCGCCGTGGACCCCCGGCTGGGCGACCGCGGGGTGCTGCTGGAGCCCACCTCGGTGGTGGCCAAGGCGTGGGAACAGACCATGCGGATCTTCGACCGTTCCTCGTTCCGCCCGAAGACCGCGCTGGTCACCGGCGCCGGTCCGATCGGGCTGCTGGCCGCCCTGCTCGGCGTCCAGCGGGGATTCGACGTGCACGTGTTGGACCTCAACTCGCACGGGCCCAAGGCCGGCCTGGTCGCCGATCTGGGCGGCACCTTCCATACCGGCGACGTCACCGGGATCGGGCTGGAACCCGACCTGGTCATCGAGTGCACCGGCTACGGCCCGCTGGTCTTCGAACTGACCGACGTGGTCGCCCCGGGCGCGGTGATCTGCCTGACCGGGATCTCCTCGGGCACCCGCACCGTGCCCGTCGGGCTGGATGAGATCAACAAGCAGATGGTGCTGGAGAACACCGTGCTGCTCGGCTCGGTCAACGCCGCCCGGCGCAACTACGAGCAGGCCGCCACCGCCCTGGCCGCAGCCGACCCGGGCTGGCTGGACCGGTGCATCACCCGGCGGGTGCCGATGGGCGACTTCGCCGAGGCCCTGCGCAAGGGCGACGACGACGTCAAGGTCGCCGTCGACCTACGCACCTGACCGTTGGTGACAGCCAGGCCGGGTCGCGCCCATGCCCGGACTGTGGTTGGCCTTCCGGCCGATGTGGATGACGGTCGCTGATACGGTCCTGGCATGCCACGCCCGGCCTTCGCCCGTCGCACCCTCGCCTCGGTTGCCGCGCTGCTCGTGACCGCCGGGTGCGGTACGAAATTCCGGGATGTCAATCACCCAGCCCCCGTCGGTCCGCGGATGTGCGGGTTCATGACCAGGCAGGACCTGGTCGAGCTGGTCGGCCCGCTGACGGATGTCATCCCAGGTGATGACACCGTCCACGATGGCTGTAGCTGGCGGGTTCGCGGTCTGAAGGCCCATCCACTGGACAACTTCACCGGCCAGGTCATCTGGCTGACCACCAGGTCGGTCGGGCAGGCGACCGCCGGTGTGCCCTCCTACACTCCGGTCACCGTGCACGGGCATCCGGGTATGTTCGGCCAGACCCGCGGAACCACGCTTCTACTGATGAGCACCGGTGACGACATCGACCGGAACGGGGAGCTGAGCATTCACCTGTCCACCGGGCGGGCAGGTGCCCGGCGGGTGGCACTCACGCTGGCCGCGGCCGGGCTGGCCTATACGGACGCGCACTCGGGCACGCCTTCCTGACCACGCCGGGCCGGCGGGTTCACGGGTCTCGGCACCGGCCGGCGGTTCTGTCCCAGCCAGAACCCAGGCCGGTGCGCGGCGGGCCGCGAACGCGGCCATGCCCTCGACGGCTTCCGGGCCGGCGAACAGGGCGACGGACAGGTCCCCCATCTCTGCCAGGCTCGCCCCGGGTTCGGCGTCGGCCAGGCGCCCGGCCAGCCGCTTGACCGTCCGCAGCGCGTCGACCTCCGGTTCCAGCGATGCCGACTTCGCCGAGGCCCTGCGCAAGGCCGACGACGACGTCGAGGTCGCCGTCGACCTACGCACCTGACCGGCCCCGGCCGCAGTCAGCGTCCTCCCGCTCGCCGTCGATGACGACGCTCCGCGGCCTTCGAGCACGTAAATGACCACACCGCCCTGGTGGATGTGTTTCCCGGTGCCGTGCGGCATGTCCATGATGAACGAGTGCCACTCGTGCCCAGGCCGGACTCGCGGGCACCGCGCAGCGTGACCCACGCGACGGCCGGGAACTGTAGGCTGGCGGACTGGTTCAGGTGGTAGGTGATCTGCGCGTCGCCGGTGCGGGCCGGAACCCGTTCGGACAGCAGGTCACCCAGATCCGGTGCCGAGGCGACCCGGGGCCGCCGCCCCACCCGACCGGGGCCGGCTCCGTGCCCCCCGTCGTGTCCACGAAGGACTCCAGGTCCCGCCGAGCAGTGCCGTGATCCGGTCGGCCATCGACCGGGCACTGTCCTGGGCGAACCGGCGCCGGCGGTCCCGGTCGGGGCTGTACACCAGCACCCGGCGCAACGCCCGGTCCGAACCGATGGCCCGCAGGTATCCGGCCGCCATGTTCCCGCTGCCGATCAGGCCGAGAATGTCGGCGCCGGCCCGAGCCAGCAGCCGGACCCCCCACGGCTCCGGTGCACACCACCCGGTCCCGCTGCAACACCTCTGGCCGGCGGCGACCTGCGGATACAGTGCGACGGCGCCCGGGCGCGCGGTCATCGTGACGACCCGGTCGGCGAGCAGGACCGTCTTGCGCTCCTCGGACCAGATGCGCAGCGGCTCGGCCTGCATCTGTTCCCGGGTCAACGCGTCCAGCTAACTGCCCGCCGGTGCGGACGGCACCCAGGCGGGTGGGCGGCCCTCGGCGAAGGCGGCCATGCCCTCGGCGGCCTCCGGGCCGGCGAACAGCGCGGCGGACAGGTCCTCCATCTCGGCCAGGGTCCGACCCAACTCCGCGCCGGCCAGCCGCCTGGCCAGCCGCTTGACCGTGCGTGCCGCGTCCGGACCACCGCGCAGCACCCCGGACACCTCCGGTTCCAGCGACACCGGCCCGTCGGCGACCCGGGCGACCCGGCTGACCAGACCCAACCGGTGCGCGGTCGTCGCGTCGAACGCCTCACCGGTGAGCAGCCAGGGCAGCAGCGGTGCCAGCGGCACCTTGGGCAGGGTCACCGCGGCCACCAGGGCCGGCGCGACGCCGACCCGCACCTCGCTGTAGGCGAAGTCGGCCCGCTCGGCGGCCACCACGACGTCGGCACAGGCCAGCAGGCCCATACCGCCGCCCCGCACCGGGCCGTCCACCCGGCACAGCACCGGACCGGGGTAATCCCACAGTGCCCGGAGCAGCGCGGCCAGCAGGGTGGAATGGGTGCTGGTACCCGGGCCGGCGGCCCGCCGCTCCTTCAGGTCCACCCCGGCGCAGAACACCGGGCCGGTGTGGTCGAGCACCAGTGCTCGGGCACCGGCCACGGCACTTCGCCGCACCTGCTCGACCAGTTCGGTCAGCAACCGCACCGACAGCGCGTTGCGGTTGCGCGGGGAGTCCAGCACCAGCACGTCCATGCCGCGATCCCGGCTGGCCCACACCAGCGGGGCCGTCATGAGGTGGCCTCCGACGTGAGCATCGCAGCGCAGCGAGGAGCGGAACGACGGTGGCCGCCGGGGTACACCATCACGGCAGGTCCTCGGCCGGGCCCAGCACGGTGCCGTCCGGGGCGTACCGGTAGAAACCCGAACCGCTCTTGCGCCCCAACCGCCCGGCGGCCACCAGCCGCTCCAGAATCCCCGGTGGGCGGTACTGGTCGAGCCCGGACTGCCGGTACATGCTGCGGACGTTGTTCAGCCGGGCGTCCAGGCCGACCAGGTCGGCCAACTCCAGCG
Source organism: Mycobacteriales bacterium (assembly GCA_036278435.1). GTDB lineage: Bacteria > Actinomycetota > Actinomycetes > Mycobacteriales > DASULA01 > DASULA01. The sequence goes on along the minus strand of DASULA010000367.1, from coordinate 17,299 downwards.
GTCCCATCGGATGCCGGTAACCCAGCCGCATCGCCTTGTCCACGTCGGTGGCCGAGGCCACCTGCTCCTCGACCAGCCGCATCGCCTCGTTGCCCAGCAGCAGGCCCAGCCGGCTGGTCACGAACCCGGGGGTGTCGCGCACCACGATGGGGTTCTTGCCCAGCGCGCCGGCCAGGTCGAGCGCGTCGGCGCGGGTGCGTGCGCTGGTGCGCTCGCCGATCACCACCTCGACCAGGTCCATTCGGTGCACCGGGTTGAAGAAGTGCATGCCGACGACCCGGGCCGGCTCGGCGGCGAACCCGGCCAGCCCGGAGATGCTCATGGTCGAGGTGTTGCTGGCCAGCAGCGCGTCCGGGGGCGCCGCGTCGGCGAGCCGGCGGTACACCTCGGCCTTGATGTCGGTGACCTCGGGTACCGCCTCGATCACCGCGGCCACCCCGGCGACCCCACCGGCCAGGTCGGTGCTCAGCTCCAGCGCCGCGGCCGGTGCGGCGCCGGGATCGCGGCCCAGCCGCCGTTGGATCGCCTCGGCGGCGTCCCGCAGCACCGAGGCGTCCACGTCGACCAGGGTGGTCGGGAAGCCGGCCCGCAGCGCGACCAGCGCTATCCCCCGGCCCATCGTGCCGGCGCCCAGCACGGCCAGCGGCAGCGCGGAGCGGTCCGGCCCGGAGAACGTCATCATCGCGGTCCCTCCTCGACTGGGCCGGCGGCGTGGTCGGCCGGGCCGGCACCGAACCGGCGCCGCAGGGCCGCCCGGTCCACCTTGCCGGTGCTGGTGCGGGGCAGATCCGGCAGGTACCGGGCCGCCCGCGGGTAGGCGTGCGCGCCGACCACGGTCCGCACCCGGCGTTGCAGTTCGGCGGTGAGGCCGTCAGTCCCGCCGATCCCGCCGATCCCGTCGGGGCCGGCGATGCCGTCCGGGCCGGCGGTCGGGTCGCCCCCGGCGCCGTCCCGCAGCCGGACGAACGCGGTCACCGCCTGCCCGCGCACCGGGTCGGGCAGCCCCACCACCGCGCACTCGGCGACCGCCGGGTGGGCCAGGATCACCGCCTCGATCTCGGCCGGGCCGATCCGGTACCCGCCGCTCTTGATGATGTCGTCGGCCCGGCCGTGGAAGAACAGTTGTCCGTCGGGGTCGGCGTGCGCGGTGTCACCGGTGAGCAGCCAGCCGCCGCGGATCCTGCCGGCGGTGGCTTCGGGGGCGTTCCAGTAGCCGAGCATGCAGACCGGGTCGTCGGCGGCGGCCGCGAGCTGGCCCGGCTGGCCCGCCGACACCGGGGCGAGCGAGTCGTCCAGCAGGCCGATCCGGTGCCCGGGGTAGGGCCGGCCCAGGCAGGCCGGGTCCAGCGCGCCAAGCGCGCTGGAGTGTCCGATCAGGGCGTTCGCCTCGGTCTGGCCGTAGGCGTTGTTGACCGGCACGCCCAGTTCGTCGGCGGCCCAGGAGAGCAGGTCCGGTTCGACCGCCTCGGCCCCGGTCACCAGGCAGCGCAGCCGCAGCCCGGACCGGAGCGGACCGGCGAGCCGTCCGGACTGGCGGAGCAGCCGCAGCATCGTGGGCGGGAACAGCCCGACCGACACCCCGGTTCGGGCGAGCAGGGCGACGGTGCGGTCCGGGTCGAACCGCGGTTCGCGGAACGCCACCACCCCGATACCGTGGGCGAGCGGTACCAGCAGGCCGAGCAGCAGCCCGCCGGCCCAGGCCCAGTCCACCGGACTGTAGGCGATGTCCTCGGGCCGGATCAGGTTCAGCGCGCGGTCCACGCCGTGGTGGCCGAGCAGCACCCGGTGCCCGTGCAGGACCCCCTTGGACTTGCCGGTGGTGCCCGAGGTGTAGAGCAGCAGGGCCGGGGTGTCGCCGCTGGTCGGCGCCATCGCGGTGGCCGCGCCGGGCGCGCCGGTGATCAGGTCGGGCATTCCCAGTCCTGGCCGGGCCCCGTCGGTGCTGACCAGCAGCGCGCCGGCGTCGGCGGCCAGGGCGTGTTCGGCCTCCGAACCGGCGGCGATCATGATCCGCGGTCGGCTGTCGGTGAGACGGTGCCGGACGCCGTCCGCACCGAGCACGTTGGACACCGGAACCACCACCCCGCCGGCCCGCAGCACGGCGAACACCGCGACCGCCATCTCCACGCTCTGCGACAGCTTGACCGCGACCCGGTCGCCGGGCACCAGCCCCAGCGAGCCCAGCCCGGCGGCCAGGGCGGCCGAGGCGTCGTCGAGTTCGCCGAAGGTGACCCGGACCGGGTCGCCAGGGTCGCCCGGGTCGCCCGACCCGACGGACAGCAGCGCGGTGGCGTTCCGGGGCGCGCGCAGACAGTCCGCGGCGATGTTGTACCGGCCGATCGCGGGCAGGGTGAACCGGGCGGTGGCCTGTGACCAGGTCCGCGCGTCACGCACGGTCAGGTCGCGCAGGCCGATCACGCGCCACCGCCGTCGTCCGAGTCGGGGTCGGCTCCGGGGTGGGCTTCGGGGTGGGCTTCCAGGCCGAGTTCGCGCAGCACCTCGGCGGTGTGCTCGCCCAGGCCGGGTGGCGGGCGTCGCACCGCGCCGGGCGTGGCCGACAGCTTGACCGGCACGCCGGTGACCCGCAGCGGGCCAGCGTGGTGCGCGGTGTCGACGACCATCTGGTTGTGCGCGACCTGCGGATCGGCGAACACCTCGTCGTAGTCGTTCACCGGCCCGACGATCACGTCGTGCCGCCACAGCCGCTCCAGCGCGGCGGCCCGGGGCAGACCGGCCAGGTACCCGGCGATGATCCGGTCCAACTCGACGCGGTTGGCCAACCGCCCGTCGTTGTCGGCGAACCGCGGGTCGCCGGCCAGGTCGGGCCGGTCCATGGCCGCGCACAGGTTGGTGAAGAACTTGTCGTTGTAGCAGGCCACATGCACCCGCTTGCCGTCCGCGCACGGGTAGGCGTCGTACGGGGCGTACCAGTCGGTGGCGTTGCCGGTGCGCGGCTGCTGCCGGCCGAGCAGGAAGTACTGCCCGGTGTAGGGCGCCTGGATGTGCACCAGCCCGTCGATCAGCGCCACGTCGACCTGCTGGCCGAGCCCGGTCCGCTGCCGCGCCCACAGCGCGGCCAGCGCGCCGTTGGCCACCAGCAGCGAGCAGACCGCGTCGCCGACCGGCGGCCCGGCCTTCACCGGGTCGGCGTCGGGGAAGCCGGTGACGTTGGTCATCCCGCTCATCGCCTGGGCGATCGGGTCGATGCCCGGCCGGCCGGAGTACGGGCCGTCGGCGCCGAAGGTGGACACCGACACGGCCACCAGCCGCGGGAACCGCCGGTGCACCGACGGGAAGTCCAGGCCGAGGCGCACCCGGGCCGCCGGCCGCAGGTTGTCCACCACCACGTCGGCCCAGCCCAGCAGCCCGTCCAGCACCCGCTGGCCCGCCGGGGTGCGCAGATCGGCCACCACGCCGCGCTTGTTGCGGTTCACCCCGACGAACACGCCGCTGTCGGTGCCCCGGCGCGGTCCGATCCGGCGCGACTCGTCGCCGTTGGGCGGTTCCAGCTTGATCACCTCGGCGCCCAGGTCGCCGAGCAGCGTGGCCCCGTACGGGCCGGCCAGCATGGACGCCACATCCAGCACGTGGATGCCTTCCAGCGCGAGCATCGACTCTCCTCTACGGACGCAGGCCGAGGTGGCGGGCCACCACGTTGCGCATCACCTGGGACGGTCCACCCGCGACGGTCGCGATCACCGAGTCCACGTAGTGCATGGACAGCGGATGCTCGGTGACGTACCCGTAGCCGCCGTGCAGTTGCATGGCGGCGCGGGTCGCGTCCGCGTACAGCTCACCGGAGGCGATCTTGGCCATCGAGGCCTCCTTCTCGTAGGGCAGGCCGGCGTCGTGCAGTTCGGCGCCCCGGTAGGTCAGCAGCCGAACCGCCTCCACCCGGGTGTACAGGTCGACCAGCGGGTGTGCCACCGCCTGGAAGTCGCCCACCGGACGGCCGAACTGCTCGCGGGTCTTCACGTGCGCGAGGGTGTCGTCGAGCACCTGCGTGGTGGCCCCGACGAACCCGGCCGAGATGATCAGCCGCTCCAGCGCCAGCTCGGCGGCCAGCCCGTACCAGCCGCGGTTCGGCGCACCGACCAGGTTGCCGGCCGGGATGTGCACGTCGTCGAGGAAGATCTCGTACACCCCGGTGATGTTGCGGCCGACGGTGGGCAGCCGGGACAGCGTGACCCCGGGGGTGGCCGGGTCGAGCAGCAACATGCTGATCCCCCGGTGCTTGGTCGCGTCCGGGTCGGTGCGCAGGTAGAGCTGAATCAGGGTGTCGGGCAGCCCGGCGGCCTCACAGAACGTCTTCTGGCCGTTGGCCAGGTAGTGGTCGCCGACCAGGGTGGCCCGGCTCACCAGCGACGCGGCGTCCGAACCGGCCCCCGGCTCGGTGATCGACACCGACAGCCGAAGACTGCCGGCCATGATCCTGGGCACCAGGTCGGACTTCTGCTCGTCGGTGCCGTTGGCCAGTATCGTGCGTAGCCCCGAGGCGGTGAGGCTGAAGCAGGCCACCAGGTCGGTGCTGCCCCGACCGAGTTCCTCGGCCACCACCAGCAGGTCGACCGCGCCGCCGCCGGTGCCGCCGTCGGACTCGGGCACGCCGATCCCGTACCAGCCCAGTCCGGCGATCCGGTCGAAGACCGGTCGGGGGTACTGCCCGGCGCGGTCCCACTCCAGGGCCATCCACTGGTTGCACTGCTCGCTGACGAACCGGCGGGCCGATTCGCGGAGCATCTCGGTCTCCTCGGAAAACGCACCCGTCACGGTCGGCTACTCCTCGGTCCAGAACAGTTGGGACGGGGGGAACGGGCCGGCCCCGGCGAGGGCCCGAAGCGGCTCGGTGGCGGTGGCCACCGAGCGGCGGGGGCGCTCGGCCAGCGTCCGGCAGAAGTCCCACGCGGTGGCCCGCAGTTCCTCGGCGCCGGGCGACAGCCTGGTCACGCAGCCGGCGGCCACCGCGTCACCGGCGGTGTAGGTCCCGCCGCCGTAGACCAGGTCGGCGGCGCGCACCGGTCCGGCCACCTGGGCCAGCCGGGTGACCAGCGGCGCTGGCAGCCGGTATCCCTTGGCCACCTCGGGCAGGGTGAAGGTCGCCGACCCGGTGGCGAAGCACAGGTCGCAGGCCAGCGCGAGGCCCCAGCCGGCGCCGACCGCCGGCCCGTGTACCGCGGCCAGGGTCGGCTGCGGCAGTTCCCGGATGCGGCGGAGCACCTCGACCACCAGCCGGATCCGGGCCAGGCTGGCGTCCGCGGGTGGGTTCGGTCCGAACTCCCGCACGTCCGCGCCGGCGCAGAACACCTCGCCCGTGCCGCTGAGGAACACCGCGCGCACGGCCGGGTCGTCATGCACCGAGTCCAGCCGGTCGCACAGCTCGGTGAGCACCTGGGTGGACAGTGCGTTGCGGGCCTCCGGGCGGTGCAGCCGCAGCTCGGTGACCCCATCCCGGTCGGCCCGCAGCACGGTCGCGGTCATCGCGCCGGGGCCGGATCCACCGTGCCGCGCCGTTCCGGCCAGACCCGGTCGATCACCCGGGTCCGCAGCAGGTCGGTGGCCTCCGACGGGTCGGGGCCCAGCGGTCCGCCCAGGTAGAACTCGTCGAAACCATGCCGCTGGGCGAGTTCGCGCAGCTCGACCATCGGGCCCACGCACTCCTCGGGGGTGCCCGACACGATCAGCGCGTCGGCCAGCGACTCCGACATCCGGGCGGCGGCCCCGTCGATGCCCAGGCCGCCGTCGAACGCCGCCTTCACCTCGCCGGCGGACTCCACGTCCAGCCCGACCGCCTCCAGGGCCGGCCACAGCGCCGGGTTGCCCAGGATCAGCGCTGACTGGCGGCGGGCGTGCGACCGGGCCCGAGCCCGGTCGGCTGAGACCGACACGTTGATCCCGAAGATCAGCCGCAGCGGCGGTGCGCCGGCCGGCCTGGACTCCAGCACCCGGCCGAGTCCGGACAGCTCGGCGAACCGGCCGGTGGCGAAGGCGGCCCGCGAGTGGCTGGGCAGGTTGCTGGCGAAGATCAACCCGTCGGCGCATTCGGCGGCCACGGCGAGGATCCGCGGCCCGACGCCGGCCAGCACGATCTCCGGCGGCCGTTCCACCGGGTAGGTGAGGGTGGCCGCCGCGCCGGGCCGGTAGCCCAGTGACCGGCCGAGGGTCGGGTAGGCGTCCAGCTCGACCCGCTCGCCGGCCCACAGCGCCCGCATCAGGCCGATGGCCTCGCGCACCGCGGTGACGGTCTGGTCCTTGCGGAACAGGCTGTTCACCACCGCCCCGCCGGTGCCCATCCCGATCGTCATCCGGCGCCCGGCCGGCAGCAGTTCGCTGATGGTGGCAGCGGCCGAGGCCATCTCGATCGGGTTGCGCCCGACCGGATAGGTCACCCCGGTCGCCACCCCGCACCCGGCCCGGGCCAGCGCGGCCAACAGCACGTAGACGTTGCGGGCCAACATCTGGTCCTGCACCCACACCACGTCGACCACGTCGCGCAGGCTCTCGCCCAGGGCCACCAGTTCACCGGACGGCCGCCACGGGGTGAGCTGGATCCCCAGTCGGGTGTTCACCTGTCGCCTCCTCCCGCCATCGGCGCACCCCCACCGCGTTCGACGGCCAGCAGTTCGTGAAACCTCGCGGGACAGAAGTAAGACGTCATATAACTATGCGGCGGACCCCCGGCGCAAGGGTTGACTTGTCTGATGTCTCTGCCATACCGTCTCGGCACGCAACCGGCCCGGCTCGGGCGGCGGCGACAGGGTGGTGGGATGGCGACCATGAGTGAACGCGAGCGGGCCACCGCCGTGACCGACACCGCCGTGGCCGACCGCGAGGCAGCCCGCCGGGATGCGTCTGACCTGCGCCCGCTGGCCGGCGGCCGGGTGACCGAGCGGGTGGTCCAGGAGATCCGCGGCTACATCGACACCAACAGCCTGCGGGCCGGGCACAAACTGCCGCCGGAGCGGTTCTTCATCGAACAGCTCGGGGTGAGCAGGTCGTCGCTGCGCGAGGCGATGCGGGTGCTGTCCACGCTCGGCCTGGTCGAGGTCCGGCACGGTGACGGCACCTATGTGACCGCTCCACCGGAGGACTGGAACGCCTCCTCGCCGGCGATCTTCGACGCCACCGAGGAGAACGCGCTGCGCAACCTGGTGGAGACCCGGCTGGGCATCGAGCTGGCCGCGGCCACCGCCGCCACCGCACGCGCCTCGGAGGCGGACCTGGGCCGGCTCGCGGAGTTCCTGAACGACCAGCGGCGACGACTTGCCGAGGATCCGGCGTTCACCTGGGAACCGCTCGGTTTCGAACTGGCCATGGTCGAGATCACCGGCAACACCTGGCTGTACGAGGTCGAGGTCATGCTGCGGGACGCCTGGCTGTCGTTGTCCGGTGGCCTGCGGGCCAGCGTGGGCCGCCACGACGAGTGGCTCACCGAGCACCGGGCGATTCTGGCTTCCATGCGTTCTCGCAACGCACTACAGGTGCAGCGTCTGGTGATGGCGCACCTGAGCCTGGAACGGTTCGAGGAGGACCTGCGCACGCAGCGCAGGATCCCGGCGCCGGCCAAGCGTGGCCGCGCGTCGTCGTCGAGGGGGAGGAGCGCGACATGAAGTTCGGGCTGCGGTTGCCCGGCGCCGGCCCGTACGCCGGGCCCGAGGCGATCCGGGCGTTCGCCGTGAAGGCCGAGGAACTCGGCTTCCACTCACTGTGGATGACAGACCACGTGGCACTGCCGGTCGATGTGGTCTCGAAGTACCCGTACCGGCAGGACGGCAAGTTCTTCTGGCCGGCCGAGACGCCCTACCTGGACACGATCCTCACCCTGACCTGGGCGTCGGCGGCCACCGAGCGGATCACCGTGGGCACCTCGGTGCTGATCGCCAGTTGGCACCACCCACTGAACACCGCCAAGGCGTTCGCCACCCTGGACACGCTCAACGGTGGGCGCACCGTGGTGGCGCTGGGCACCGGCTGGATGCGGGAACAGTTCGAGATCTTCGGCGTGCCGTTCGAGACCAGGGGGCGGCGCACCACCGAGTACATCCGGCTGCTCAAGCACCTGTGGACCGCCGACGTGATCGATTTCCACGGTGAGTTCTACGACTACGCCGGGTTCAAGTTCTATCCCAAGCCGGCGCAGCCGGGCTCGATCCCGCTGTGGTGCGGGGGCAAGAGCGACGGGGTGCTGCGCCGGGTCGCCGCGGTGGCCGACGGCTGGCATCCGCTGTACATCGCGCCGGATGAGTTGGAACGCAAGCTGGAGACGCTGTCGGGCTACCTGGCCGAGAACGGGCGGACGCTCGACCAGATCGCCCTGTCGGCCCGGCCGGTCACCCAGGCCACCATGGACGCGGCCACCATCGACCGGTACGCCAGGCTCGGCGTGTCGCTGCTGATCGCCGACACCTCCTTCGAGCACGACAGCCTGGACGGGGTGCTCGACGAACTCGACCGGCTGGCCGACGAGCTCATGCCCTTCGCCGACCCAAGCTGACCATCGTCTGAAAGGTACGGGGTTCCATGCTCACGCGCGTCTTCCACATCGCCATCAACGCCAAGAACCTGGACCGTTCCGTCGAGTTCTACCGCCGGCTGGGGTTCCAGGTCGTGTCCGAGCGCACCGTGGACAACCCTAAACTGGCCGAGGCGTTCGCCGTCCCCAGCGGGAAGTGCCGGTTCTTCCACCTGCGGCTCGGCGACGACGAGCAGGCCACCCTGCTCGACGTGGTGGAGTGGTTCGGTCCGGAGACCGCGGACGGGCCGGGCGCGCCGCCGCAGAACCAGCAGGGCATCACCCGGTTCGCCGTGCTCACCGACGACACCGACGCGGTGCACCGGGATCTGTCCGGTGCCGGGTTCGAATTCCTCACCTCGCCGACCACGGTAATGACGCCGCAGGGCGGCTGGCGGGTGGCGCTGGCGGTCGACCCGGACGGGGTCGTGGTGCAGATCACCGAACTGGTGCCGGCGCCCGATGCCTGACCCCAGTCCCGTCTCCGACTCCGGGCCCGCGCCGATCGGACCGGTGGTGCGCTGGCCGGACGTCGAGCCCGCCTCGATGCTGCCGGGAATCCGGGCCGCGCTGGCCGTCGGCGACCAGCTCTCCGCCGCGTTCTACACCCTCGACCCCGGTGCCGTGGTGCCAGAGCACAGCCACCCGAACGAGGAGTTCGGTCAGGTTGTGGAGGGGTCGCTGGAACTGCGCTGGACCGACCCGACAGGCCCGCACACGGCCGTGCTGGCCGCCGGGGAGGCGTTCATCCTGCCCGGCGGGGTCCGGCACGCCGCCGTGGCCGGCGTCGGCGGCTGCCGGCTGCTGGAGTGCTACGCCCCGCCCCGAACCCCAACCGCCCCCACCGCCGCACCGTCCACGGAGGACCGATGACGACGGCCCGACCGGACCCGGTCTCCTACCAGCTCTTCGTCGGCGGCGACTGGGTCGCGCCGGTGGCCGGCGGGCGCAGCGAGCGGACCAGCCCGGCCGACGGCCGCCCGGTGGGCAGCTACGGTCGGGGTACCGCGGCCGACGTGGACGCCGCGGTCGCCGCGGCCCGCCGGGCGTTCGACGACTCGCCGTGGGCGACCGGTCCGGCCCGGGAGCGGGCCGCGATCATGCGGCGGGCCGCCGGCCTGCTGCGGGATCGGGCCGAGCGGATCGGGCTGCGGATCAGCCTGGAACTGGGTAAGCCGATCCGGCTGGCCCGCGGTGAGGTGCAGCTCACCGCCGACGTCCTCGACTACTACGCGGCGCTGGCTACCGACCTGCGCGGCGAGGCGATCTCCGCGCACACCCCGGACGCGCTGGGCCTGATCCTGCACGAACCGGTTGGCGTGGTCGCGATGATCACGCCGTGGAACTTCCCGCTGCTGGGGCTGGCCTGGAAGGTGGCGCCGGCACTGGCGGCCGGCTGCACGATGGTCACCAAGCCGGCCAGCCTCACCCCGTCGCCCGCGCTGGAGCTGGCCGGCGTGCTGGCCGACGCCGGCCTACCCGCCGGGGTGTACAACGTGGTGACCGGCGGCGGCTCGGAGGTGGGCACGGCGCTGGCCGCCCATCCCGGCGTGGACAAGGTCGCGTTCACCGGTTCCAACCAGGTGGGCCGGCAGGTGCTCACCGCCGCGGCCGGGACCATGAAGAAGGTGTCCCTGGAACTGGGCGGCAAGTCGCCGAACGTGGTGTTCGCCGACGCCCGGATCGACCAGGCTGTGTCCGCGGCCTACTGGGGCATCTTCCTCAACACCGGGCAGGCCTGCCAGGCCGGCAGCCGGCTGCTGGTGGCCCGCGAGATCCATGACGAGTTCGTCGAGGCTCTGGTGACGATGGCCCGGACCAGCCGGATCGGCGACCCACTCGACGAGAAGACGATGATCGGGCCGGTGGTCGATCCCGGCCAGCTCGACACCGTGCTGCGCTACGTCGAGTCGGGCACCGAGCAGGGCGCCGAACTGCTCACCGGCGGGCACCGGATGACCGAGGGCGCACTGGGTTCCGGATGTTACGTCGAGCCCACCGTGTTCGACCGGGTCACCCCGGCGATGACCGTGGGCCGGGAGGAGATCTTCGGCCCGGTGCTGTCGGTGCTGACCTTCGACGACCCGGCCGAGGCGGTCAGGCTGGCCAACGACACCATGTTCGGGCTGGCCGCGGCGGTGTGGACCCGCGACGTGGACACCGCACTGCGCACGGCCAAGGCGATCCGGGCCGGCACGGTGTGGATCAACGCCTACCACGACGCCGGACTGGCCTTCGTGATGCCCTTCGGCGGGTACAAGACCAGCGGGTTCGGCCGCGAACTGGGCCGCGAAGGCCTACAGGAGTACTTCGAGACCAAGGCGATCCATGTGCGGCTGGGCAGGTTGGACAGCCCGTGACGTTGTGACGTTCCCCCACTCTGGACTGGATGGCATGACTGAGGCTTCCACCGAACAGGCTTCCACCGGACCGGTTTCCACCCCGGTTGCTGGCCTGGCCGCGCGGTACGACCGGGACCTGAGGATCGAACGGGTGGAGGTGGTACCGATCCGGGTGCCGCTGGCCCAGAAGTTCCAGGGCAGCCACTACTCGATGACCACCCGCTGCACGATCATCACCCGGGTGTACACGGCCGGTGGGATCGTCGGCGAGGCGTTCAACGGCGACACCGACGACGGCCAGGCCGAGATCGCCGGGATCATCACCGAGGAGATCACCCCGCACCTGCTGGGTATGTCCGCGATGAACACCGAGGGCTGCTGGCAGGCGTCGCTGCCGCCCAGCTACGACATCCTGCGGGACCGCTCGCTGGCGTTGCAGGCGATGGCCTGTGTGGACAGTGCGGTGTGGGACGCGGTGGGCAAGGCGCTGGACGTGCCGCTGTACCAACTGTGGGGCGGCTACACCGACCGGCTGCCGGCGATCTGCATCGGCGGGTACTACACCGACGACGAGGCCGACGTGGCCCGGCAGATCGAGCACTACGCCGAACTGGGCTTCGCCGGGTGCAAGTTCAAGGTCGGCCGGCTCTCGCCGGAGGACGACGCCCAGCGGACTCGACTGGCCCGGCGGGCCGGCGGCGCGGACTTCGTGCTGATGGTGGACGCCAACCAGGGTTACACCCGCGACGAGGCGCTGCGGTTCGCCCGGGCCACCGCGGAGCTGGACCTGCGCTGGTTCGAGGAGCCCTGCCGATGGCTGAACGACCGGCGGGACATGCGGGACGTGCGGGTGATGGGCGGAATTCCGGTGACCGCCGGGCAGAGCGAGTCCACCCGGGCCGGGCTGCGGGACCTGATCGCGGCCGGCGCGGTGGACGCGTGCAACGCCGACGCCAGTTGGATCGGCGGGCCCAGCGAGTGGCGCCGGATCGCCTCGGTCGCCGCGGTGCACGAGGTCGCGATGGCCCACCACGAGGAGCCGCAGGTGGCCGCCCACCTGCTCGCCTCCATTCCACACGGGACGTACCTGGAGACGTTCGCCCCGGAGCGGGATCCGCTGTTCTGGAACCTGATCGCCAATCGGCGGGAGTTCACCGGCGGGCACTACCTGGTGCCCGACGGCCCCGGGCTGGGGTTGGAGCTGGACGCCGGCTACGTCGCCCGGTACCGGGTGTGAGCCGGTGAGCACCGGCGTCGCCGTGGTCGGTGTCGGCGAGGCCGACCGGATCGGCGTGGTGCGTGACCGCAGCGCGGTGCAGATGCACGCCGAGGCGGCCACCAACGCGCTCGCCCACGCGAACCTGACTCTGTCCGATGTAGACGCGCTGTTCACCTGCGGCATCGACTTCCTGCCGACCCTGATCGTCGCGGAGTACCTGGGCATCTCGCCGGCCTTCTCCAGTTCCAACTCGATCGGCGGGTCGTCGTTCGTGGCGCACGTGCACGAGGCGGTGCTGGCCATCCAGGCCGGGGCCTGCGAGGTGGCACTGGTCACCCACGGGGAGACCAGGCGGTCCAACCGCCGCCGGGGGGTGTCCACCCGGCCGGCCCACGACGACCCGTGGTTCCCCGACTGGCAGTGGGAACGCATCTACGGGGTGGCCGCCCCGCCGGCCGCCTACGCGCTGGCCGCGACCCGGCACATGTACTGCTATGGCACCACCAGCGAGCAGTTGGCCGAGATCGCGGTGGCCACCCGGCACTGGGCGTCGCTGAATCCCCGGGCGCTGAACCGGGATCCGATCACGGTGGCCGACGTGCTTGCCTCGCCGTTGGTGGCCTGGCCGTTCCACCTGCTGGACTGCTGCCTGGTCACCGATGCCGGTGGCGCGGTGGTGCTCACCTCGGTGGACCGGGCCTGGGACCTGGGCGTCCCGGTGGTGGAGGTGCTCGGTTCGGGAGTGGCGCACACCCATCACATGATCTCCCAGATGCCCGACCTGACCGAGACGCCGGCCCGGATTTCCGGCGCGGCGGCGTTCGCCCAGGCCGGGCTGGATCCATCCGATGTGGACGTCGCCGAGTTGTACGACTCGTTCACCTACACGGTGCTGGTGACCCTGGAGGACCTGGGGTTCTGCGCGAAGGGCGAGGGCGGGGCGTTCGTGTCCGGGCAGCGCACCGCGCCGGGCGGCGACTTCCCCCTGAACACCAGCGGCGGCGGGTTGTCCTACACTCACCCGGGCATGTTCGGCATCTTCCTGCTGATCGAGGCGGTGCGGCAGTTGCGCGGCGAGTGCGGGCCGCGCCAGGTGCCCGGCGCCGAGGTGGGGCTGGTCAACGGCATGGGCGGCTACCTGTCCAGTGCGGCCACGGCCGTGTTGGGGAGGGTGTGATGTTCACCAGCGACGGCCCGCTGCCGGCCCTGGGTGTCTCACCGAGCCCGGACGCGGTCCCGTTCTGGGAGGCCGCCGAGCGGGGCGAGTTGCTGCTGCCGTACTGCCCGGCGTGCGCGCGGTTCTTCTTCTACCCGCGCACGGCCTGCCCGACCTGCGGCAGTCGGGACACCGAGTGGCGGCCGGCCAGCGGCCGGGGCACCCTGTACACGTTCTGCGTGCAGCACGTCTCGCCGCTGCCCGCGTTCGCCGACGCGGTGCCGTTCGTGACCGCGATCGTGGAACTGGACGAGGGTCCCCGACTGATGTCGTTCCTGGTCGACGTCGACGTGGACGTCGACGCAGAACCCGACGCGGCCGGTATCCGCTGCGGCATGCCGGTCGAGGTCACCTTCACCCGCGACGCCGAGAACCGCACCGTCCCAGTCTTCCGCCCCCGCCCCTGACACCACCCGTACTACCGCTCCTCGCCACCGTCATCGGCGTACCGGATGAAGTCGCCGAGGTCGACCGTGCGACCGGCTTCGTCGTCGGCGATCGCGGTCCGAACCTGCTCGGCGAGGCGGGGGTTTTCCCATGCCACCATCTCCCGCTCAGGAATCGACACGACCGGGGCCAGTACGATCACGCCGTCGTCGTCGGACCGGATCTGGTAGCGACCTATGGCTCGCAATGGTTGCCTCCCTCCACTCCCATGCTGTCACAGCAGTACCAGATGGGTAATGCCCACCACTCTGGCAGCACGTTTCGCCGCTGCCGAGGATGGCCGGGTCGGTGCCGATGGTGGCCGCGATCGTGGAACTGGACGGGGGTCCCCGCCTCATGTCGTTCCTGGTCGCCGTCGAAGCCGACGCCACGCACATCGACTGCGGCATGCCGATCAACGTCACACTCACCCCCGACGCCGAGGACCGGGCCGTCCCGGTCTTCCGCCCCATCGTCTGACGGCGGTCTGACGGCGCACAAGTGCACACCACGCGGGCATTCCGCGTCATTCCTCTTCTGGTCCGGCGCGGCTTGTGGACCATCCCTCAGCCCACGAGTCAGACGGCACCGACAGCCGAACATCGGCCTCGGCAAGCGTGTCGGTCAACTGGGCGGTATCCGGTCTGTGGGCGACATGTTCGACAAGCCACCGGGCTTCATCGCCGGTATGTGCGTGCAGGTAACGGATGTCAAGGTTCAGAATCGTTCCGGATGCGCCAAGTGAGGCGACCAGCCGAAACTCCTCGGCCTCTCGGTTCGTCAGCCCTTCGCAGGTGTGACCGGACCAACCATCGCCCATGATTTCACCGGTCCCGGCAAGCGTGCCACCCGCATCGGCGATCGTGTCCTCGATGATTCCGGCGACCACGGCGAGAACTGGTTCGTTCATGTTGGTAGGATTGAATGACACGACTTGCGGGGCAATCCGCACTGTTTCCCGATGCAGGACCGCCGCACCTTCGTCATCGTAGTCGAGCACGTACGACCGAGGTAGACGCAACCACCAGCCCGCGCCCAGGGACAAGTCGCCGCCAACGTTCTCAGCCATGCCTCTCCCATCCTGTCAGCCGGCTTGGAACATGATTCAACGGATACCCGCAGGCCGCCCGCAGGTCTGTGATGGTATGCCAGTCCCATCGCTTCAGACCACGCCCGGGTTGGATCGACACCACTACCCGGTCATCGAACCAGTTCGGGTCGGTGACGGGAAGCCCAACGCCAGCGAGGTAGCGACCGATCAGCTCCGGCGGTAGCCGGTCAGCCTTGCGCCTGCGCTCATAATGCTCTGGTTCTTCGTACTCCCTGGGAGAGCCGGCGAGGTCGAACTCCCAGCCGTCGTCCTGGTCACTCACCCGTACGATTCTACGTTCACCAAACGGCGACGACCGTTGGAGGATACCTCGAACATGTCGAACGTCGATAAATCCGGCAGAGGCGAACACCGGCCCATGATCAATCATGGTCTTCGAGCTTCCCGGAATCCAATGGTATGCGACGAAGTCACAGCGCGCGTCAAGCCTGGCCCGCGCACGCATAAATCCGTTAATTCCCGTGTACGGAAAGGTGGAGACCAACACAACTGTCCAGGAGTCCCCGCGTGTCCGTACGAAGAATGTGGCCCGGTCATCCCGGAGGGAGAACTCCCCGGCCACACCGGTCAACGCCTCGTCCAGCGATCCGAAGGTGCGACGAAGGACGTCGGAGCCGCTGGAGCGAAGGACCTTGGAAGTGACTCGTTTGAACGGAGCGCGAAAGAACCCCGCATCCGCGGTCAACGGCCAGTAGTACTCGCCCCCGAGAAAGGGGAACGGGAACGGTCCATCGTCCATGTCCTCATGATACCGCATGCATGTCGCCTGCCGTTCATGCCAGGACGCCTGTACCATTCGGCGATTTACCGAGCAGTCGGAGCCCCCGATGGAACCGTTATGAGGACACTGTTGGGATCGTTCCGTATTATGTTGGTGACGTGTCCAGGAACCCTAGCACCATTCCCGCCATCAGGTGTCGGCCGGTCGTATTCAAAATGTACGCGTTGGTCATTGAGAGTCGCCTGGACGTCCGGACGGTTTCTGCCGACCTTGTTCAGCGAATTGTCGACCTGGGCCTGGTCGACCCGGGGGTCGTCGGCACCAGCGCGTTCAAGTCGGCTGAGGGTACGAGCGGCGAGCTTGTTCTGGGCGGCGTCGCTGCTCACTCGAACACCATTGTAGGCACTCGCCTGTGCCGAACGGTCGACATCGAGCGGAGCGCGTGCTTTCCCAATCACACTTGCCTTGCCACCGGGTCCCATATGAACTTTTGTTCCCTTAGGGAGTATCTGTGAGAACCTATTCCCGCCAGCCCGGATGCTCACCTTTGTCCGGATGAGTAGGTTCTCCGACTTGACAATGACCTTTGTACCGCTCCCCGTGGTTCGAACGAACTTTGTGGTGCGCGCGAGCTTGGCGAGCTTCCCCACTCCTGGCAGCAGCATCAGCGCGCCGTCGACGGCTATCGAGGTCCATGAACCCTGCCCGGTGGCGAACTTGATGCTCGCGTCAATGGCCAACGCGGCGCCACCGGCGATCAGCGCGATCGGGGCGGCCACCTCGCCGATGACCGGGATGAAGGAGAGCACCCCGGCGATTCCCGACACCAGTTTGAGTACACCGGAGAGTTTGGCCAGGCCGGCGACGTGGTCCTTGACGAAGTTCTTGAACCCGGAGACCAGCGCACCCCACCCGTGCGGATTGTGCTTGAAGTTCATGCCCGCGGCGGCGTTGACGGTGTTCACGCAGGTGTTGATCGCTTTGGTCAGGTCGGACTTGACCTTCCGCGCCTGGCCGAGGCAGTCGTTCCACTCCCGCTGCGCGTTGGACAACGCCGCCGACGCCGCGGGGCTGTCGGACTGGTAGGTGTCCGGCGGCGGCGGGTTGTCCGGGGTAGCGGTGAGGGCCTGGGCGGTCAGGGTCTGGCTGTGCC
This sequence comes from Mycobacteriales bacterium, assembly GCA_036278435.1. Lineage (GTDB taxonomy): Bacteria > Actinomycetota > Actinomycetes > Mycobacteriales > DASULA01 > DASULA01. The sequence continues at coordinate 602 of DASULA010000367.1, read as the reverse complement.
GGGTGTCCGCCGACTTGGCCGAGTCCACCCGCCCCTGCGCCGCCTGCAACGCCTGCCACAGCCCCGGCGCTCTGGCGGCCAGCGGGCGCATCCGGGTCTGTAACCCGCCCAATGACCCGGCGAAGGCGTCCAACGCCGAGGCGACCTTGGAATACGCCTGCCCGGTGACGTCCAGATGCGGTGGCAGCGAGTCCTTCAACCCCTGCCGGTACTGGTCACCCTCCGGACCGATGAACAACGACGTGTCCAACGACCGGATATGCCCAGCCGCGTCCGTCGCCTCCCGACCGAACGCCGACCACTGCCCCGCCGAGGCACGGATCCCACCAGGATCACCGTCCACCCGGAATTCCGACGCCGGAAACTCAGCCACCCCAGATCACCTTCACCCAGCGGACGAACAGGAACACGTACCCCGCCGCACCGGTCAGTGCGACTGCAACGCCGACCGGACCTGCGTTCGCATGTCCTTCACCGACCCGGTCGTCGACCCCAGCGCCTGATGCACCGAGTTCAGGATCTGCTGCACCGTCGAGGCAGCCGAATCCCACTTCGCCTGAATCCCGGCATACGTGTCCTGCTCATCACCCTGCCAGTTCGAC
>DASULA010000366.1:0-2438 GCA_036278435.1 Mycobacteriales bacterium | reverse complement strand
GTCCCCGCCGCCGAACACCAGCAGCCGGAGGAACTGGTCGAGATCGTGTTGGGTCGGCGGGCGGTGGCGCAGCGGTTCCTGCAACTCCAGCAGGCCGCGGTCGAGGAGATCCTGGTGGTGGATCGGCCGCCGTACGCCCAGGATCCGCAGGCGCAGAGCCCGGTCGAGACCGAGGCGCTGCTCCGGGGGGTGCGGGTCCGCGGCGTCTACGCCAGCGAGGCGCTGGACGTGCCCGGGGCACTGACGCTGGCCGAGCGCCTGGTCGATGCCGGCGAGGAGGCCCGGATCGGTCTGGACGTGCCCACCAAGCTCGCCATCGCCGACCGCCGGTTGGCCATTCTGCCGCTGACCTCCGAGCAGGACGAGATGGTGGACAGCGCGCTCATCGTGCACGCGTCCACCCTGCTCGACGCGCTGGTGGGGCTGTTCGACCTGCTCTGGCGGACCGCCGTGCCGCTGGTGTTCGCCGGCGGGTCCGGCGTACCGCCGGAGGGGATCCGTACCGACGTGGTGGGCAGTCCCGACGCCCAGTTGGTGGCGCTGCTCAGCGCCGGGATGAAGGACGAGGCGATCGCCCGGCAACTCGGCGTCAGTCTGCGCACCGTGCACCGGCGCACCAGCCGGATCATGCAGGAGCTGGAGGCCCGCACCCGGTTCCAGGCCGGGCTGCTGGCCAGCCGCCGCGGCTGGCTCGGCGAGTGACGTCCGGCTGGTCGGGGTACCCGACGCACCCGATCCGGTGCCGGACGGCGGTGACCGCGCGGCCGAAGTAGGGGTGGTCGACTGGCCGGGTGAGCAGGTCGGCCAGGGCGAACAGGTCGAGGGCCCGGCTGATCTGCCGCCACCGGGCCGGCAGCGCCCCGCCGGCGACGTCGAACCCGTCGAGGAAGCCGTCGACGAAACCGGCCGGGAACTCCCGGTCGAACCTGAGCAGGTTTCCCACGTCGGTCAGCGGGCTGCCGCTGAACGCGAACTCCCAGTCGAGCACGGCGGTGACCGTCCACCCACTGTCGCGGCGCTCGGCGAGCAGGTTCTTCGGGTTGTAGTCGCCGTGCACGAGCCGGTCGGCCCCGGCGGCCGGTCCACCGGCGAGCAGCGGCGCGGATCGCGAGGCCAGGCGGCGCAGATCCTGCCGCTCGGCCGGCGTGAGCACGGCGGCCGGGCCGGGCGAGCGCAAACACTCGTCCACGAAGCCGGGCAGGTCGCCCATGCCGTCCGGCCGTGCCACGGCCAGGTCGGGGCCGGTGAAGAAGCCCGGCCCGGCGAACCGCACCGCACCGGCACCGGCCAGCGCACGGCCCACCGCGACACCGAGTGCCGCCGCCTCGTCCGCGGGCAGCTCGGGCAGCAGGTCGCGGACCAGGGTGCCCGGCACGAACCGGGAGAGCAGCAGCCCCTCGCCGGCCGTTCCGGGCCGGCCCACCGCGACCACCTCGGCCACCGGCACCAGCCCGGCCACCCGGCGGGTCAGTGCCGCCTCCACCTCGGCCCGGTCGTCGTGGCGGTGGCGGCGCAGCACGTACCGCTCACCGGTGTCGGTCACCAGCAGCGTGTTGTCGTTGCGGTACCCACCGGCCAACCGGCGGGCCCGCACGATCCGCCCGGCCGGCAGCCCGTGCGCCGCCAGCCAGCGGGACTCTCGCGCCCCGATCGGCGCCGTCTCGACGTCTGACACAGAACCCAACCTGCCACACCGGCCGTCCGGGCCCGGTCGCGGCACGGGTGCGGACCCGGTCGGCTAGCGGCAGGTCACCCGGACGGCGTCGGCCACCACGATGGTGCTGCCGTCGCCGCGGTCGTTGAGCCGGATGCTGAACGTGCCGGCCCGGGTGGGGAACGTCCCGCCGGGTACCCACTTGCCGTGGTTGCCGAGCTGGTCGATGGTGAAGGTGTTGACGTCACTGCCGGAGACCACGTCGTAGAACACCTCCGGCGAACTGGCCGCGGCCGGCACGTAGATCTCGACCGCGCACTTCGCGGCGGTGGGGGTGGCGAACTTCCAGGTGACCGAGTCCGCCGCCGCGGCGGTGCTGCGGTGGGTGCGGTAGCTGCCGTCACACCCGTTGTCGCTCCACCCGCCGGTCGCCCGCGCCCACCTGCCGTGCGTGCTCACCGACCTGGACGCGTCCTGCGGGCAGCCGATGCCGGCCAGCACGAGCTTGCCCGGCGGGGCCTCGCTGGGGCCCGGCTGTGTGGAGGTGCCCGAACCGGACGCGCCCGCGGAGCCGGTCGGCGAGCCGGAACCCGCGCCGGTCCCGCCGGGTGCCGGCGCGGCCGAACCGGTCGGTCCGGCGACCTGGATCGCCGATCCGCTGCCCAGTGAACCGTCGGCCGAACCGAGCAGGGCCACCAGGGTGAGCACGATCGCCAGGACCACCACCAGGCCGCCGACCGACACCAGCGCGACCGTGCGCCGCTGGTGTCGGCGCGCGGGCGGT
>DASULA010000365.1:0-10057 GCA_036278435.1 Mycobacteriales bacterium | reverse complement strand
GTCAGGGCGATCGTGCCATCGTCGGCGATGCCGTCGATCGTCACCAGGGCCAGCTTCTGGTCGATCCCCTCGGCTCCGGCTGCCTCCGCGGACGTGACGATGCACAGGTTCGTGCCCGCGCTGGGTGGAAAGTCCAGGGTGACCGGTGCGGTTCGGATTGCTTCGGCGCAGTCCTGGGGCGCGGCGTCCGGGCTGGTCACGGTGGCAGCGGCGTCGATGTTTTCGCCGCTCAGGTCGCGCGGCTCCCCATTGCAGCCTCCCCGGTATTCGAGTTCCGCGGCAGACTGTTCGCTGCCCACCCGTGGCTCGTCCAGGTCCACCGGGCGACCATCGAAGCAGTTCGGCTGCACCCGCAGCTTTTCGCCTCGGTACGCGACCTGGTAATCGGCCTTCGGGTCGATGGTCTGCGCGTCGGTGGGTGCCGGGTCGGTGCCGGTGTCGTCCGACGAGCTGTCCGCGACTGTCGGGTCATGCGTCGCGGCCGGAGTGGCACTGGGAGCACCTGCGGCAACGGTACGGGGAACCGTGCCGCTCCGGTTCAGGGCGTGCACCGACACGAGCAACGCGACCGCGGCGAGGACCAGGGCGGCACCGGCGGCACCGGCGGCACCGAGGGCCAACCGGCCGCTGCGCTGGCGTTGCGTCCGCTGCGGGGCAGGGGTATTCGGGGCCCAACCTGCAGCGGGTCCGTTCGGGTCGTGCATCATGCCTCCGTGCAGCTAATGAATTGACGGCAAACATGCGGTTCGTGCCGTTGCGTTAGCCTAGCAACGAATGATTGGTCCAACTCCGCATGGGGTTGTTCAAGGACGGAATCGAATACAGTGGGTGACGTCAATCCGGACACTGAGCACCGACCGGACGCACTGGGCGGAGACCAACCGGCCCGGCGCCGGCCACTGTCCAACCGCGCGCAAATCTGGGGCGTGATCGTCGCCGGCGCGAGCATGCTGATCGCGCTTCTCGCCTGGCTGCTGCCCATCGGAGGCTCCGGCGGTCAGGCGTCGGACCGGAATCCCGACGTTCTCGCGCCCGTTCCGGGTTCCCGGCTGACCGTGCGCCCGGTCCCGGTGCACTCCTCGGCGACGGCGGACACGTCGGTGGGTGGCAACTCCGCCGTGCCGCTGACCGACATCGACCCGTCCGCCGGGGCGACCAACCTTCGCCCCGGGCCATCCGGCACGCTGGTTATCGGGTGTCCGACGAACCAGTCTGATGATCTGACCCGCACGGTGACCTACGATCTGCTGGGCGCTTACCACACCTTCACCGGGTCGGCGTCGGTGGCCGGGTTCACCCGGCCGGAGGCCGAGGCCGAGGTGGAACTGCTGGTCGACAACACCCGGGTGAACAACCAGGTGTTCGCACCCGGGCAGCACGCGCCGCTGACGGCTGCGCTGGACGGCGCCAACACGCTGGCCATCCGGATCACCTGCCGGCAGAGGACCGGCACGGTGAGCATCACAGATCCGGTGCTGACCCGCTGAGGTCCCTGCGACCTTTTGCGGGCCAGGCGACCGGATCGCACGATCAGGCCGCAGCGGCAGCCGTAGGCGCCGGTGGCCGGTTCCTGGTGGATCGGGTGGGCGGCCATGACGTCGACGCCGTCGGTCGACCGGTGCAGCCACAGTTCCCACCAGTGCGAGCCTGACCCGCCTGTTCCGGTCGTTCGTCCGTTGCGGGGGTGACCGAGAGCAGGAGCCATCTTGGCCACAACTTGGCCGTGGTGTGTTGTGATGGGTCATCCGTTCGAGTCTGTCGAGGCTCAGCGGGAACGCAGAGTCCGCGCCTTCGAGCACGATCACCGCACCGAGTGCTCGTAACTCCTCGTCAGACAGTGCGATGCCGGCACTGGTCGATTTCGCCTCATCCAGCGCGTCGACCAACTCGCCCCGAATCAGGTCGCCGTGGCCCTGCCGGTTCACGTCGCGGACCCTGGCACCACCGCGACCCTGGCGGTGGAAGTCGCGGTCTTCGGCTCGGTCGAGAAGTGTCAGGTGGGGTAGCGGCTGGTGCGGGTCAGTCAACGTTCGCCACCCGGCGGGCGTCCAGCGCCGCGGTCAGGTCCTGCACCGTCACCTGGCTGTCGTCACGCATGATGGCCTGCTTGGCTGCGGTCTCCGCGATCTTCACCAGTTCGGCGTGGCTGAGGCCGGTGGTGTGCGGGGCGAGCTCTGTCCAGGGGATGCTTTCAGCCATCGGGCCGAGTCGCGCCTTCATCACCGCACCGGCCTGGGCGGGATCGGGAAGGCTGTAGGCGATCATCATGTCGAACCTGCGGAAAAGCGCGCGGTCGAGGATCGTGCGGTGGTTGGTCGCGGCGATCACGATGCTCTCCGGGCTGGCCTCTTCCAGGAAGATGAGGAACGAGTTCACGATCCGGCGCGCCTCGCCGACATCGTTGCCGGCACGGTCACCGCCCAGCGCGTCGAATTCGTCGAACAGGTACACCGCCCGCTGTTCGGCCACGGCATTGAACACGGTCCGCAGCTTACCCGCGGTCTCGCCGAGGAACTTGCTCAGCAGGCTCTCCAGCCGCACGGTCAGCAGCGGAAGCGACAATTCGTGCGCGAGTACCGATGCCGTCATGGTCTTGCCCGTTCCGGGCGGCCCCTCCAGCAGCAACCGATGTATCGGGGGGAAGCCGCGATCCATGAGTGCTTCACGCTGGCGCTGTTCACTGATTACCAGAGTGATCTGCTCAAGGAGTGCCGGCGGCCCGACAAGATCGCGAATGCGTACCTCGGGGAACGAGGCGGTGACCAGTTCGGCCAGATCGCCGCGCGGTTTCGCGATCGGGGTGATCCGCCGGGCGACTGGCTCACGGCGGGATGCGTCGATCGTTCGCTTCAGATCGCTGGCCAGCCGGGCGTGCCCCTGCCGGGCCGCCCCCGCCGCGACCTGGAGCGCCACGGCGTAGAAACCCGCGTCGTCGCCGGCCGCATGGCTCCGGACCAGCGCCTTGACGTGCTCACCGGACACGGCCATGAGAGCACCTCCCCGGGTCGCACCGGTCACATCTTCATGGAAGAACGATCGTTCATCGGAGATGTAGCGGCCAGGCGGCATTTTTCTGATTTGTTCCGACTATGGGAGGTCTTCGGGGAGGGGTTGCCAGGGGATCTGGTCGACGGGTTGGAGGCGGTGGCGGATGGCGGCGCGGTGTGCTGGGCAGTAGCTGGCGATCAGGCCGCAGCGGCAGACGTAGGCGCCGGTGGCTGGTTCCTGGTGGATGGGGTGGGCGGTCATGACGTCGACCCAGAACGCGTGCAGGTCGGCGCTGGCGTGTACCCGGTCGCGGTACCGGGGGACCCACGCCGCCGGGTGCTGCACCCGCGGCCTGGGCATCTCCTCCTCGTACATCATCCCTACCACCTTTCCGAAGGTCTGTGGTTTGGCGGACACGTCAAAGGGGATTGAACACCAGTCTAGACCGACAGTCTAGACGCACATACTGGACGGTCTAGTGCACACCGGTACAAGCATGAGGCCATGGTGGACAGGGCGGCTGATCGCAGCGTGGCACGCCAGGTGGCCGACGCTCTGCGTGCGGAGATCCAGACCGGTGCGTTGCCGCCCGGGGTTCCGCTGCCCAGCGAGGTCGCGCTGACCCAGCGGTTCGGCGTCGCCCGCGCCACGGCACGAGCGGCGGTGGCCGTGCTCCGTGCCGAGGGTCTGATCATCACCTACGCGGGACGCGGCTCGTTCGTGCGCGGCCCGGCTGAGGTGGTCACCGTGCCGGCGCCGCCGGGCACCACGATCACCGCCCGGGTGCCTAGCGATCTAGAACGTCGCGCCGGCGGCTTGGCCGAGGGCGTCCCGCTGCTTGTGGTGCTCAGCCCGGATGGGACGGAGACCGTCTATCCCGCAGATCGAACCCGCCTGCACGTACCAACGGCCTGACCCAGAGATGGACCAGCGCCCTGGCACCGTGGGGGGTTCGGTGGCCAGGGCGCTGGTGTGCCGTGCGTGGGTGTGACGCGGCCGGTTGCGGGGCGGTTCCCTACCTCACCCAACTTTCTGAAAATCTCCGCAACCGGAGACCTTGATCGCCTTCGCGCTGCTCGGGACCTGCAACACCACCGGGCCGGAGGTGTTGTTGTTGGTCATGATCGAGTCCAGGCCGCCGTCCAGGTTCCGGTCGACCTCGGTGTAGCAGTTGCCCGACGGGCTCGGCTGGGCCTTGTACGTGCCGGCCTGGATGTCGGTGCCGACCAGGTAGATGCCGTCCCCGCCGAACGAGTTGGCCTTGGCCGCCTTCTCCGCGTCGGTGATCTTTCGTTCCCGGGCGTCCAGGTCGGACTTGCGCTTGTCCAGCGCGGCCTTGCGGGTGGTCAGGCCGGCCTGGGCGTCGTTCAGCGCGCCCCGGGCCTGGTCGCGTTCGGACTCGGCCTGCCGCTGGGCGGCGCGGGCCTGGTCCCGCTGGGCGTCGGCCCGGTTCGCGGCACTGCGGGCGGTGTCGATCTGGTGCTGGGCGGCCGGGCTGGTGGCCGACCCGGACATGCCCATGGCGGCGCCGAGCAGGACGCCGAGGATGCCGGCGGCCACGGCGACCACCCAGGCCCGCCGGTACCAGGATCGTTTCGGCCCGGTGTCAGGGCGGTGCGGCCCGGTCGGCATGGTCGGCATGGTCGGTCCGGTGACGAAGCCGGGTGTGCTGATGTGCGGTTCCACGTGTCCCCCTCAGCTCTGGTGGTGGGCCGCCGGGTGGCGCTCGCACATCCCCCCAGTGCACCCGGCGGCCTCACACACAGTAGACAGTATGTGAACTCAGTACACAAGTAATATCTTTGGAAAGCCGTGTATCATTCCGATGTCCGGCAGAGCGGAACTGGTTTCCTGGATACTGACGGACCGGAACGACGAGGAGCGCGCGGTGCCGGACACAGCCACGACCACCAGCCCACGACCCGACCCGGTGCCCCAGATCGGTGCCCTGGTCTCGGTTCGCGGCCAGCGGTGGGTCGTCAGCGCGGTGGACCCCGCCGCGGACACCGCCACCAATCCCGCCGCCGACCCGGCGGATCAGACCTCCCCGGCCGGTACCGCCCGGGCCACCCTGGTCGGCCTCCAGAGCGTGGCGGACGGCCGGTACGGCGACACCCTGGAGGTGATCTGGGAGGTCGAACCAGGCCGCCGGGTGCTTCCCAGCGGGTCGCTGCCGGAGATCACCGCGGCCGGGTTCGACCGGCCCGAACGGCTGGCCGCGTTCCTCGACGCGGTGCGCTGGTCCGCGGTCACCTCGGCGGACACCCGCACGCTGGCGGCCCCGTTCCGGTCTGGCGTGCACATCGAGGACTACCAGCTCGAACCGGTGGCCCGCGCCGTGGACGCGCCCCGGGTCAACCTGCTGCTGGCCGACGACGTCGGCCTGGGCAAGACCATCGAGGCCGGCCTGGTCGCCCGGGAACTGCTGCTCCGGCACCGGGTCCGCCGGATCATGGTGGTCTGCCCGGCCGGCCTGACCCGCAAGTGGGCTGACGAGCTGGCCGAGAAGTTCGGCCTTCAGTTCACCGTGGTCGACACCGAGCGCTGCGCGTACCTGCGCCGCACGGTGGGCAGCGCGGCCAACCCGTTCGACCACTACCCGCTGACCATCGTCAGCCTGCCGTGGCTGCGCGGGGCCAAGGCGCAGCGGCTGCTCGACGAGGTGCTGCCGCCGGGCGGCCCGACCCACCCGCGCACGTTCGACCTGCTGATCTGCGACGAGGCGCACCACGTGGCCCCGGCCGCACCCCGGCAGGTCTACGCGGTGGACTCCCAGCAGACCAAGCTGATCCGCCGGTTGGCACCGCACTTCACCCACCGGCTGTTCCTGTCGGCCACCCCGCACAACGGCTACCAGTCGTCGTTCACCGCGCTGCTGGAGATCCTCGACGACCAGCGCTTCGCCCGGGGCGTGCCACCGGACCCCGAGGCGGTGCGGGCCACCGTGGTACGCCGACTCAAGCGCGACATCGTCAACGCCGACGGCACGCCCCGGTTCGCCGCCCGGCAGGCCCGCGCCATCCCGGTGGACTACCCGGACCGCGAACGGGAGATCCACGACCTGCTCACCGAGTTCGCCGCGCTGCGCCGGGCGCGGCTGACCACCCGGCGCGGCCGGCGGGCCACCGACCTGGTCACCCTGCTGCTGAAGAAGCGGCTGTTCTCCAGCCCGGCCGCGTTCGCGCACACGATCGGGGTGTACCTGGACACGCTGCGGTCCCGCACCGGCGGGACCGGCCGCACCGGCTGGACCGGCGGTGACGACGTGCCCGAGTGGGTGGAGGAGTTCTTCGACGAGGCGGCCACCCTGGACGACGACCAGCTCGCCGAGGCCGAGGACACCGCGCTGGGCCGCCTCCGCCCGATGCTGCCCGACGCCACCGACCCGGAGGTGGCCCTGGCCGAGCGGATGGAACGCTGGGCCCTGTCGCACGAGGCCCAGCCCGACGCCAAGGCCCGCGAGCTGATCGGCTACCTCGACGGGGTGTGCCGGCCGGACGGCACGGACTGGACGAACGAGCGGGTGGTGGTGTTCACCGAGTACCGGGACACCCAACGCTGGCTGGCCGACCTGCTGCGCGCCCACGGCCTGGCCGGGCCGGACGGGCAGGCGCTGGCCCTGCTGCACGGCGGCATGCTCACCGACGAACGCGAACAGATCCGGCTGGCGTTCCAGGCCGACCCGAGAGAACACCCGGTCCGCATCATGCTGGCCACCGACGCGGCCAGCGAGGGCATCGACCTTCAGGACCACTGCCACCGGCTGGTGAACTACGACATCCCGTTCAACCCGAACAAGCTGGAGCAGCGCATCGGCCGGGTGGACCGCTACGGGCAGACCCGCACCCCCGACATCCGGCACTTCGTCGGCACCGGCTGGGATCACCCGGTGGGCAGCTACGAGGCCGATCTGGAGTTCCTGGCCCGGGTGGCCAAGAAGGTCGCCGACATGGAGTCCGACCTGGGTCCGGTGAACGCGGTGCTGGCCGAGGCGGTGCACCGCCGGATGCTGGGCCAGACCGTGGACCTCACCGAGGTCGACCACGCCGGCACCGGGCGGCCCGGCCTGGACGGCGCGGGCGGCCTGGGTGGCGCGGGCGGCGCGGGCGGTCTGGCCGCCGAGACCGACGTGACCGCGCAGGTGCGCCGGCTGCGGACCAACCTGGACGACACCGTGGCTCAGTTGGGCATCACCCCCGACGGGGTGCGCCGGGTGGTGGACACCGCGCTGGAACTGGCCCGCCAGCAGCCGCTGCGCCCGCACACCGCCGACGGCCGGGCCGTTTTGGGCCGGTTCGACGTGCCGCCGCTGACCGGGTCCTGGCAGCGCGCCACCGCCGGGCTCACCGAGAAGCTGATCCGCCCGGGGGTCGAACCGGCCCAGCGCCCGGTCACCTTCGACCCGGCGGCGGCCCGGGGGCGTGACGACGTGGTGCTGGCCCACCTGGGTCACCCGCTGGTGTCGATGTCCACCGGGCTGCTGCGCGCCGCGGTGTCCAACGCCGACGTGGGCCTGCACCGGGTGACCGCCGTGCTCACCGACGACCCGGCCTGCACCGATCTGGTGGTGGCGGCGTTCTCCCGGTTCGTGCTGGTCGGCTCGGACGGGTTGCGGCTGCACGAGGAGGTGCTGCACTCCGGCGGCTGGGCGCCGGAGTCCGGCCGGTTCCGCCGGATCGACGGGGTGGCCGAACTGGGCGGCATCCTGGGCCGGGCGCTGGCCGCGGGCGTGCCCGCGCCGCCGCACGTGCACGCCAGGCTGGCCGACCGTTGGCCCCGGCTGCGCGACGGCCTGGCCGCCGCGATCGACGCCCGCGCGGCGACCCGGCTGGGGTCGCTGGAGGGCGTGCTGGCCCGGCGGGAGAAGACCGAACGGGACCGGGTGGCCGCCGACCTGGACCGGTTCGCGGCCAGCCTGACCGCGATGCTGGCCGGTGCCGACGCCGAGGAGGGCGCGCTGTTCAGCCGTGAGGAGGCCCGCCGTAGCCCCGAGGAGCTGGCCCAGTTCCGCCGAGACCGGCGCGCCTGGGCCGAACGGCTGGACGGCCTGGCCGCCGAGCGGGAACGCGAGCAGGCCGCCATCTCGGCCCGCTACCGCGCCCCGGCCGGCCACACCTTCCCCGTCGCGTTGGTGTTCGTGGTCCCCCGCGCCGAGGCCACCCGATGACCCCACCCCCGCCCCCGGCCCCGGCCCGACCGCCCCGTGGTTTTCGCAAGAAAACCATCAACGGGAACCGGTTACACGTGAGGTTTTCGCGAGAAAACCTCGGGATCGGCGTGGTAGTGGAGGTGCCGGCATGACGGGCGATGGGCGGGGTTACCGGGGCGGTCGGCGGCGGCCGGGGGTGCCCGACGGGGCGGCCCAGCACCGGGAGTGGCTGGGTCTGGTCGAGGTGACCGGGCCGTTCCTGAGCCTGCCGGTGCTGCGGGCGGCCTGGCCCACCCTGGACCCGCTGGACTCCGACCTGCGGGACCGGCTGCGGCGGGCGCACGCGGCCTGGCTGGACGGCCCGGCAGCCGGCCAGCCCGACTGGGTCGCCTTCGTGCTGACAGACCTGCTCGGCTGGGATGATGCGCTGCGCTGGGCTGACCCGCGCGCCGGAACGGGCGGCGGGCTGGGTGGCGGGCTGGACTTCCTGGCCGTGCCCGTGCCCGAACACGACACCGCGATCGTCCCGTCGTTCGCCCTGCTCACCCCGGGCACGCCCGACGGCGAGGTCAAACCCGACACGGTGGCCTGCCTTGGCCTGGTCTGCCCGCCCGGCGCCGCACCCACCGCCCGGGTGTCCGGTTCGGACTGGGCGGCCACCCCGACCGACCGGATGGCCCACGCCCTTCGGGCCACCGGGGTGGAACTCGGCCTGGTCACCGACGGCCGCTTCTGGGCGCTGGTGTGGGCACCGGCCGGAAAGTCCACCACCACGGCGGTGTTCGACGCGGTGGGCTGGGCCGACGCGGCCGAGCGGCACGTGGTCCGCGCGTTCGTCTCGCTGCTGGCCCGGCGCCGGTTCTTCGGCGTGCCCGACGAGCAGCGGCTGACCGCGCTGCTGCGGGCCAGCCTGGACCGGCAGGAGGACATCACCGAGGCGCTGGGCACCCAGGTCCGCCGGGCCACCGAACTGCTGGTCGCCGCCCTGAGCCGGGCCGACGCCCGGGAACGCGAACGCGGCGGCCCCGGATTGTCCGGAGTGGACGCGCACGACGTGTACCGGGGGGCGGTGGCGGTGATGATGCGGGTGGTGTTCCTGCTGTTCGCCGAGGAACGCGGCCTGCTGCCCGCCGGCAACGACCTGTACGCCGCCGCGTACTCGGCCGGCGGGCTGCGCGACCGGTTGGAACGCCGCGCCCGGGAGGGTTCCGAGCACGACCTGGAACACGGCTACGCCGCCTGGCACCGGCTGCTGGCCCTGTTCAACGCCGTCTATCACGGGGTGGACCACCCCAGGCTGCGGCTGCACGCGCACGACGGGTCGATCTTCGACCCGGCCGAGTTCGGCTGGCTGCCGCTGAACGTGGACGACCGCACCGTGCTGCACATGCTCCGCGCCGTGCAGGTCGTCCAGGTCGGCACCGGCAAGAACCGGGAGGCCCGCACGCTGAGCTTCCGGTCCCTGGACGTGGACCAGATCGGCTACGTCTACGAGGGTCTGCTGTCCTTCGAGGGGTTCCGGGCCGACGCGGTCATGGTCGGGCTGATCGGCCGGGACGGCGCCGAGGACGAGGTGGCGCTGGCCGACCTGGAGGCGCTGGCCGCCACCACGCCGGACCTACCCGCGCTGGCCGCCGCCCTGGCCGACCGCCACAAGGACTCCGGCATCGGCTCGCCCCGGGCACTGGCCCGTCGACTGGCCCCGCCCGGCGACGCCGACGCGGTGGAGACCCGCCGGCGGCTGCTGGCCGTCACCGGCGGGGACTATCCGCTCGCCGAGCGGCTGGCGCCGTTCGCCGGGATCCTCCGCGCCGACCTGCGGGACCTGCCGGTGGTCATCCTGCCCGGCGCGCTGTACGTGACCGAGTCGGCGCTGCGCCGCAACACCGGCACCCACTACACCCCCCGGGAACTGGCCGA
>DASULA010000364.1:0-5933 GCA_036278435.1 Mycobacteriales bacterium | reverse complement strand
ACTTTCCCGCGATCTGCTCGGCCGGGGTGAGGTTCACCCGTTCCAGCAGGTCGAGCGTCGCCCGGCGCGTCGCGGCGGAGTCCTCGGCAATTCCGTGCAGCAGCAGCGGACGGCGCAGGTGGTAGTCCACCGGGTGCGACGGGTTCAGCGACGCGAACGGGTCCTGGAAGATCATCTGGACGTCGCTCCGGTACCGTCGCACGGCTCGCGGGCTCCGGCCCACCGGGACGCCGTCCAGTCGAATCTCGCCGGCGGTGGGATGGAGCAGCCGGGCCAGCATGCGCACGATGGTGGACTTGCCGCTGCCGCTCTGGCCGACCAGGGCGAGGGTGTGCCCGGAACGCAGCTCGAACGAGACGTCGTCGACCGCGCGCAGCACCCGCCGGTGCCGCTGGTCGCGCAGCCTGAAATCCCTGGTCAGCCCGCTGACCGACAGTGCCACGCGGTCCGCCGGCATCCCGGCGGTTCCGGCGGTTCCGGCGGTCTGGGTCACCGCACCCGACCTCCGGTCCGGTCCCGGTCGAACTGTCCGCGCAGCAGTTCCGGTGCGGGACCGTCCGGCCGGAGCCCGCGGTCGTACTGCAGGCAGGCGGCGCGGGTGCCGCGGCCGGCCGGGTCATCGGCGTCACCGCCGGGCGCGACCAGCGGCGGGTCGACCCGGTCGCAGGCGGAGAACCGGTACGGGCAGCGTGGCGCGAACGGGCAGCCGGGCGGCGGCGCGGACAGGTCCGGCGGACCGCCGGGGATCCCGCGCAGCGCCACCCGCTGCCCGCGCAGGCTGGGGAACGAGCGGAGCAGCCCGATCGTGTACGGGTGGTGCGGCGCGGTCAGGATGTCGCGGGCCGCTCCGTGCTCGATGATCCGCCCGCCGTACATGATTGCCACCTCGTCGCTGATCTCCAGCAGCAGCGACAGGTCGTGGGTGATGAAGATGACGGCGAAGGAGAACATGTCCCGCAGCCGGTCGATCTGGTCGAGGATGTCGCGCTGCACCACCACGTCCAGCGCGGTGGTCGGCTCGTCCATCACCACCACGTCGGGATTGAGCGCCATGGCCATCGCGATCACCACCCGCTGCCGCATCCCGCCGGACAGCTCGTGCGGGTAGGCCGACAGCCGGTCCGCCTGGATGCCGACCAGGTCGAGCAGTTCCCGGCAGCGCCGCTCGCGTTCCCGGCGGGTCAGGTCCGGTTCGTGGGTCCACAGCACGTCGGCGAGCTGCCGGCGGACCGGCAGCACCGGATTCAGCGCGTTCATCGAACCCTGGAACACCACGGCCATCCGCCGCCACCGGAACGAGCGCAGTTCCGCACCGGACAGTGCGCCCACGTCGACCGGTTCGCCGGACCGCGGGTGGAACACCACGTCACCGCTGACCACCCGGCCCGGTGGCCGCAGCAGCCGGGTGACCGCGTAGGCCAGGGTCGACTTGCCGCAGCCGCTCTCCCCGGCGATGCCCAGCACTCCACCGCGCGGCAGGTCCAGGCTGACGTCGCGCACCGCGTGCACGGTGTCGGGGTCGCCGGGCTGGCCGTAGTCGACCCGCAGGTTCGTGACCGACAGCACGACGTCGCCGCTCCCGCCGATGCCGCCCGGACCGCTCACCGTGCCCACCGCCGGGCTCGCCCCGCGCCGACCCGCCGTCCGGCCGCCCGGCGGGCGACCCGCAGCCGCGGGTCGATGATCTCGTCGATGCCGAAGTTGACCAGGGACAGGCCGGTGCCGACCAGGGCGATGCACAGTCCCGGCGGTACGAACCACCACCACGCGCCCAGCGACAGCGCCTGCGCGTTCTGGGCGAAGTACAACATCGAACCCCACGACTGCGAACTGCCGAGCCCGAGGAAGGCCAGCGCGGCCTCGGTCAGGATCCCGCCGAGCACGGCGAAGACGAACTGCGAGGCGATGATCGGCAGCAGGTTGGGCAGGATCTCCGCCGCGACGATCCGCCAGCCCCGCTCGCCGCTCACCCGGGCGGCGTCCACGTACTCCCGGCCGCGCAACGACAGGGTCTGCGCCCGCAACACCCGGGCCGACCCGGCCCAACTGGTCACCGCGATGATCGCCGCGACGGCGACCGCGTTGCGGCTCTGCACGTAGTCGGTGATCAGGATGACCAGCGGGAGGCTCGGGATGACCAGGAACACGTTGCTCAGCAGGGACAACCCCTCGTCGGACCGCCCGCCGACGAACCCGCCGGCCACGCCGACCAGGATCGACACGACGGTGGCCAGCACGCCGACCACCAGGCCGATGGTCAGCGACCCGCGGGCGCTGACCACCAACTGGCCGAACACGTCCTGACCGGTGTCGGTGGTGCCGAGCAGGTGCGCACCGGACGGGGCGGCGAGCTGGTCGCCGCCCACCTGGTTCGGGTGCGCGACGAACAGTGGTCCCAGCGCGCCGACCAGCACGAAGAAGGCGACCACGGCCAGCCCGGCGGTGAGCTTGCCCGAACGCCGCGGCCCGCCCCGCCACCAGGCCCGCCGGCGGGCGCCGGTCCGGACCGGTCCGGGGTCCGCGGTGGCGGTGGCGGCCGGTCCCGGTCGGCCCGACGGTCCTTCGTGGTCGGTCAACATGTCGGCGCCTCCTACGACGCCTGCCGGGTGCGCGGGTCGATCACCGCGTACAGCAGGTCGACGGCGAAGTTGGTGCCGAGTACCGCCAGGGTGATGACCAGGAAGATCGCCTGCATCAGCGGGTAGTCGGCGTTCTGCACGGCCAGCAGCAGGGTGTACCCGATGCCGGGATAGGAGAAGACCACCTCGGTGGCGATCGAGCCGCTGACCACGAACCCCAGCGAGATCGCGAATCCCGCCACGCTGGGCAGGACGGCGTTGCGGGC
Source organism: Mycobacteriales bacterium (assembly GCA_036278435.1). GTDB lineage: Bacteria > Actinomycetota > Actinomycetes > Mycobacteriales > DASULA01 > DASULA01. The sequence goes on along the minus strand of DASULA010000364.1, from coordinate 3,088 downwards.
CGCGTAGGCGAGCATGATGCGGCGTGGGTGCAGGCCCTTGGCCTCGGCGGTGACCACGTAGTCCTCGGCCATCGTGGACACCATCATGTTGCGCATGCCGAGCATCCAGCCGGCGATCGAGGAGATCACGATCGTGGCCGCCGGCAGGATGCCGTGGCTGACCGCGCTGGCCAGGAACGGCCCGTTGAACCCGATCGAGGTGGTGGAGTAGTCGTAGCCGCCGTTGAGCGGGAGCAGGCCGGCCACCGAGCCCAGCCCGTAGAGCAGCACCAGCGCGAGCCAGAAGTACGGGATCGCGGCCAGGAACGTGGTGGCCGGGATGGCGCCGTCCAGCCAGGTGCCGCGCCGCCAACCGGCCACGGCTCCCAGCCCGACGCCCAGCACGACGCTGATCAGGGTGGCCAGGCCCACCAGGATGACCGTCCAGGGCAGGGCGTTGCGCAGCACGGTGGACACCGGCGTGGGGTAGTAGGTGACAGAGTCGCCGAGGTTGCCGCGGAACAGGTTCTCCAGGTAGCCGAAGTACTGCGAGGCCAGCGACTGGTCGCCCACCCCGAACTGCAACTCCAGCGCGTGCCGCGCCTGCGGTTGAATCGGCGCGGAACCCTGGGTCCTGGCCAGGATCGTGTCCACCGGGTTGCCCTTGATCAGGCGCGGGATGAAGAAGTTGAGGGTGACCGCCGCCCAGACGGCGATCAGGTAGAACAGGGCCTTCCGCCGCAGGTAGCGCATCCTGCACCAACCTCCTACCGGTCTCCAGCCGGCCTCCTGTCAGGACGGTCCTAGTGGACCGGCACCAGGTTCTTGGCCACGATCCCGGCGTCGGGGCTGCTGTAGGGCAGTGCCAGCGCGTAGTGGTTGCTCGCCGTCGGCCAGCCGGTCGCCTTCACCGTCCGGTACTCGGCCAGCGAGCTGGACTGCTGGATGGGGATGTAGGGGAGCTGGGAGACCACCACGTCCTGGATCCGCCGGTAGGCCGCGTTCAGCGTGGCGGTGTCGGTCGGTGGGGTGGACTGGATCGTGGCCAGGGCCTGGTCGACGGTGGCGTTGCGGAACCGGGCGAAGTTCGAGTTCGCCGGCTGCCCAACCGGTGCGGTCTGCTTGCTGGACAGCAGGTTGTTGTACATGAAGAACGGGGACGGACCGCCGAAACCGTTGGTGATGATGAAGTCGAAGTCCCCGGTCTGCTCGGCGGTGGCGAACGCCGAGTTGGAGACCTGCTGGGTCTTCAGTTCGATCCCGATCGCCCTGAGCGACTGGGTGATGATCTGGAGCGCGCTGATGTAGTCGGTGAAGCCGCTGACCACCTTGCAGGTGAACGACAGCTTCCGGCCCCGCGGGTCGCGGAGGATGCCGTCCGAACCGGCGGTGTATCCGGCCGCCAAAAGGCTCTGCCGGGCGCCCTTCGGGTCGAAGTCCAGCTTCGCGCCGCGGTACTTCGGCGCGGTGCTGCCGGTGTACAGCGGCTGCACGATCTCGGCCGGGTTCGGGTACTTGCCGTACCCGGAGAAGGCCAGCTTGATGATCTGGTTGCGGTCCAGCGCGGCGCTGATCGCCTTGCGCACCACGACGTCGTTGAGCGGGGGCCGGTCGAGATTGGGTACCAGGTTCGTCACGTACAGGATGGACTCGTTGATGAACTGGTTGTGCCTGCTGTCCTTGCTGACGTACTGCTTGGCGATGTTCGGGATGAACAGCCCGGACCAGTCGAGCTGGCCGGCGGCCAGCGCGGTGGTGGCACTCTCGTTTCCGCTGAACGAGTGGAAGCGCAACCCGGCGATCTTCGGCTTGCCGGCCTCCCAGTACTTCGTGTTCTTCCGCAGCACGTAGCTCTGCGGGGAGAACGACGCCAGGGTGAACGGCCCGGTGCCGACCGGCTTGGAGTTGGTGAAGTTGGCCGGGTCGGAGATCTTCGACCAGATGTGCTCGGGCACGATCCAGGTCTGGCCGGCGATGTTCCACAACCGGGTGTAGACCGCCCGGGAGAAGGTCAGTGTGACGTGCGTGGCGTCGCCGGCGGTGGCGTTGGTGATGGAGAACGCCTGGGTGTTCAGCTTCTGGTTGGTCCTGATCAGGTTGAAGGTGAACGCCACGTCGGCGGCGGTGAAGGGCTGGCCGTCGCTCCACCTGACGCCCCGGCGCAGGGTGAAGTTCAGGGTCCTCCCGCCGTCGGCGAACGAGTACCGGGTGGCTAACTGCGGCTGGATGTCGTTGGCCCTGGCCTGGTTGAAGAACATCAGCGGCTCGTAGATCATCCCGGCCGTGCCGGCCGTGGCGGTCAGCGAGAACGGGTTGAAGTTCGGGGTGAGCTGACCGCTGGCTCCGGAGTAGACGTCGAGCAGCCCGCCGCCGGAGGCGGCCGGCGTACCGCTGCCGCAGGCGGCCCCGAGGCTGGCCAGAACCCCCGCCGCGCAGACCGCGGCCAGCAGCCTTCTCGTCCTGATGCTCCTCATGACCCTCTCCCGGTACTCGGTCTGGCGCGTGCTGGCAGCGTGGTCGACACACCTTCGCCAGGTGCCGTCCGGATCCGGGAGCCGGCGAGGGGCGGCCAGTCCTGGCGCGAGTTCGCTCGCGTTTGACTGATGACAGCACCGAACCGGTTAAGTGTCAACCGGTTCGCCCGACCATCCGTCTGTTACTCCGGCAAGCGCTCACATCTGCCCGGCTGGAGCGCTGACAGATGGCGCCTTGCGCCCCCTCTGACTTAACCGGTTCCTAAGTTCAATGGGACAATTGACTCAAAACAATATGGAGCCGGGCGACGACGCTGAACGCGCCGGACCTGGGCCCGGTCCGGCGGCGGGTCCGGACAGCCGAACCGCCTCTGACCCGGCGATCTCTCCTGGGTCAGAGGCGGTCTGGTTCACCGCGGGCAGGTCACCGTGGCGTTCTGACCGGCCGCGAACGGCCGGACATCGGGCCCACCAAGCGGCCCAGGGTCGGGAAGGACCGGAAAGGTTCAGTGCACGGCCAAGACGAGCAGCGCGTTCGAGGCACTTCGTCGCCGAACTGGACACGCTGCTGGCAGCCGGGTAGTCGGGCTCGGAGACGTGCGGGCGCACCGCACGTCCCATACCGTTGCGCGTCA
>DASULA010000363.1:0-9946 GCA_036278435.1 Mycobacteriales bacterium | reverse complement strand
GGCGACATGGTCAACGACCTGGCGGCCACGCCGCAGGCCCGCACCCCGGACCCGCGGCGGATCCTGCGGGCCTACCAGACCGCCGCGGCCACCCTGAACGTGCTGCGCGCCTACTCCCACGGCGGCATGGCCGACCTGCGCCGGGTACACGACTGGAACAGGCACTTCGTGCGCAACTCCCGGGCCGGGGAACGTTACGAGGCGCTGGCCCGGGAGATCGACCGGGCGCTGGCGTTCATGCGAGCCTGCGGGGTACGCGACGAGGTGCTGCACGGCGCCGAGGTGTACGCCAGCCACGAGGCGCTGATCCTGGAGTACGAACGGGCGCTGACCCGGGTCGAGGACGACCGCGCCTACGACCTGTCCGGTCACCTGGTCTGGGTCGGTGAGCGCACCCGTGCCCTGGACGGCGCGCACATCGACTTCGTATCCCGGATCGCCAATCCGATCGCGGTGAAGCTCGGGCCGACCACCACGCCGGAGTTCGCCGCCGAACTGGTCACCCGGCTGGACCCGGACCGGATACCCGGCCGGCTCACCCTGGTCACCCGGATGGGCAGCGCCCGAGTCCGCGAGGTGCTGCCGGCGATCGTGCAGAAGGTCACCGCCGGGGGGCACCTGGTGGTGTGGAACTGCGACCCGATGCACGGCAACACGGTCGAGTCAGTCAGCGGGTACAAGACCCGGCACTTCGACCGGATCGTCGACGAGGTGCACGGCTTCTTCGAGGTGCACCGCGCGCTGGGCACCCACCCGGGCGGCATCCACGTCGAACTCACCGGCGCGGACGTGACCGAGTGTCTGGGCGGCGCCCAGGAGATCGGCGACGCCGACCTGGCCGGGCGGTACGAGACCGCCTGCGACCCCCGGCTGAACACCCAGCAGTCCCTCGAACTGGCCTTCCTGGTAGCGGAGATGCTTCGTGGCTGAACGTTTCATGCCCTCCACCGGCGCCGACGGCACCAACGTCGATTTGCGCAGCGACACCCTCACCCGCCCGACCGGGGGCATGCGGCAGGCCATGGCCGCCGCCGAGGTCGGCGACGACGTGTACGGCGAGGACCCCACCGTCAACGCCCTGCAGGAGCAGGTGGCCGAGCTGTTCGGCCACCAGGCGGCGCTGCTGGTGCCCAGCGGCACGATGGGAAACCAACTCGGGGTGCGGCTGCTGGTGCCACCCGGCCGGGAACTGATCTGCGACGCCGGCGCGCACGTGGTCACCTACGAGGCGGGTGCAGCCGCGGTGCACGGCGGCATCAGCACCCGCACCTGGTCGAGCACCCGCGGCCGGCTGGACGCCGACGCGGTCGAGGCGATGATCCGCCCGGACGGTTTCCACACCGTGCCGACGGCGGCGCTGGCCGTGGAGCAGACCCACAACCGGGGCGGCGGCACCGTGCAGCCGCTGGACGTGCTGCGCGACATCCGCCGGATCGCCGACGAGCACGGGGTGGCCGTGCACTGCGACGGGGCCCGGATCTGGAACGCCGCGGTGGCCTCCGGCCTCCCCCTGCACACCTACGGCCGGTTGTTCGACACCGTGTCGGTGTGCCTGTCCAAGGGCCTGGGTGCCCCAGTCGGGTCGCTGCTGGTGTCCACCCGCGAGCGGGTGGACCGGGCCCGGGAACTGCGGCAGCGGCTGGGTGGCGGGATGCGCCAGGCCGGGGTGCTGGCCGCGGCCGGCCGGTACGCGCTGGACCACCAGATGGACCGGCTCGCCGACGACCACCGCCGGGCCCGGCGGCTGGCCGAACTGGTCGGAGTGGACCCGGCCGAGGTGGACACCAACCTGGTTCTGGTGCCGGCACCCGACGCGGTCGCGCTCACCGAACGGGCCCGCGCCGAGGGCGTGCTGGTGTCGCTGATGGGTCCCCGGCAGGTCCGGCTGGTCACCCACCTGGACATCGACGACGACGGCGTCGAACGGGCCGGCGCGGTCCTGGCCAAGCTCCTGACCCAGCACTGACGCCCGCCACCCGTGAGGTTTTCGCAAGAAAACCTCACGATGAAACCGGTTACACCTGAGGTTTTCGCAAGAAAACCTCGGGCCTGGGGGCTGGCTCGGGGGCGTCGGCGGGGGTTGTGGAGGCCGCGTCAGCCGGTTCGGTTGAGGATCTGGTGGACCTCGTCGTCAGACACCGGGCGGAAGTCGCGGTAGTACCCGCCGACCGAGACGAAGTCCGGCGGGGTGACCGCGCAGATCACCTCGTCGGCGATCGCGCGCAGCCGGTCCACGGTGACGACGGCGCCGACCGGCACGGCCAGCAGCACCGGCCCGGCGCCCCGGGCCCGCACCGCGCGCACGGCCGCGGCCGCGGTCGCACCGGTGGCCAGGCCGTCGTCGACCACCACCACCCGCCGCCCGACGACCGGCACCGCAGGTCGAGCGCCGCGGTACCGGCGCTCCCGCTCGGCCACCTCGCCCCGCTCCCGGGCGGTGACCACCTCCAGGTCGGCCGGTGACACGCCCATGCCGGCGAGCACGTCCCGGTTGAGGACCCGCACGCCCTCGCCGGCCACCGCGCCCATGGCCAGTTCCGGATGCCAGGGCACGCCGAGTTTGCGCACCACCAGGACGTCCAGCGGCACGGCCAGCGCGCGGGCCACCTCCGCGGCTACCGGCAGCCCGCCTCGGGGCAACCCGAGGACCACCGTGCCCGGGGTGGTACTCGGGGTGGTGCGGACCAGGAGCGCGGCGAGTTCGCGCCCGGCTTCGGCGCGGTCAGCGAACGGGGTCATGGCCCGTTACCTACCCGGATCACCCGGATCGGCACCAGATTCCGGAGCGTCGGCGGCGTCTGCGGCATCGGCAGACCCGTCAGACCCGGCGTTGACCCGCGGACCGGTCGAGGTGGGAGCGTCAAGCCCGGACAGGATGTTACGGGCGAGCCCGATCCCGGTCCCGCCGAGCGCCACCGCCCTGGCGAGCAGGTCCGACGCCCCGTCGCCGCCGTTGGGTGCCCCGTCGGGCGCGGCAGGGGGCGCGGCCCGGTCCAGGACGCCGAACGCCCGGGCCCCGGCCACCACGATCTGCGGCCACCGGTCGATCAGGTGCCGGGCCAACACCGCCTCCTGGCTGTCGGCCAGGGCGCTGAGGCGGGCCGTGATCGTGCCGGCCTCGGTCGGCCCACCCGCCTCGGCCGCCCTGGCGGCGCCGGTGAGCCGGGTGGCCGCGGCGTCCGCCTCGGCCCTGGCCAGGGTCGACTCGGTCTCGGCGGCGGTCCGCGCCCGCACCCGCACCGCCTCGGCGCGCAGTTCGATCTGGCGCGCCTCGGCCTGGGCGGCAAAGATCCGCGCGTCGCGTTCGGCCTCGGCCAGGGTGACCGTCTCATACGCCCGGGCGTCGGCGGGCTTGCCGACCTGCGCCCGCAACGTCTGCTCGGCCAGGTCGGCCTCCAGCCTGGCGACCTCGGTCTGCCGCGCCAGGACCTCCTTGCGGGCGTCGGCCTCGGCCAGCGAGCCGGCCTGCCCGGCGGCGGCCGCGGCCCGGTCGACCTCGGCCCGGTACCCGGCCTGCTGGACCTGGTGGTCCCGGACCGCCGCGGCCTTCTTCCCGGCCGCGATCTGCTCTGCCTGGGTCGCCTCGGAGTCCCGCTGCGCCTCGGCGATCCGGGCCTGGGCGGCCACCGTGGCCGCGTGCGGCCGGCCCAGGTTGGCGATGTAGCCGGACGGCTCGTCGATCTGCTGGACCTGCACCGAGTCCACCACCAGGCCGAGCGCGCCCAGTTCCACCGATGTGGACTGGCGGATCTCGGCGGTCAGCGCGTCCCGGCTGTGGATCATCTCCTCGATGGTCATCGAACCGACGATGGCCCGCAGGTGACCGGAGCAGAGCTCGTGGATGGCCGGGTCCATAGCCTCCGGCCGGCCGCAGAATCGCCGGGCGGCGTTCGCGATGGACGCGACGTCGTCGCCGACCTTGTGGATGACCGCGCCACGGACCGACACCGGCAGGCCCTGCTTGGTCACACACGCCACGGACAGGTCGGTGGTCCTGCTGCCCAGGCTGAGCCGGCGCGTGGTCCGCAACCCGGGCAGGCGCAGCACCCCACGACCTGTGACCACCCGAAATCCCAGCTCACGGTCCGGCCCACCGTGCCGGGTCCGGACTCCCAGGCCGGAGACGATCAACGCCTCGTGCGGGTCGGCCACCTGCCAGAGCAGGCAGAACACGGTGGTCAGCAACGCGAGTCCGACGACGACGCCACCCGTGACATACAGCGGCAGCATGACCTTTCCTTCTTCCGACAGAGGGAGAACGGGGAGGCTGCACCCGGGCAAATCACCGGGTTCCAGAACTGATCACCGAATAACGTGCATCGACGACGCTACTCGGCACGGTGGACTGGCACCGGGTGAACACCCGCGGTGCGCGGGCCTGGTTCGACCACTCCCGGCGGCGAGCCGGGGACAGTGCGGTCCACCAGAGGCCATCCAACCACCGGACGCCGCGCGGGTGGCGCCGGTCAGCGGGTGTGGGCCGGCACGAACGGCGGCTTGACCACCCGCATCCGCGCCGGGCGACCGCGGACGTCCACAGTGACCTCGTCCCCCTCGGCCAGGCCGGCGGCGGTGGACAGCAAGGCCAGGCCGATGCCCCGGCGCAGCGTCGGGGAGAACGTGCCGCTGGTCACCTCGCCCACCGGTTCGCCGTCCCGCGTCACGCCCATGTGCCGGCGCGGGATGGCCCGGTCCAAGGCGTTCAGGCCCCAGAGCAACCGGCCCGGCCCGGCCTCCCGCTCGGCCAGCAGGGCCGCCCGCCCCCAGAACGCCGGCTTCTTCCATCCGACCGCCCAACCGGACCGCGCCTGCACCGGGCTGATCTCCAGCGACAGGTCCTGCCCGTGCAACGGGTAACCCATCTCGGTTCGCAGCGTGTCCCTGGCACCCAGCCCGCACGGGCGCACACCCAGCTCCGCTCCGGCGGCCAGCAGCGCGTCCCACAGCGCCTCGGCGTCCTCGGCGTCGGCCACCAGCTCGTAGCCGTGCTCGCCGGTGTAGCCGGTGCGGCAGACCACCAGCTCCCGCCCGCCTGTTCCTGAGACGGTGAAGCTCATGTAGTCGTGGTCGAAGGGCAGTCCCAACCGTTCCAGCAGCTCGGCCGAACGGGGCCCCTGCACGGCCAACACCGCGTACCGCTGGTGCAGGTCGCGCACCGTGACACCGGCTGGGGCGGCGGCTCCCAACCGGGCCACCACCTCGGCGGTGTTGGCCGCGTTGGGCACCAGGAACACCCGCTGCGGGCCGTACAGGTAGGCGATCAGGTCGTCCACCACCCCGCCGGTGGCGTCGTCACAGCACAGCGTGTACTGCGCCCGGCCGGGTCCGATGCGGCCCAGGTCGTTGCTCAGGGTGGCGTTCACGAAATCCGCCGCGCCCGGCCCGCTGACTTCGGCCTTGCCCAGGTGCGACACGTCGAAGAGCCCCACCGCGTCCCGGACGGCCGCGTGTTCGGTGAGCACCCCGCCACCGGACGCGGCGTACTCGATGGGCATCTCCCATCCGCCGAAGTCGGCCAGCTTCGCCCGTAGCGCCAGGTGCCGGTCGTGAAGCGGTGATCGCTGCAACGTCATGCCGGAAACGTACTTCACCCCCACCGGTCGCCGGGCCGGGTCAGCGTGGCGCGGTGCCCCGGGTGACGCTCAGGACACAACCCACCCGGCCCACCCGGCCCGGCCGCGTGCCTCGGGCTCCACACCGGGGCGTCGACCGGGTAACCCGGTAGCATCTCAGCGGAGATCACCGTCATTTCACCGCACACCGGACGGAGCACAGTGACCACCCTCGCGCTCACCGACTCATCAATCGGCGCGCTCGTCGCCGACGCACTGGTCATCGGCACGGCCAAGGGCTCGGGCGGGCCGATCCTGGCCCCCGGCGCCGAGGGCGTGGACGAGGCCCTGTCCGGGCAACTCCGGGACGCCCTGGCCGCGCTCGGCGCGACCGGCGCGGAGGGTGAGGTGGTCAAACTCGCCACGCTCGGGGCGCTTCCCGGAGTTCCGGTCGTGGTGGCGGCTGGCCTGGGCGCCCAGGCCGAGCACTACCCGAACGAGGCGGTCCGGCGGGCCTCCGGCGCGGCGACGCGGGCCCTGGCCGGCCGGGGCACCGTGGCCAGCACCCTGGCACTGGTGAACGGCACCGGCGAGGATGGCCCGGCCGCGGACCTGGTCGAGGCGGCCGGAACCGGCGCGTTGCTCGGCGCCTACCGCTTCGACGCCTACCGGACGCCCACCCCCGCCACCCGACCGATGCCCGGCGCGGTCACCCTGGTCGTGCCGGACGCCCGGAGCCGGGCCGGGCGGCCCGTGCTGCGGCGAGCCAAGGCCGTTGCCGGGGCACTCGACCTGTGCCGCGACCTGGTCAACACCCCGCCCAACGACCTGTACCCGGCCGAGTTCGCCGCCCGGGTGGAGAAGGCCGCGGTGAAGCTCGGCATCGAGGTGGAGGTGCTCGACGAGCGGGCGCTCAAGCGTGGTGGGTACGGCGGGATCCTGGGGGTCGGCAGCGGCTCCTCCCACCCGCCCCGGTTGGTGCGGCTGCGCTACCGAGGCCGCGGCGCGAAGGCCCGGGTCGCGCTGGTGGGCAAGGGCATCACCTTCGACTCCGGCGGGATCTCACTCAAGCCGGCCACCAACATGGACGCGATGAAGAGCGACATGGCCGGTGCCGCCGCGATCGCCGCGACGGTGATCCTGGTCGCCACCCTCAAGGTGCCGGTGGAGGTGGTGGCGACCGTACCGGTGGCCGAGAACCTGCCCGGCGGCTCGGCGTACCGCCCCTCCGACGTGCTGTCGATGTACAGCGGGACCCGGGTGGAGGTCCTCAACACCGACGCCGAGGGCAGGTTGATCCTTGCCGACGCGATCGCGCGGGCCTGCGAGGACGGACCGGACTACCTGCTGGAGACCTCCACCCTCACCGGCGCCCAGGTCACCGCCCTGGGCAGCCGCACGGCTGGGGTGATGGGCAGCGATGAGCTGCGGGACCGGGTGGTCGCGGCCGGCCAACGGGTCGGCGAGGGTATGTGGCCGATGCCAATGCCCGCGGAGCTGCGCCGAACCCTGGACACGCCGGTGGCCGACTTCGCCAACGTCGCCGGCGGCGGCCGGCGGGAGGGCGGCATGCTGGTGGCGGCGCACTTTCTGTCGGAGTTCGTCGCCAAGGGCGTGGCCTGGGCGCACATCGACGTGGCCGGCCCGGCCTACAACACCGACGAACCATGGGGCTACACCCCCAGGGGCGGAACCGGCGTGCCAATCCGCACCCTGTTCGCGGTGGTGGAGGACATCGCCGCCCACGGTTGAGCGGCTCCGGCCCGCGGCCTGACGCCGATCGCCCGGTACGAGCGCCACCGACACCGGGGGCACAGGGGTCAGGACTGCGGGCGCCTGCGTTCGGCCTCCCCGGCCGCCTTCTGCCGGGACGTCCACTCCCGCATCCGCTTGGGGTACCCGACCGCGCCGACGTCATACACCGGGATCGACAGCCGCTGTCCCAGCGACCTGGCGGCCTCCGGACCCTCGATCCGGCGGCGGGTCCACTCGCCGTCGTGCGCGACCAGCGCCACGGTCATCTCGGTGACGGTGGTGCGGGGTTCCACGTACGCCTCCACCCCGCGCCGGGTCCGGGCGAACGCCTCAAGGTGAGCGAAGTCCTCGGCCGAGGCGCGGCGCACCACACCCGGCTTGGGCTTCCGCCGACGGAACAGGCCCACGCGGCCCCCTTCCCTGCCACCACTCGCGAGGCACCGACACCGCGCGGCGGCCGCGACACCGGACGGTTTGGCTGGAGCGCCCGCCGGGCGGGCGCTCCTGTGGAGATTCTCCCTGATTCAAGGTTCCCACGTCAGGGGTCGGCGTGGGTTCACTGCGTGGGGTAATGCCCGAGACATCCGCGGGGGATGACCCGGAGGATGATCAGCGCCGGCGGTGGCACGCGCGGTCGGACCCGCGGTCCCCGGCCACGGACCCTCGTCGCGGCACCGACCCCCGTGGTGCCAAGATGGACGGTGGTCCGAAGATGCCTGCGCCCCACGTGCAGTCCGACACACTCCGACACACGAGGAGATCCCCCTGTGGCTGACACCAGCACCGACCTTGTCGTCCTCGGTGCGGGTAGCGGTGGCTACGCCTGCGCGATCCGTGCCGCTGAGCTGGGCATGTCGGTCGTGCTGATCGACAAGGACAAGCTGGGTGGCACCTGCCTGCACCGCGGATGCATCCCCACCAAGGCCCTGCTGCATGCCGGTGAGGTCGCCGACGAGGTCCGCGAGAGCGCCCAGGTCGGGGTCAGGTCCGCCTTCGAGGGCATCGACATCGATGCGGTCAACTCCTACAAGGACGGCGTGGTGGCCCGCATGTACAAGGGCCTGACCGGGATAATCACCTCGCGCGGCATCCAGTACGTGCAGGGCGAGGGCCGCCTGGTGTCGGGTACCGAGGTGCGGGTTGGTGACACCACCCACCGTGGCCGGCACGTGGTGCTGGCCACCGGCTCGGCGCCCCGGTCACTGCCCGGGCTGACCATCGACGGGGAGCGGGTCATCACCAGCGATCACGCGCTCACCCTGGACCGGGTCCCTGCCACGGTGGTGGTGCTCGGCGGCGGCGTGATCGGGGTGGAGTTCGCCAGCGTCTGGAGGTCGTTCGGCTCGGATGTGACGATCGTCGAGGCCCTGCCGCACCTGGTCCCGCTGGAGGATGAGTCAAGCAGCAAGCTGCTGGAGCGGGCGTTTCGGCGCCGCGGGATCAAGTTCAAGCTCGGTGCCCGTTTCGTCGGGGTCGAGCGGTCCGGCGACGGGGTGCGGGTCGCCCTGGATGGCGGCGAACAACTCGACGCCGACCTGATGCTGGTGGCCGTCGGCCGCGGCGGCGTGTCGGCCGGACTCGGCTTCGAGGAGGCCGGGGTCGCCACGGAGCGGGGCCTGGTGAAGGTGGACGAGTACTGCCAGACCTCGGTGCCGAGCGTCTCGGCGATCGGCGACCTGATCAACACCCCGCAGTTGGCGCACGTTGGTTTCGGCGAGGGCATCCTGGTCGCCGAACGGCTGGCCGGGCTACCCGCGGTGCCCATCGACTACGCCGGGGTGCCACGGGTGACCTACTCCCACCCCGAGGTCGCCTCGGTCGGTCTCACCGAGGCGCAGGCCCGGGACAAGGGGTACGACGTGACCACTATCACCTACGACCTGGCCGGCAACGCCCGCAGTCACATTCTCAAGACGTCGGGTGCGGTCAAGCTGGTCGCGCGGAAGGACGGTCCCGTACTGGGTGCGCACATGGTCGGCGACCGGGTCGACGACATGATCGCCGAGGCACAGCTCATCTATAACTGGGAGGCCCTGCCCAGCGAGGTCGCCCAGCTCATCCACCCCCACCCGACCCTGTCCGAGGCCGTCGGCGAGGCGCATCTGGCGCTCGCCGGCAAGCCCCTGCACATGCACGGCTGACCCACCGCTGGTCCCTCGGTACCCGCTCGCCCGCTGGACGAAAGAATGGAGTCGCAGACCCATGCCGGTCTCCGTCACGATGCCCCGCCTTGGAGAGAGCGTCTCCGAGGGCACCGTCACCCGTTGGCTGAAGAAAGAGGGCGAGCACGTCGAGGCTGACGAGCCGCTCCTGGAAGTGTCGACCGACAAGGTCGACACCGAGATCCCGGCACCGGCCAGCGGAGTGCTGACCTCGATCCGGGTGGGTGAGGACGAGACGGTCGAGGTGGGCGTCGAACTCGCCGTCATCGACCAGGCCGGTGCCCCGGCGGCCGAGGCGCCGCCCGCGCCGCCGGAACCCGCCGCGCCGCCGGCACCGGCCGCGGAGCCGCCGGCCGCGGCGCAACCCGCACCCACCCCGGCACCGGCGACCCCCGCGCCGCCGCAGCCCGAACCGTCCGCGCCGGCCCCCCCGCCGGTGGTCGCCCGGGAGACCGCGCCCCCGCCGCCAGCGCCGCC
>DASULA010000362.1:0-19283 GCA_036278435.1 Mycobacteriales bacterium | reverse complement strand
CGTTCGGCTTGCGAGACACCGGCTGGGCCGGCCGGGCGGGGAGCTTGAGCCGGTCAGGTCTGTAGGTCACATCGGAGGTGCGGTGTGGGCAGTGGCATGTTCGGAGGCTTGGGCGGTGGCGACGTCGCGTGGGTAGGTCTTTGTGGCGCGCAGCAGTAGCAGTAGGCCGGCGGCTGCCAGCGGCGTGAGCATGATCAGGAAGGTGTGGTCGAGGCCGGCCCCGGCGGGGCCGGCGTTGCCGATCGGGTGGCCCAGGCCGCTGGTGTGTGCCCCGAACTGGGTCGACACGTACCCGAACAGGAGCGGGGCGATCGCTTCGAAGCCGGAGCGCAGCACGGTCCGAACCGCCTCGGCACGGCCCCACAGGCCGTGGTGCATCAGGTCGAGTCGGGCGGCGTCCAGGGGAGGGTTTGCGCCGCCGAGGCCGGCGGCGGCCAGGAAGAACAGTGGTGCTGCGGCCAGTAGTGAGGTGGTCAGTAACCCGGGCAGGAACATGCCCGCGGCGGTCAGGAAGCAGGTTCCCGCGACCATGGGGCGTGCGGTGATGATGCGCCGGCGATCGATCAACCAGTCGCCCAGCCTGCCGGTGAAAAGGACCCCGACGATCGCGCCGACCCCGAGGACGACGAGCAGGGAGCTGGCCAGGCCCTGTCCGATGGAGAACCGGTCGCGCAGGAACACGACCGCGAAGGTGCGCAATCCGGCGAAGAAGAAGTAGCCCAACGCGGAGGCCAGGATCAGAACCCGGTTCGTGCGGATCGACAGCACGTATCGCACCGCCCACCCAAGCGAACGGTCGGCCGGACTGGAGTGTAGGACCAAATCCTGGTGTGGCCGGACGCCTTCTTCTTCGATCTTCTTTTCGACGCTGCCTTCCGCGTCGGCGGTCGGCGACTGGCCACGCGCCTGGTCGTTGGCCCCGGGGTCCGAAGGTGGCACGGCGGTGGCCCGATCGGCTGGGTCGATGTGGTCGGCGGCGGGGATCTGCTCGGCCCCCACCGGCAGTCGGGACTGTCCGCCTCGGGCGGGTTCGGGCAATAGCCGCCACATCGCCCAAGCCAGCACCAGGCCGGGGACCGCCAGGGCCCAGAACGAGTATCGCCAGGACAGCACGGCGGCGATGTCGCCGGAGACCAGGAAGCCGATCCCGACCCCGACCAGTTCCCCGGACAGCACGAACCCGTAGATCCGGCCGCGCTCGGCGGCGGGAAAGAGGTCACCGGTCAGCGAGGCCACCGCGGGGCCGGCGGTGGCCACCACTGCGCCGAGGGCCAGCCGGGTGATCAGCAGCATCAGGTAGGAGCTCGCGGCGCCGCTGACGATCATGGCGCCCGACCAGGCCACGATCGCGCCGGTCAGCAATCGGGTGCGGTTGACCCGGTCGGTCAGCGCCCCGACGGGCAGGGTTGCCGCCGCCCCGATCGCCGTGGAGACGGTGGCCAGCAGCCCGATCTGGGTGTTGCCCACGTGCAGGGACCGCTCCAGCTGCACCGCGACCGCACCCACCGTGGCCGTGTCGGCCGACTCCAGTGCGAGCACACACGCCAACAGCACCACCACCCGCAGCCGGGCCGGGCCGCCCACCGCCTGGCGCAACCTGTCCGCGAGCGTGTGGCGGAACCCGTCCCGCGCCGCCTGCACGGGTCTCATCCGAGCCGATCTTGTGGCCGGTCACCGGCGGTGGGCAGCCGCTCGGGACGCTGGTCCTCCTGGCGCGGCTCGGTTCGTTCCCGGCGTGGGTGGTCGCCGGAGTCGGGTTGCAGCAACGTGGAGCGGGACAGCAGGACGGTGCCGGCGAAGATCAGCAGCGCGCCGGTCACTGCGGCGAACAGGTAGATGCCCTGCCGGGTCTGCTCGTGGAAGACGACCAGGCCGTAGGTGACGGCGACCAGCGGGTTGGTGAGGGTGAGCCCGGGCTGGGAGGCGATGAGGTTCCCCGCGGCCAGCGCGTTTTGCAACAGGAAGAAGGAGGTGGGCGCGATGATCGCCACCCCGTAGGTCTGCCACGTAGTGAGCAGGGCGCCGCCGTCGGCCAGGGACGCGCCGACACCCGCGATCAGGGAGGAGTTCAGGCCGAAAATCGCGCCGGTGGCAACACCCAGGAAGGCGGCCCGGTGCTCGTCCTTGCCGCGGTAGCCCAGCGCCACCAACACCCCGGCACCGATCACGGTGACGGCGATGGCAATCGCCCAGGTGGCCGCATCGACGTGGCCGACGGACCCGCCGTGCGGGGCCAGGGCGCCGACGAAGGCAGCCAGCCCGATGCTGGCCATGCCGATCGCCAGCCAGTCCCGTTTGCCGACCGGAAGGTGGAAGGTCAGCGCCGCCCCGAGCAGGGTGAACGGCAGCTCGGCCACCAGCAGCGGCTGCACGAGAGCGATCTGGGAGATGGAGATCGACACGGCGTGCAGCACGAACCCGGTGAGCATGGTGAGGATGCCCAGGATCCAGGCCGGCCGGCGGACCAGGTCCCAGAACATGTGCAGGGAGAACTGCTCGGAAGGGTCCTCTGCCTTGTTCGCCTTGCGCTGCAGGACCGAGGCGCAGGCGTTGCACAGCGCCGCGGTGACCATCACGGCGATGCCGAGCACGACGCCTCCCTCCTACCGTGGTCGCCCGCCGGCGCGGGCGCCGGCGCTGGTGCCACCGAGCGGGTGGCGGGTCTGCGAGTCCGGTTTGGATCCGCGGACCGGTCGGCGACGGCCCTCACGCGGCGCGGTACTTCTCGATGTCGGCCTGGCGCACCTGCAGGCCCAGCCCGGGTCGGGAGCGGTCCGGCCGCAGCAGGCCACCCGGCTGGGGGTCCAGCACGCCGTCGAAGACCATGGCTTCGATGCGGACGTGGTCGTGGAAGTACTCCAGGTGCCGCAGGTGCCACACCGCCGCGGCGACGTGGGCGCTCACCTGGGGCGCGCAGTGCAGCGACAGGTCGATGGAGCGGGCGTCGCACAGGGCGGCGACGCGCAGCAGCCCGCTGAACCCCAGGCACCGAGTGGGGTCGGCCTGCAGGCAGTCCACGGCACCGGCCTTGAGCATCTGGTGGAAGTAGGGCAGGTGGTAGCCGTACTCCCCCGCCGCGATGTCGAGCCGGCCGGGGCCGGCGTCACGCAGCAGCCGCAGCCCGGTCAGGTCATCGGAGCTGACCGGTTCCTCAAACCAGCGGATGTCGTACTGGGCGTACCAGTTCGCCCACCACAGCGCCTGCTTGCGGGTGTACGCGCCGTTGGCGTCGACGAACAGCTCGGTGTCCTCACCGATCGCACTGCGGGCCACCGCGACCCGGTGGGCGTCGGCGTCGGGGTCACGGCCGACCTTGATCTTGACCCGGGGGATGCCCGCGTCCACCCAGTCCTCCAGTTGGCCGCTGAGCTGTTGGTCGTCGTAGGAGGTGAAGCCGCCGCTGCCATAGACCGGGACCTGCTCGTGAAGCGCGCCGAGCGCCACCGACACCGGGACGTCGAGCAGCCGGGCGTGCAGGTCCCACAGGGCGATGTCGACCGCCGAGATCGCCTCCGCCACCAGGCCGGGCTTGCCCAGGTTGCGCACCTGGCGCTGCATCGCGGCCCAGGACGCGGTCGGGGTGAGGGCGTCGCGCCCGGTGACGACACTCGCCAGCGTGCCGGTGACCACGGTCGCCGCTGCGGGTCCGGCGTAGGTGTAGCCGAGGCCGACCTGGTCGCCGGCGAAGGCGGTCACCAGGACCATGGTGGTGCAGTCCCACCACAGGGTGCCGTCGGACTCGGGTGCGTCGGTCGGGAACTCAAAGACGGCGACCTCAACGCGGTCCACCGGCACGGTGCTGGAGCTGGTCATGGGTCTGCCTTCCTTGCGGGGGGTGGGGGTGGCGTGGTGGCCGGGTCGCGTCGATTCACCCGATCTGCTCTGGTCGCCGGTCGCCGGTCGCTGGGCGGGGTCGATGACCCACGGCTCCGCGGGTGGGGTGTGCTCGGTCACCGCCGCCATCGGCACGGGGAGGGGGTCGGGCAGCCCGCTCAGGTGCAGGTCCCCGCCGAGGTTGCGGGCCCGGGCGCGCACCGCGAGCAGCGTGTCGACCAGCCCGCGGTCGATCCGGTGGAAAGCGGACAGATCGACGACGAGCACGGTGCCGGGGGTCAGGGCCCGCAGCAGCCGGTACAGGTGGACATCGCCGCCACCTCCTGGCGGTGCCTCGGGCAGGGTGAGGGTCACCGAGCCGTCGGCGCTCTGGTCGGGGTGTCGGCCGGGCAGCAACGGGGGCGGTGGGGGTGCGGGCGCCGGGGCTCGGCCGTGGTGGGGTGGTCGCGGGCCCGGCGGGGTTGCCGGCGAGGCCGGGCTGGTGCCGACCGGCCGGCTGATGACCGCGGGTTCGGGGCCGCTGGGCAGGGGGCGGTTGGACGGTGCGCTCAAGGGCATCACTTCCGGTGCGGCGCCCCAGGCGGGGATGCTCGGCCAGCTCACCAGCGGGGCGCGGGGGACGGGTACGGGATGTGTGCCCTCAAGAGTATGAACATCACCTGACCGGTTACTGGGTACCGTCTGAACGCCTCCTGTGAATGGCGATCTTGGGGCAGGCGCCCCCAGCGGCGGGCTCGTCGGCTTCGGAGGCGCCGGGACCCCTGCGGTGCCGGGCTCCCGGGCCGCGAACCCGGCAGGCCGGGCACCTGCGAGGTCGGTGGCGGTTCAGTCGTGGTCGCGGGTCAGGGCGTCTTTGGCGTGGGCGAACAGTTCGGCGCCGACGGCGCGCAGCGAGTCGCGGATGACGGAGGTCTCGGCGGGGTCGCCCTTGGCGAGGGTTTCCAGGAAGCCCTTGGCTTCGGCGAAGGAGATATGTGCCGGCAGCGGGGGGACGTTGGGGTCGGTGTGCACGTCCAGGACGGTGGGTCGGTCGGCGGCCAGCGCGTCGTCCCAGGCGCCGGCGACCTGGTCGGGTTCGGTGACCTTGATGCCGCGCAGGCCCAGCACCTGCGCGTAGCCGGCGTAGTCCATGTCTTCCAGCAGCTGGGAGGTGTCGTAGCGGGGGTCGCCGCCCTCGCGCATCTCCCAGGAGACCTGGGTCAGGTCGTTGTTGTGCAGGATCAGGACGATGAAGCGGGGGTCGGCCCAGCTCTTCCAGTGGCGTTTGACGGTGAGCAGCTCGTTCATGCCGAGCATCTGGAAGGCGCCGTCGCCGATGGTGCAGATCACCGGTCGGTGCGGGTGGGCGAACTTGGCGGCCACGGCGTAGGGCATGGCGGCCAGCATGGAGGCGAGCATCCCGGACAGGTTGCCGGACATGTCACGGCCGAGCTTGATGTGGTGGCCGTACCAGTCGGCGGTGGAGCCGGCGTCGGCGGTGACGATGGCGTCGGCGGGCAGGCGCTGGTTGAGCTCGTGGTAGACCAGCCGCGGGTTGACCGGGTCGGCTTCGGCGTGGGCTTCGGCGTCGGTGATCTGGGTCCAGTCCTTCATGCCGGCGATGACTTGGTTCTGCCAGGTGCGGTCGTTCTGCTGGTGCAGGTGGGGCAGCAGCGCGGCCAGGGTGGCCTTGGCGTCGCCGGTGAGGTTGACCTCCATCGGGTAGCGCAGGCTCAGGTGCCGCGGTGAGAGGTCGATCTGCACACCGCGGGCCTGCCCGCTCTTGGGCAGGAACTCCGCGTAGGGGTAGTTGGAGCCGACCATCAGCAAGGTGTCGCAGTCTTGCATCATGTCGTAGGAGGGTTTGGAGCCCAGCAGCCCGAGCTGTTGGGTGTGGTGGGGCAGGTCGCCGGGGACGACGTCCTTGCCTAGCAGCGCGGTGATGATGCCGGCGCCGAGCCGCTCGGCGACGGCCAGGACCTCATCGGTGGCACCGCGGGCTCCTTCCCCGACGATCATGGCGACCTTGGTCCCGGCATTGAGGACCTCGGCGGCGCGGGCCAGCTCGGCTTCCGGCGGAGTCAGCGCGGTGGAGGCGTGCCCGACCCCGGTGCGCGAGACCCAGTGGGCCAGGGTGGGTTCTTCCATGTCCATGTTCTGGATGTCGGCGGGCAGGATCACCACGGTGGGGCAGTGCTGGGCGGCGGCGATGCGCACCGCGCGGTCGACCACGAGCTGGGCGTGCATCGGGGTGGTCACGGTCTGGACGTAGCCGGCGACGTCGGCAAAGACCCGTTCGAGGTTGAGCTGCTGCTGGGTGTCACTGCCCAGGCAGACCCGGCCCTGCTGGCCGACGACGGCCACGACGGGTTGGTTGTCCATCTTGGCGTCGTACAGCCCGTTGAGCAGGTGCACCGCGCCGGGCCCGGAGGTGGCGATGCACACCCCGACTTCGCCGGTGAACTTGGCGTGGGCGCAGGCCATGAACGCACAGATCTCCTCGTGGGTGGGCCGGATGTAGGTGAAGTCCTTGCCGGCGCGTTGGGCGCGTTCCAGGGCGCCGTCGAAGCCGCCGATCCCGTCGCCGGGGAACCCGTACCACTGGTGCAGGTCCCAGGCGATGAGGCGGTCGATGACGAAGTCGCTGACGGTGCTGCTCATGGAGGTGGTCCTTTTGTTGTCTCGGGTGGGGTGGCTGGGGGACGGCACGGTGGTGCCCGGGTCAGATGCCGGCGGCGTTGGCGTAGTACTGCTGGTCCTCGCGCCAGCCGCCCATGCCCATGCCGATGTGCTTGATGTCGTCGACGAACTCGATCGCGGCGATCCACTTGACCATCTTGAAGCCGAGCTGGGTCTCGATCCGGAGCCGGATCGGGGCGCCGTGCTCCACGGGCAGCGGGGCGCCGTTCATCTCCAGCGCCAGGATGGTCTGGGGGTTGCGGGCCAAGTGGATCGGGATGGTGCCGTAGAAGAAGCCGTAGCGGCCCTCGCCCTCGGTCAGGCCCTTGTCGTCCATCGCGTAGAACACCACGTGGGTGGCCCGCGGGGCGGGTTCGGCGAGGTCGATGATGCTGGACATCGGCACCCCGGCCCATTCGGCGATGGCGGTCCAGCCCTGGATGCAGTTGTGCTTGGTGATCTGCGAGGCCCCGCCCAGGGCGCGCAGGTCGGCCAGTGACAGCGACAGCGGCCGGGCGACCAGCCCTCCGACCGAGAGACGGTAGTCACGGAAGCCGTTGGCGGCCATCTGCTCGTACTGCTCACCGGTTGGGGGGTAGCCGTTGATCCGGTGGTAGGGGGAGATGTCGGCGCGGTCGTAGTGCTCGCGGGAGGTGAAGGCCTTGGAGATGGCCCACTCGAAGCGGTCGACCATGAGCCCGAGCAGGCGTTGGGTGGCCCGCTTGTAGCGCAGCGAGAAGGTGCCGATCACCACGTGCACCACCAGGATCAGGAAGATGCCGGTCAGCCCGATCGCCAGCGCGAGGGTGCGGTTGCCGGCCACATCGGCCAGGACGATCCCGGCGAACTCCTTGGGCACGCCGTGGATGATCACCATGAAGGTGTGCAGCGCGGTGAACCCGGCGAACGCGAGAAGGCCCAGGAAGTGCAGGCTGCGGGCGCCCTGCTTGCCGCCGAAGACCTTGCCGTAGCGGGGGAAGCGGGCCAGCACGGTCGGGGACATCGCCGCGCCGGTGAGGACCTGGAACGGGGCGAGCAGGAAGACCACTACGAAGTAGGTGAGCTTCTGGGCCGGCTCGAACGGCTCCCCGGGGATCTTGGCCGGGATCTTGAACTGCAGGTAGGTGCCCACCGAGCGCACCGCGTCCGGGAACAGCGACCAGTGGGTGGGGACCAGGTAGTGCCAGTAGCCGCTGGCGAACACCATCGCGATGTACACGGCCCCGGTGAGGATCCAGAACTGCACGCTCATGAAGTGCCAGTGCCGGCCCAGGCCGAGGTTCTTCCTGCCGGGCAGGGCGATCACCGGGGACCAAGCCACCTCCTCGTCCAGGGAGGTCCAGGACCGGCGGGAGTCGGCGGCGTACATCTTCTTGGACAGCCGCAGCCACTCCCGCCCGGGCGGGCAGTCGTCGTGCCAGTAGAACTTGGGGAAGGCCGAGAGCACCTCGAGTCCGGAGCGGGCCAGCAGCAGCATGAAGAACACGTTCAGGAAGTGGGTGACCACCACCCAGTAGGGAAAGAACCCCGGCAACCCAGCCATCACGTCCCCCGGGTCAGCCGACCGGCTGCTGCGCGGGCGTGGTGCCGGCCCGGGCGGCCGGGTCGTCGTCCATCGCGGCGCCGCTGGACATGTCCTGGGCCAGCCGGGAGGCCAACGCCATGATGGTCAGCGCCGGGTTGGCCGACCCCTGGGTGGGGCACACCGACCCGTCGGCCAGGAACAGGTTGGGCACCGCCCAGGTGCGCTGGTGGGCGTCGACCACGCTGGTCTCCGGCGAGCTGCCCATCCGGGCCCCGCCGATCAGGTGCGCGTAGCGGCTGATGGTGAGCACGTCCTGGGCGCCGGCGGCGTGCAGGATGTTGGTGATCACCTCGGTGGAGTAGGCCATGTTGGCCTTGTCGTTGTCCGACAGGGTGTAGTCCATCCGGGCCACCGGCAGCCCGTAGGGGTCCTTCTCCTCGGCGAGGGTGACCCGGTTGTCGGGGTGGGCCAGCAGCTCGTTGAGGACGCCCACGGTGGCCCAGTGGTTGTAGTCGCGCATGTACTCGCGCATCGCCTTGCCCCAGTGCCCGTCGGCCAGGACGTGCTCGGCCCACCCGATCGGCAGCGGGGAGACGGTCTGGATCGAAAAGCCGCGGGCGAACCCGCGGGCGGGGTCGGTCTCGTAGAAGTCCTCACTGGAGACCTCCGGTGGGGGTGCCTTGTACATGCGCAGCTCCTGCGGCCAGCGGCCCGCGGTCTGGGTGGCGCCCTGGACCATCACGTACCGCCCGACCAGGTCGTGGTCGTTGCACAGGCCGTGCGGGAAGCGGTTGCTGGCCGAGTTCAGCAGCAGCCGGGGGGTCTCGATGGAGTACCCGGCGACCGCGACGAACCGGGCCCGCTGCCGGTGCTCGGCCCCGCCGGCCTCGTCGTAGTACACGACACCTGCGGCCTTGCCGGTCTCGTCCAGCTCGATGCGGGCGGCCATGCAGCCCGAGCGGATCTCCACGCTGTGGGCCAGCGCGTCGGGCAGGTGGGTGACGTACGGGCTGGCCTTGGCGTTGACCTTGCAGCCCTGCAGGCAGTAGCCGCGGTAGATGCAGTGCGGCCGGTTGCCGAAGGTGCCGTTGACGATGCCGACCGGACCGACCCGCATGCCGATGCCCAGCTTGCGGGCGCCGTGCCACAGCTTGGTGGCCTGCGCCGAGACCGGGTGCGGGGAGAACGGGTAAGAGTGCGGATACCCCCAGGGCCAGTCCTGTCCGGCGACCGGCAGCTCGGCTTCGACCCGCTCGTACTGCCCGCGGATGTCGGCGTAGCGGATCGGCCAGTCCGCGCCCACCCCGTCGCGGGTGTAGGTCTCGAAGTCGGAGGGGTGGAACCGGGGGGTGTACCCGGCGTAGTGGACCATCGAGCCGCCCACGCCCCGGCCGGAGTTGTTCTTGCCCAGCTCGATCGGGTCGGCGCCGCCGATGATCCGCTTCTGGGTCCAGTACAGCTCGTGTGAGCCGGCCTCGTCGGAGACCCAGTCGGTGTCGGGGTGCCAGAACGGGCCGGCCTCGATGATCACCACCTTCCACCCGGCCCGGGCCAGCCGCTGGGCCAGTACCGACCCGCCCGCCCCGGCGCCGACGATGACCAGGTCCACCTCCTCAGCCTCGCGGTAGCGGGCCATGGTGGCCTCCCCGGGCAGCTGGCGGGAGTGCACGTCCAGCAGAAACCGGGAGTCGTTGTCGGCCGGCCCGACCGACCCCTTCAGCAGGTGCCGCAGCCGCTGCCGGCTCATCGGTCGAACTCCTCGGGGTGCGCGCCCACCGCGCGGGCCGCGTCCTCGGCCGTGGCGCCGGGAGTCTCGAACGGCTCCCGGATCCCCAGCTCGCTGGTGCGCATGAACCCCCGCGGGTAGGCAGGCCCACCGAAGCCGATCTCGTTCCACGCCCACGGGTGGGAGTAGAACCCCGACAGGATCGCCCGCATGCACACCGACCAGGCCCGGGACACGTTCAGCCGCTCCCACGGCCCGCCGGACAGGTCGCCGCCGGCCAGGTCGGCCACGATCGCCTCCTGCTGGTCGGTGCCGCAGGCCGCGAAACCGGTGCCGTGCCGTTGATCGGCGGTGTGTTCCAGCCCGGCCAGCACCATCTGCCAGGTGTCCCGGTCATCGGGCATGTCGGCGTACTGGAAGCCGTCCAGCTTGCCGTCGGCGAGCTTGGCGTCCACCGACTCGGCCACCGGCACCCTCGGCTCGCCGTCCTGGGCGGTGCACACGTCGCACAGCGCCCGCAGCACCGGCTCCTGCTCGGCGGTGAAGAACCGCAGCGGGCCCGGGGGATCCAGCCGGGCCAGCACCACCTGCTTGGTGGCCTCGTCCCAGGTGTCGGCGGCCTGCAGCACGTCGAAGTCGGGGTAGCGCCCGATCATCTGTGGGGTGGTGCCCACCCGCTGCCGCGGGAGCCAGGAGGGGTGCGGGGGCTGCCCGTCGGGGCGCAGGTGCGGCAGGTGCTCCCCGGCGTCCTTGTCGATTCTGGTGCGGGCGCCCGCGTGCTGGTCGCTCATCACTTCTCCCGTCGCAGCAGCGCGGCCAGTAGACCCATGCCACCGACCACACACATCAGCCCGGGCGCGGCGATCGGCGGGCCCATCGGCACGTTGTAGGACGCCAACGACCATCCGCCCGGCTTGCGGGCCACGCCGCGGGCGTGGAAGAACTCCCCGGCCAGCCCGTTGGCGGTGTACAGCGCGGCGGTCAGCGGCAGCGCGGTCTTGGCCCAGCTCTTGGAGTAAACCCCGGCGATCCCGGCCACCACCACCGGTGGGGTCACCAGCACCGGGGACCACATCCACTTGTTGCCGAAGCTGGCCTTGTAGTGCTCGAAGAAGACCTCCGCGGTGGTCACCAGCGCCGCGAGGGCGGTCAACCCCGACAGGGACCGTTCGAACCGGCCGTGCTCGATGTTGGCGACCATCTGGTCCAGGACGTGCTCGACCGAGCGGGTCGAGGACTTTCGCGAGCCGAACATGGGCTCCTACCAGCCTTCCTCAGCAAGGGACCGCACCGAGAACTGCGCAACTCGGTGTGCGGCTTAGGGACTCGTTGACTACCCCTGTACTTACCGGATATGCGCGGCCGATGCAGGTCGAGGCTCTCCCATGGCCCGGTCTGCTCGAGCCGGTGGACGGCTTCCAACTGGCGGGGCCCGCGCCATTGAGATAGACCCGAACGTGGCACCGGGGTCCCGGCGACGTGCTGCGACCGGCCGCAGGCCTCCGCCGTGACCACAGGCCGATGGCACCCGCCGGCCACGGCCGAACTCTTGATGGGAGAACCGGTTTGAGCGAGCACGACGAGCATGGCCTGCGCGTGCAGGGGTGGGCGCCGATCGGCTCCTACGGATTGTTGTCCGACCTGGACGCGACCGCGCTGGTCGCGGCCGACGGGGCGATCGACTGGTGGGCGGCGCCGCACATGGACTCCGCCCCGGTGTGCGCGGCCCTGCTGGACCCGTGCCATGGCGGGGCGATCACCTTGGCGCCGAGTGTCCCGTTCCAGGTGAGCCGCCGCTACCTGCCCGGGACGCTGGTGCTGGAAACCACCTTCGCCACCGCTGCCGGGACGGTCCGGGTCACCGACAGCCTCAACCGCGGCACGATCGGCACGCTGCCGTGGACCGAGCTGGCCCGCCGCGTGGACGGCCTGACCGGCACCGTGCCGATGGCCTGGACCGTGGCGCCCGGCCATGCCCTGGCCGACGCCCGCCCCTGGGCCTGGTGCGACGACGGCATCGGCCGGCTCGCCGCGGGGCCAGCCCAGCTGGCGCTGGTCACCGATCGGGTCGGTGACCCCCAGGCGGGCACCCACCGGGTCAGCGGCGCCTTCACCACCGAGCCGGGCCAACGCGGGCTGCTGGCCGTGGTCGCCTCCCACGGCACGCCGGTGTTCGTGCCCGCGCCTGCGCAGGTCTGCGACCGGGCCGAGAAGACCATCGAGGACTGGGCCCGCTGGTCAAGCCAGGTGCACCTGCCCGGCCGCTGGCAGCAGCTTGCGGTGCGTTCGGCGCTGACCATCAAGGCGCTGACCTCAGAAGCCACCGGGGGCATCGCCGCCGCGGCCACCACCTCCCTGCCGGAGAAGATCGGCGGCCGGCGCAACTACGACTACCGCTACGCCTGGATCCGCGACTCCTCCTTCGCCATCGACGCGATGCACCGGCTCGGGCTGTGCGAGGAGGTCCACGGCTCCCTGGACTTCCTGATCCGCGCCGCCGCCCAACGCAGCCCCGACCTGCGGCCCTTCTACACGATGAACGCGACCGTGCCCCCCGCGACCATGCGGGCGGTCCACGCCCCCGGCTACCACGGCTCCACCCCGGTCCACGTCGGCAACCAGGCCGCCGACCAGACTCAGCTCGGCTGCTACGGAGACCTGCTGGATGCCATCTACGGGCACGTGCGCGCCGGGGGCCGGCTGGACCCCGACACCGCCGACATGGTCACCGACCTGGCCGAACGCACCTGCCAACTGTGGCCCACCCCCGACGCCGGGTTCTGGGAGCTGAACGACCCCCAGCACTACACCATCTCCAAGATCGGCTGCTGGGTCGCGCTGGACCGCGCGGTCAAGCTCGCCGACACCGGGCAGCTGGCCAGCCTGCGCACCGACCGCTGGCGCGCCGAACGCGACCAGATCCACCACTGGGTCGACACCCACTGCTGGTCCGAAGACAAACAGGCGTACACGTTCCACGCCGACACCGACGACCTCGACGCCGCCTGCCTGCTCGCCGCCCGCACCGGGTTCTGCCCCGCCGGCGACCCCCGCCTGACCAGCACGATCGACGCAGTACGCGCTGAACTGGGCGCCGACGGCTGCCTGCTGTACCGCTACAGCGGCCAACGCGACGCCGAAGGAGCGTTCCTGGCCTGCTCCGGCTGGCTCATCGAGGCGCTCGTGCACGCCGGCCGCCACGAGGAGGCCACCGAGCTGCTCACCGACCTGGACGCACGCGCCACCGACCTGGGCCTGTACTCCGAGGAGATCGACCCCGCCACCGGCCACCTGCTCGGCAACACCCCCCAGGTGCTGACCCACCTGGCCGTGATCGGCGCCGTCACCGCCGTGTGCGGGTACCGCCCCCACCGGTGAGCCAGCCCTACCAGGGCCACACCGGCGACCCCCGGACAGCCGGCCCCCTGCCCGGCAAGCCCCCCAAGCGAAGGAGAGACCCATGACATCAAAGAACGGGCACAAACTGGCAGTGGTGACCGGCGGCACCGCCGGGGTCGGCCGCGCGACCGTGCAAGCCTTCGCCGCCGCCGGGTACGACGTGGCCGTCCTGGCCCGCGGCCAAGCCGGGCTGGACGGCGCCGTCGCCGACGTGACCGCCGCCGGCCGGCACGGGCTAGGGATCCCCACCGACGTCGCCGACCACGACGCCGTCGAACACGCCGCCGACCGGGTCGAAACCGAGCTGGGCGCCATCGACGTGTGGGTCAACGTCGCCTTCGCCGGGTCGCTGGCCTTCTCCTGGGACACCAGCCCCGCAGAGTTCGCCCGGATGACCGAGGTCACCTACTACGGGCAGGTGCACGGCACCCAGGCCGCGCTGGCCCGGATGCGTCCCCGCGACCGCGGCGTCATCATCAACGTGTGCTCGGCGATGGCCTACCGCTCCATCCCGCTGCAATCGGCCTACTGCGGCGCCAAGCACGCCATCGTCGGTTACAGCGAGTCGGTGATGACCGAGCTCGCGCACGAGCACAGCCACGTCAAACTGTGCCTGGCCCAGCTGCCCGGGCTGAACACCCCCCAGTTCAACTGGAACCTCAACAAGATGGACCACCACCCGATGCCGGTGCCGCCCATCTTCCAACCCGAGCTGCCCGCCAAGGCGATCGTGTTCCTGGCCACCCACCCCCGCCGCAACATCTGGGTCGGTATCTCCACCGCCTACACCATCCTGGGCGAACGCCTCGCACCCAAGCTGATCGATGTGTACCTGGGCCGCACCGGCGTGGCCTCCCAGCAGACCCAGCAGCAGCTGCCCCGGTGGGGCTCCAACGTGTTCGAACCCCAAGATGCCCAGCACGACCGCGGCGCTCACGGCCCCTTCGACGCCCAAGCCCACTCCCGCGACCCCCAGCTGTGGGCCTCGATGCACCGCCGCGCCCTGCTCACCGGACTGCTCGCCTGCGCCGGCGGCGCCGTGGCCGCCGCGATCCGCACCCGCCGATGAGCACCACCGGCACGCCGGCACCCACCGACCGCGCACACCCCAGCGGACCGCAACAGCGGATCGCGGCGCTGCGCGCCAACGTCCTCGCCGGCCGCGGGCCCGGCGCCACCCCCGCCGAGCTGGCAGCCCACCAGCACCAGCGCACCAGCTACGGCGGGGTGCCGGTCACCGCCGCCCGCGAACAGCTCGCCCTGGCCACCGCCCACGCCCGGCGAGCCCACCTCAACCCGGCACAGGCACGGGCCGCGGCCCGCCTTTCCCACCCCACTCCGCCGCGACCTGCCCACCGCCGCGCCGGGGTCCTGGCCGCGCTGGCCCTGGGGGCTGCGCTGGGGTTCCTCACCGCCCGGGCAGCCCGGCGCCGCCACCGGTGAGGCAGCCCGCGCAGCTCCGGCCGGCCGGGCTGGTCTCGGCCAGCCGGCTGCGCGACGTGCTGCGCGCCACCTTCTGGCTGGTCCCCGCCACCTGCACCACCGCCGCCATCGCCCTCGGCGCCGGACTGCTCGCCGTGGACCAGCAGCTGCCCCTCGACCACACCGCCATCCTGTTCCCGGGCCCACCCGCCGGGGCCCGCAGCCTGCTGTCGGCGATCATCACCTCGATGATCTCGATCACCGGCCTGGTCTTCTCCATCACCATGGTCGTCCTGCAACTGGCCAGCGCCCAGTTCTCCCCCCGCGTCCTGCGAATGTTCCTGGCCGACCGGACCATCCAGGCCACCCTCGGGGTGTTCGTGGGCACCTTCGTGTACGCCATGGTCGTCCACCGCGGCATCCGCGGCACCGCCACACACCACCCGTTCGTGCCCCGCGTCGCCGTCACCGGCGCATTCCTGCTGGTGCTGGCCAGCATCGGGCTGTTCATCGTCTACATCAGCCACGTCGCCAACCTGATCCGGGTCGCCACCATCATCACCACCATCGCCGCCGAAACCCGCGACCTGATCGAGCGGACCTGCCCACCCGGCCACGACCCCCCACCACCGCCACCGTGCCCCAGCCCCGCCCACCACGGCGAGCACACCGTCACCGCACCCAGTCCCGGCGTGCTCGTCTCGGCCAACCACACCACCTTGGCCCGGCTGGCCCGCGAACACGACTGCGTCCTGATCCTGGCCGGGCGGATCGGTGACTTCATCCCCGCCGGTGGGCCCCTGTTCACCGTGCACCCAGCCACCCCCACGACGCTCGACATCGACCGGCTGGCGCCGCAGCTGACCGCCGAGGTGGCCCTGGACACCGAACGCACCATGGAACAAGACATCGCCTTCGGCTTCCGTCAGCTCATCGACATCGCCCAACGTGCCCTGTCCCCCGCAGTCAACGACCCCACCACCGCCACCCAGGTCCTCGACGCCCTGCACGACCTGCTGCGCCGACTGGCCACCCGCCACCTCCCCACCGGGTGGACCCGCGACCAGCACGACACCCCCCGCCTCCTAGTCCACCAGTACCGGTTCGCCGACTACCTCAACCTCACCGTCGCCGAAATCTGGCGCTACGGCGCCGACGTCGCCCAGATCCCCGGCCGGATGACCACCCTGCTCACCGACCTCGCCGACGCCGCCCTGCCCGAAAACCACCACGCCATCACCACCTGGACCGCCCACATCCACGGGCCCGGCGCCCCACCTCATGGGTCCGATACGTCGGTGCACACACCGCCGACGCCATGACCATCTCCTCGCTGGTCATACTCGGTTTCGGCTTCATCTTGATCCTGGACGCCACCCGCCCCGGAGCCGCGGACAAGCATCCGGCCCCCGGCACGACAGCGCGTGTCAGTGCGACAACGTCGATTCGGGACTACGGCCGCTGCTCGTCGGTGACGGGGGCTGCTGAAAGTCATGTCCGCGTCAGGCTCGTCAATCCTTTCCTTTACGGGTTGTGTGGGGCAGGATCTGGTCGGCGGTCAATGCCCACGTCGACTACGGCAGCCACTTTCCGCCGGAGTACGAAGCCGGACACACCGCCGGCCTCCGACTGCTGCGGGTGGCGGCCAGGGCCCGGGCGGCCGTGGGCGCGGAGGCGGTCGGACCCCTGTACGCGGCGCTCGGTGCCTGGATCTTCGACTCTGCCCCGCTCCCCGACGACCTCGACGTCAGTGGCCTCGACGTCCGCGGCACGCGCTCGTTCCTCACCCCGGTCCTGGCGCAGGCCTTCGGGGCGATCTGTCTGACGGGAAACCAGGCGGCCCGAGGCTCAGGCGGCCGGGGGCGCTCTGGATCCCTACTTGACCACTCACCGGGACCTGAGTCGGGGACGAGGCGGGCAACGCCACTGCGGTCTACCGAGTGACGGGCGAGCTGTTCTTCGCTTCCAGCAACGACCTGCACACACAGTTCGACTACGCCACAAGTGCCCAGCGACACCAGGCTCTCACCGGCCGACTCGCCAGCCACTGAGCTCGTTCACGCCCCGGCTCACGGTCCTTGTCACGCCGACCAAGACGGCGGACGCTGGAACCATGGCACTGAAGATGCGTGGGTACCTGATGGCCAGCCTGCCGCAGCTGCGCTTCGAGCCGACGGCGCGCAAGGTTCGCGTCCGCTATGGCGGCGAGACACTCGCGGACACGCAGGAGGCGCTGCTGGTGTGGGAGCCGCGTCGGCTGGTTCCCGTCTACGCCGTGCCGGAAGGGGCGCTACACGCACGACTGGTCCCGAGCGGGCCAGCCGTGCGGGAGGAACCGGACGGACTCCCGCCGGTGCTCGGCCCTGAGGACTTCGCCACTCACACCAGCCCCGGGCAGCCGCTGGACGTGCAGGTGCGCCAGGAGCTGCTGGCCAACGCTGCCTTCCGGCCGGCGGACGAGGCACTGGCCGGCTACGTGCTGCTGGACTTCCCCACGTTTGCCTGGATGGAGGAAGCCGAGGTCGCGATCGGCCACCCGCACGACCCGTTCAAGCGCATCGACACGCTGCGCTCCGACCGGCACGTGCAGGTCTTTCTTGACGGCACCGCGCTCGCCGACACACGGCACGCCGTCGCCCTCCTGGAGACATACCTGCCCGTGCGTTGGTACGTTCCGCGCGACGACGTCCGTTTGGAGCTGCTCGAACCGAGCGAGCACCGAACCACCTGTGCCTACAAGGGACACGCGTCCTACTTCTCACTCACCGGCGCCGGCCAGCGCGGGCAGGCTGTCGCGTGGACCTATCCGGATCCGCTGCACGACGCGCAGCCGGTGCGAGAGATGATCTGCTTCTTCAACGAACGCACCGATCTCGTCCTCGACGACGTCCCGGCCGCCAGACCGGTCACGCCCTGGTCCAGCCCAGCGGAGCAGCAGCGCATGTTCGCAGAGTCGGCCGCATCCTCCGGCGAGCTCGAGTTCGACTGAGTGCCGGACACGGCCCACCCCGTTGTCCTTCCGGTCGAGCCGGCGAAAAGAGGCAGCCCTGCGCGCCAGGGCGTGTTGACGTGGGTCGCCGACGAACCGCTAGACGGGATCAGTCCTCAGTAGCCCACTCGATAGACCTGTCCGGTCTGTGCCCCGGAGACGGACTTCAGGAAGGCGCGGCCGACCTCACGGACCGGGACAGGCCGGTAGCCGGGGAAGAACTCGCCGTAGCCCTCCCATGCCTCCTCGAACACGGTGGCGCTGACGGCGTTGATGCGCAGGGCCCGCGGCAGCTCGATGGCGGCACAGCGCACGAACGCGTCGATCGCTCCACTGACCGTGCCGGCGACGGCGCCCGTGCGGATCGGGTCATTGGACGTCACTCCGCTGACCAGGGTGAAGCTGCCGCCGTCCCGGACGTGGTCCAGGCCCTGACGGACCAGCTCGACCTGGCCGAGCAGCTTGTCGTTGATCCCGGCGTCGAAGTCGTCCCGAGTCAGCTCGGTCAGCGGCTTGAACGGGGTGACACCGGCAGTGCAGACGACCGCATCGACAGGACCGGTGGCGGCATACAGCTCGGCAATCGATCCGGCCTGCGTGATGTCCACCTGGTGCTTCCCGCGCCGGGAGGCCTGCAGGACCTCGTGGTGCTCGCTGAGGGCGGCGCAAACCCCTTGCCCGAGGGTTCCGCTGGCGCCGACGACGATGACCTTCATGAGTACTTCCTCCGTCAGTTGTCACACTGGGCACGGTTGGCTCATCCGCACCAGTCCATCACCAGCACGGGCGACGCGCCACGGGTGGCCTGATCGCCCTCCGGCGCAGATGATGGCCACGAGGAGGCGTGGCGATGTCGTCGGACGCAGTCAACGGTGTGCTGGCAGGAATTGGTGGCGTACGTGGCTGGCAGGAGGACCTCTACCGGGACCTGCACCGCCATCCAGAGTTGTCTCACCACGAGGAGCGCACCGCCGGCGCGGTCGCAGACCGGCTCCTGGCCACTGGGTTCACCGTGCACGAGAGGGTCGGCGGCACCGGCGTGATCGGGGTGCTGGTCAACGGGGACGGCCCCCGGGTGCTGTTGCGCGCGGACATGGACGCACTGCCGGTGAAGGAGGCCACCGGGCTGCCGTATGCCAGCACTGTGACCGCCACCGACGCCGGCGGCGCGGAGGTGCCCGTCATGCACGCCTGCGGCCACGACGTGCACGTGAGCTGTCTGCTCGGCGCGGCTCAGCTGCTGGCCGACGGGGCGCGGCACTGGTCAGGCACCCTGGTGGCGCTCTTCCAGCCGGCCGAGGAACTGGGGGACGGCGCCCAAGCGATGGTGGAGGACGGACTGGCGGACCTGGTCGGCGCGCTCGACGTGGCACTGGCCCAGCACGTGCTGGCCCTCCCGGCCGGGCGACTGGGCACGCATTCGGGGCCGTTCCTGTCCGCCTCGGACAGCATGCGGATCACCGTGCACGGCCGTGGCGCGCACGGGTCGATGCCGCAGGCGGCGGTCGACCCGGTCGTGCTGGCCGCGATGATCGTGCTGCGGCTGCAGACGATCGTCTCTCGAGAGCTGCCACCGGATGACTTCGCCGTGCTGACCGTGGGCAGCGTGCGGGCGGGCACCAAGAGCAACGTCATCCCGGAGCACGCGGTGATCGAACTGAACATCCGCAGCTACAGCACGCAGACCCGGAAAGCGATCCTCGGTGCGATCCGCCGCATCGTGACGGCGG
>DASULA010000361.1:0-10630 GCA_036278435.1 Mycobacteriales bacterium | reverse complement strand
CGAGCAGGCGGCGGCCCTCGAAGGCCCGGCCGAGGGTGATCTCGTCGGCGTACTCCAGGTCCCCGCCCACCGGCAGGCCCGAGGCCAGCCGGGTCACCCGCAGCCCCATCGGCTTGACCAGCCGGGCCAGGTAGGTGGCGGTGGCCTCGCCCTCCAGGTTCGGATCGGTGGCGATGATCAACTCGGTCACCGTGCCGTCGGCCAGCCGCACCATCAGCTCGCGCACCCGCAGGTCGTCGGGTCCGACCCCCTCGATCGGGCTGATCGCTCCGCCCAGCACGTGGTAGTGCCCTCGGAACTCGCGGGTGCGCTCGATCGCCACCACGTCCTTGGGCTCCTCCACCACGCAGATCACCGCCGGGTCCCGGCGTGCGTCCCGGCAGATGCGGCATTCCTCGGCCTCGGACACGTTGCCGCACCGCGCGCAGAACCGCACCTCGTCCTTCACCCGTTGCAGCGCCGCGGTCAGCCGCACCACGTCGGCCGGATCGGCGGCGAGCAGGTGGAACGCGATGCGCTGCGCGCTCTTCGGACCGATACCCGGCAGCCTGCCCAGTTCGTCGATGAGATCCTGGACCGCGCCCTCGTACACGTGGCCCTACTGCCCGGGCCGGTCGCCGGGCGACCCGCTGGGTCCGCCGAGCTCACCCGGCCCGCCGAGACCACCCGACCCACCCAGACCACCGAGACCACCCAGCGCGCCGCCGAGGTCACCGGCGAGCGGGCCCATGGTCGACGAGGCCAGTTCGACCGCGGCCCGGCTGGCATCCCGCACCGCGGCCACGACCAGGTCCTGCAACGTCTCGACGTCGTCCGGGTCGACCACCTCACGGGCGAGCGTGACGCTCCGGAGTTCCCCGGAGCCGGACATCGTCGCGGTGACCACCCCGCCCCCGGCCGAACCGGTCACCTCGGCGGCGGCCAACTCCTGCTGGGCGGCCAGCATCTGCTGCTGCATCCGCTGCGCCTGCTTCATGATGTCCTGCAGGTTCGGCTGGCCACCGGGTTGCACGCGAATCTCCCCACCGTCG
Source organism: Mycobacteriales bacterium (assembly GCA_036278435.1). Lineage (GTDB taxonomy): Bacteria > Actinomycetota > Actinomycetes > Mycobacteriales > DASULA01 > DASULA01. The sequence continues at coordinate 9,599 of DASULA010000361.1, read as the reverse complement.
TTCACAGACCTTCCCCCGAGCGTAGAGGAACGGGCACGAAGGACAGGTCCCACAGACGATACGCGCCTGACATGTCGCGTTTGGCGCTGGTTTCGAGCGAGAGTGGGCGTGGCCGCGCGGCCAATGGCAGGCTGTCAGGATGTCCCGCACCGGCACGGCAGCGATCACCGCGATCGCACTGGCCGTGCTCGCGGCGTGCGCGGGCACGGCCGCGCACCCGACCGCGGGCCGCCGGTCCGCCGGCACCGCCAATGGTGCCCTGCCGACCCAGGCGGCCGGCCCGGCCGGCGCGGCCACCCCGACGGCACGGCCGGTGGTGGTGCTGGACCCGGGGCACAACGGCGGCAACGCCACCCATCCCGCCCAGGTGACCCACCAGGTGCCGGCCGGGTACGGGCGGCGCAAGGACTGCAACACCGTCGGGGCGACCACCCCCGACGGTTACCCGGAACACGCCTTCACCTTCGACGTGGCCCGGCGGGTGCGTGCGTTGCTCACCGGGCACGGGGTGGACGTACGGATGACCCGGCCGAACGACACCGGGGTGGGGCCGTGCGTGAACGAGCGGGCCAACGTCGGCAACCGGGCCCGAGCCGCCGCGGTGGTGTCCATCCACGGCGACGGCTCGCTCGCCGGGCACGGCTTCCACGTGATCGAGGCCGACCGCCCCCCGGTCGGTCCGTCCGTGGCCGCGGCGTCGCACCGGCTCGCCGAGGCAGTGCACGACCGGTACCTGACCGGGTCGGGATTCGTTCCGGCCACCTACGTCGGCCGGAACGGATACAACCGGCGCGCCGACCTTGCCGGGTTGAACCTGTCGACCCGGCCGACGATCCTGATCGAGTGCGGCAACATGCGCGATCCGAACGACGCCCGGCGGATGGAGAGCCCCGCCGGCCGCCAGCGGATCGCGACGGCCATCGCCGCGGGGATCGAGGACTACCTGCGGCGCAAATAACCTGTTATGGCAAGGTCATCTCATGACGGTCACTCTTCGCGAACTGCTCGAAGCCCGCTCCACGCGGGCATACGACCTTGACGACGAGGGCCGGGTGCTGGTGGGCAACGACGACACCGGCACCGTGCAGCTCTACGAGATCGACACCGACGGCGGATGGACCCGGCTGACCGACCTGGGCGAGTCCTGCGTCGGCCGGTACCTGCCCGGCGAGCGCACCGTGATCGTCCAGCACGACGCCGGCGGGAACGAACGGGCCCAGCTCTCGCTGCTGCGGTTGCAGGACGACACCACCGGACCGGCCGAACCGGCCGAACCGGTGCTGGTCCCGCTGGTGCACGACGAGCGGTACATCCACAGCCTGCTCGACGTGCTGCCGGGCCGGGTGGTGTACATGACCAACCGCCGCAACGGCGTGGACTTCGACGTGGTGGTGCGCGACGTGGCCAGCGGCGCCGAACGGGTGCACTACGACGGCGGCGGCTACGTGATGGACGTGTCGGTGTCGCCGGACGAGCGGTACCTGGTGGTGACCCGCCCGGGTCGGCCGGCCATGTCCGGGCAGCTCGTGCTGGTCGACACCGGAACCGGCGGGCGCGAGGACCTCACCGACGCGGCTGACCCGGCGGTCAACCGGCACCTGGGCTGGCTGCCGGACTCGTCCGGGTTCATCTTCACCACGAACAGCGGGCGCGAGTACACCGGCGTGGCCCACTACGACCTGGCCACCCGGTCGTGGCGGTACCGGATCACCGACGACGAGCACGACCTGACCGGCTGGCCGTCACCGGACGGCCGGCGGGTGCTGGTCGCCGTCAACGACGACGGCGCGGACGTCGCGGCGCTGCACGACGCCGAGTCCGGCTACCGGGTGTCGGCCATCGACCTGCCCGAGCCCGGCGTGTTCAGTGCCGTGGACCCGATGTGGTCGCCCGGGTCGCAGCGGCTCGCGCTGAGCGTCAGCACTCCGCGCGAACCGCTCGACGTGTACGTGTGGAGCGGCGGGGCGTCCCCGCGCCGGCTGACCGAGTCCACCCCCGACCTGGACACCTCCACCCTGGTCACCCCCGAGTCGCACCGGATACCCACGCCGGACGGCGAGACGGTGCCCTGCTTCCTCTACCGGGACGCCGACTGCGACGGGTCGGTGGTGCTGGTTGTCCACGGCGGCCCGGAGTCGGCGTCAATGCGGTCCTGGAACCCGATCGTGCAGGGGCTGGTGGCACAGGGCCATGCCGTGGCCGTGCCCAACGTGCGAGGCTCCACCGGTTACGGCAAGCGGTGGTACACCCTCGACGACGTGCGGGACCGGCTGTCATCGGTGGCCGACCTGGCCGCGGTGCACGCCTGGCTGCCCTCGGTCGGCCTGGACCAGCGGCGGGCCGGGCTCTACGGCCGCTCGTACGGCGGGTACATGGTGCTGGCCGGGCTGGCCTTCCAGCCCGGGCTGTGGGCCGCCGGGGTGGACATCGTGGGAATCTCCTCGCTGGTGACCTTCCTGCGGAACACGTCGGGCTACCGGCGGGCGCACCGGGAGCGGGAGTACGGCTCGCTGGAACGCGACGGCGAGTTCCTGACCTACGCCTCGCCGCTGACCCACGTCACCGACATCCGGGCACCGCTGCTCATCCTGCACGGCGCGAACGACCCGAGGGTGCCGGTGACCGAGGCCGAACAGGTGGCCGCGGCGGTGCGGTCCCGCGGCCTGGAATGCGAACTGGTGGTGTACGCCGACGAGGGGCACGCACTGGCGAAACGGCACACCCTGCTGGACACCCACCCGCGGGCGGCCGAGTTCCTCCGCCGTCACCTGTCCGGCCAGCCGATCGCCTGAACGGCCCCACCGGCTCCTCGCCCGGCCCGGATGTCGGGCCCTCGCCTGGGACACCGAACGCGCGAGTCGGCGGACGTCACTGGTCGGGGTATTGGGCTAACGGCCGAACGGCAGGCCGAAGATGTCCTCGCGACCGTGCCAGTAGGGGGCCAGGTCCTCGACCAGCACCAGCCGGACAGCACCCGGACGCACACCCCGTCCCACCGTGACCACGTCCAACCGGGCCATGCTGACCCGGGCCGCCCAGGCGTCGCCGTGCACACACAATCGGGCCCGGACCGGCTCGGAGTCCAGCCGCACCCGGACGTCGGAGAGCACCGGCTGGCCGGGTGCGTCGGGCTGTCGCACGCCGGAGTCCTCGGCCGCCCGGTCCCGTTCGGCGGTCAGCGCCGCCAGCAGCACCGGGTCGGCGTGCCGGCGGCGCACGTGGTCACGCGGCGAGGACGTGGTCACCGAGACATACGGACCGGCCAGAGCGGCCCGGTTGCCGTAACTCAGGCGCACGGTGCGCCAGTCGCGGCCGTCCCGCCGGAAGTCGGCCAACGCGAAGGGGCGCAGCGCGGGGCTGGCCAGCCCGTACACGCAGAACGGCGGCGTGTCGAGGAGCTCGTCACGCTGCTGCCGCATCGACTCGCGTGTCCGGGCGAGCCACGCGTTCCGGTCGGGATTCGACGGTACCGGCCGCACCTGGTCAGCGTGACACGCGCGGGCGGGCCGGTGAACCGGTTTTCGGCAAAGCCGGCAGAGGCGGAGCAACGGGGCCACCGGCCGCCGGGGATGAGCCGCCGGCGGGGTCAGTGCTCCTGGGTGATCGGGCGCGCACCCAGGGTGGTCCGCAGCAGCGAGATCGCCGCCTCCTCCGGATCCTGCCTGGCGGCCGGTTCGGCTGGTCCCGGATCGAAGTTCTCCTCGTCCCGCGGGTCGTCCTGGTAGGCCGGCACCACCGGAACCGGCCGGTCGGCGCGACCGCCCGGCGGCCCGCCGCCGGCCCGGGCCGAGGTACCGCCGGGCACCTCGGCCCTGTCAGCCCCGGCGTCCACCACGCAGCGGACCTTCCAGTCCACGCCCAGGACCTCCCGCAGCGCGGTCCGGACCGTGTCCAGGTTGACCTCGTCGGACAGCAACCGGGACAGCGGCGCCGAGGACACCGACAGCACCAGGGTGTCGTTCTCCACCGCGGTCACCGTGACGTTCATCAGCAGCGCGTGGGCGGTGCGCCGCCGGCCCTTGACCGAGTCCAACACCGACGGCCAGGCCTGCCGGATCCCGGCCGCGTCGACGCCCGGCCCGGCCGGATCCGGTGCGCCCTGGGCGGACTGGGTCGGTTGGGTCGGTTGGGTCGGTTGGGTCGCTGGTGCGGAATGGCCGTCCGGCGCCGCCAATTCGGCCGGACGTGCCGGTCGCGCGGCGGGCGCCGGCCGACCCGACTCGGCCGGCCGGGCCGGGCCGGTGGGTCGGTCCGGGTCGGTGGGTCGGGTCGGGCGGGCGGTGCGCGCCCCGGCCCGCTCGGCCGAGCCGGCGGCGGTCGGCTCGGACTCGGGCTCCGACTCCGGCGCGCCGGTGGGGCCGGTCGGACCGGACCCGGCGATCGACGCCCGGCGTTCCAGCCGTTCCACCCGCTGCACCAACCCGTCGACCGCCGACGCGGCCGGCAGCAACATCCGCGCACACACCAGTTCAAGCAGCAACCGGGGCGAGGTGGTACCGCGCATCTCCACCAGCCCGCCGTGCACGATGTCGGCGAACCGAGACAGCGTCGACGTGCCGATCCGGCGGGCCTGGTCGACCATCCGGTCGGTCTGGTCGGCCGGGCCGTCGATGAGCCCCTTGCCGGCCGCGTCCGGCACCACGGCGAGCACCACCAGGTCACGCAGCCGTTCCAGCAGGTCGATCGCGAACCGCCTCGGATCGTGGCCGGCCTCGACCACCCGGTCCACCGCCTGGAACACCCCGGCGCCGTCGGCGGCGCCCAGCGCATCGACCATGTCGTCGATCAGCGCGGCGTCGGTGACCCCGAGCAGACCCACCGCGCCGGAGTAGGTGACGCCCTTCGGGCCGGCGCCGGCCAGAAGCTGGTCCAGCACGGACTGCGCGTCTCGGGCCGAGCCGCCGCCGGCCCGGACCACCAGCGGGAACACCGCCGGCTCGACGACCACCCCCTCGGCGGCACAGATCCCCTCCAGCAGGCCGCGCATCACCCCGGGCGGCAGCAGCCGGAACGGGTAGTGGTGGGTGCGCGACCTGATCGTCGGCAGCACCTTGTCCGGCTCGGTGGTGGCGAAGATGAAGATCAGGAACTCGGGCGGCTCCTCGACCAGCTTGAGCAGGGCGTTGAAGCCCTGGGTGGAGACCATGTGCGCCTCATCGACGATGTACACCTTGTACCGGGAGCTCACCGGTGCGAAGAACGCCCGTTCGCGCAGGTCCCGGGCGTCGTCCACGCCGCCGTGCGAGGCCGCGTCGATCTCGATCACGTCCAGGCTGCCCGGCCCGTCCGGGGCCAGTGCCCGGCACGACTCGCAGGCGCCGCACGGCGTGGGGGTCGGCCCCCGCTCACAGTTCAGCGAGCGGGCCAGGATGCGGGCGCTGGACGTCTTGCCGCAGCCGCGCGGGCCGGAGAAGAGGTAAGCGTGGTTGATCCGGCCGGCGCCGAGGGCCTGGATCAGCGGCTCGGTGACGTGCTCCTGTCCCCGCACCTCGGCGAACGTCGCCGGGCGGTACTTGCGATACAGGGCGAGTGCCACGACCGACCTCCTCCGACCGCGCCACCTTAGAACACCCGGGGGACACCCGAACGTCCGCGCAAGACCGGCCGGTGGGGAGCCGAGGACCCCCCGCGCACCCGCCAGAGCCCGCTTACCCTTGCTGCCTTCCGGCCCTGGGGGAGTTGGGCGGGATGAACGCCGCACGGGGGGTCGCCGGCCAGTGTAGCCGCCCGCGACGACGCCCCCTGCGCTAGCCGCGCGTGGTCGTCTTGACCAGGGTGCGGGGGATCGACTGGACCCGTGGCGTCGCGGCGACGGCGAGATCGACCCACCGCGGCAGCGGCTCGGCGGGACGCCATCTGCCGGGGCGGAGCACCTGCCGGCGCACCAGCACCGATTCGTGCTGCCACAGTGCGATGGCCCTCCTCCCCCGGCAGAACGTCGAACTCCAGCTTCCGGTTGGACTCGCTCTCCTCGGTGATGGTCACCGAGGACCGTGTGAGTCGGGACCATTGAGGGCTCGCCTTCGCGCTCACGGCCCACAGTGTGCCTTCGGCGCTCACTCCCACCGTCAGGCTCAACTCGCGTGCGACCTGTTCGCTCACCCCCACCGTGACCCGGCGCTCGTCGGTGAAGTGGGCGGGACCCGCCACCGATTCCGCCCAGCGCAGCGACCACCGGTGGGAGTGCTCCAGCAGGAAGGTCAGCGTGTTCGCCACCCGCACCAGTTGCGCGTCGGTGGACGCCCGAAACCCGGGCTCGTAAGAGCCGGCGGGTGAGTTACGGCGCGGTGAGCGCCCGAGCCACGGTCCAGCAGGCGGTGTCGCCCAACCGGTCCAGGCCCTCGCCCACCGTGTCGCCGACAAACGGTGGCGGCTCGCGACCTCTCGTCACCGGCACCCGCGTTCCCAGCGAGTGGTCTCCATCTCGACCATGAGCCTCATCCCAACCAGTCGGAGAGCCGGCCGCGCAACAACCTGCGCCGGACCTGTCCTGGCTCGGTGTCCGCTTCGGGCCAGACGCGCTTGTCGAGCCACACCGCCTCGGTGCGGGCACGCGGCGGACGTTCTGGCTCGTCACAGGCGCCGAGGATACGAGTCGGAGGCCGGCGACTTCGACCGGGAGTACCGCCTTGCCATGTCCGAGGCGACCGAGAGTCTGGATCTCACCGGCGTGATGGCGGTGCTGCGGCGGTGGCAGCGCGTCGCCTGGTCGTCCCGGGACGAAGGGGCACACCGGCGAATGCTGGAACGCGTCGACCATATGGTGGGCGGCACCCCCGTCCCGACCGAGCCCTGGGCGCAGACGAAAGCCAGGCTAGGTCTGTAGGTGTACGCGGTCGAGACCGAGACGGAGGCTCTCGGACAGGTCGAGGCGCTGCCCGCAGATGGCCTGCCCGCCTACGCAGAGCTGATGAGCCTGCTCGAACTCGCCCCATAGAGCGGCGACCCGTACAACCGCAAGCGCCTCGACGGAGCGCTACGAACACACCCGTTCGGCAGCCACGGCCAGGGTCTTGTCATCTACCTGGTGCTGGAGGACCAACGCCGCGTCATCGTGGTGCGGGTGCTCTGGACTGGGTGATCCTCCGGCGAACGTCCCGCGGACAAGCCGACAGGGGCAAGTGAGACGGGAACCGAGACTACGGCCGCGAATGCCGGCTGGCCCGACACGGGCCACCCGGCGTTCTGGCTGGTCACAGACGCGGAGGATAGGAGATTCGAACTCCTGAGGGGTTGCCCCCAACACGCTTTCCAAGCGTGCGCCCTAGGCCACTAGGCGAATCCTCCGCGCAGCAGGATACGGGATCTGACCGGGTGCCCGCCGCCCACCCGCCCCTTTCGCCCGACAGCGCCCGCGGACGGCGCCGACGATGCCGCCGCCCCGAACCTCGGGTCCTGGCCGCCCGCCGAGTGTGGGGTTCGGCCGGCCTACCATGTGTCGCACCCGCCGGCCGCATTCCGCGGACGCGTCGCCCGCGGCCGGGCGCGACTCCGGGCCGGGCCGCCAGCGGGTGCAGCGCCCGGGTCACCGGCGGTCCGGAAGGAGTTCGATGGGTGGTTCGACGGACGGTTCGACGGGCCAGGCACCTTCCGCTCTGCCCGAGCGCTGCGACGTGGCCGTGGTGGGCGGGGGCATCCTCGGGCTGGCCACCGCGTTCGCACTCATCCGGGCCCGGCCGGGGATTCGGCCGGTCGTGCTGGAGAAGGAGAACCGGCTGGCCAGCCACCAGACCGGGCACAACAGCGGAGTCATCCACAGCGGCATCTACTACCGGCCCGGCAGCCTCAAGGCCCGGTTCGCGGTGCTGGGCGCCCGGTCGATGGTCGAGTTCTGCCGCGAGCACGACCTGCCGGTCCAGGTCACCGGCAAGGTGATCGTGGCCACCACCGAGGCGGAACTGGGCCAACTCGACCGGCTGTACGAACGCGGTCAGGCCAACGGGGTGCGGGTCCGGCGGCTGGACCGGGCCGGACTGGCCGACCACGAGCCGCACGCCGGCGGGCTGGCCGCGCTGCACGTGGCCGACACCGGGATCTGCGACTACCCCGCGGTCGCGTTGCGGCTGGCCAGGCTGGTCACCGAGGCCGGCGGCGGCGTGCACCCGGCCACCCGGGTCACCGGCCTGCGGGAGGAGGCCGGCGGGGTGGTCGTGCACACCGGCCGGGGCACCCTTCGGGCCGACCGGGTGGTGAACTGCGCCGGCCTACAGTCCGACCGGCTGGCGGCCCGGGCCGGGGTGCGCGCAGGGGCGCGAATCGTGCCGTTCCGCGGTGAGTACTACGAACTCGCACCGCACCGGGCCGACCTGGTGCGCGGGCTGATCTATCCGGTGCCCGATCCGGACTTCCCGTTCCTCGGGGTACACCTGACCCGGATGGTGGACGGGACCGTGCACGTCGGGCCGAACGCGGTGCTGGCGCTGCGCCGGGAGGGGTACGGCCGGTACTCGGCCAGCCCGCGCGACGTGCTGGACACGCTGACCTACCCGGGGTTCTGGTCGCTGGCCCGCCGGCACTGGCGGGCCGGCCTGGCCGAGATGCACCGCAGCGCCTCCCGCCGGGCGTTCGCCCGGGCGGCCCGCGGGCTGCTGCCCGAGCTGCGCGACGACGACCTGGTGCCGGCCGGCGCCGGGGTCCGGGCCCAGGCGGTCGGACCGGGCGGGCGGCTCGTCGACGACTTCCTGTTCGGTGGCGGCGGGCGTGTCCTGCACGTGCTGAACGCGCCGTCGCCGGCGGCCACCGCGTCGTTGCCGATCGGCGCGGAGATCGCGCGCCGGCTGCTGGCGGAGTGAGCCCAACCCGGTGGATCCACGCTCCGGCCGGGGAAGCGAACCGGTCGTCGGTGCCGTGCCACCGACACCGGGGAGCGGGCCGGCGGGTCCACTTGGCAGGATCGCGGCATGTCGCTGACTCGATCCACCGCGCCCGCCCCGACCGGCACGCCGACATTCAGCCGCTCCGACCTCGTCGTTTTCGCCGCCTCGGTCCTGGGGGTGGCGCTGTCCGCGGTGACCCGGTACGCCGGCGTCGGCGAGGTGGTCGCCTTCGTGGTGTCCGGGGCGACCATCGGCGTGCTGGCCTCTCTGGTCGGACGCTGCGTCGACCAGCTCGGCGACCGGTTCGGGCCCGGCGCGACCGGCGTGCTCCAGAGCGCGCTGGGTAACCTGCCCGAACTGTTCATCGGCATCTTCGCGCTGCGGGCCGGGCTCACCCAGGTGGTGCAGGCGGCGATCATCGGATCGATCCTCGGCAACGCGCTGCTGGTGCTGGGCCTGGCGTTCCTGGTCGGCGGGTTGCGGCACGGCACCCAGCGGTTCAGTTCGTCGCTGGCCCGCAACACCTGCGCGCTGCTGATCCTGGCCGTGGCCGCGCTGGTGGTGCCCAGCCTGGCCTCCTACGTGCACACTCCGGCGAGTCGGCACGAGGATGCCCTGTCGGTGATCGTCTCGGTGGTGCTGCTCGTCGTCTTCGTCGCGAGCATCCCGTCGTCGATCCGTGGCACGTTCGGCCCGTCGCATCTCGGCGAGGTGGCCGAGACCGGCTGGCCGCTGCGCGCCTCGATCGTGGTGCTGGCGCTCGCCGGCCTCGGCGCGGCGCTC
>DASULA010000360.1:0-2280 GCA_036278435.1 Mycobacteriales bacterium | reverse complement strand
CACCACCACCGCGATCACCACCAGGGCGGTGGCGAGCAGGACCAGCACCCGGAACAGGGCCGACCGGGCGGACATCCAGTCCGCCCAGCTCCGCAGCCTGGCCCGGGCGAAGACGAGCAGCCGCCTGGCCCAGGCGAACTCGGTGGCCAGGATTCCCAGGCCGACGAAGACCACCAGCCAACCCGGCCCCGGAAATGGCACCAGCACCAGCCCGACCCCGACCACACCGAAGCCGACCACGGCCACGCCGATCCGGTACAACGGTTCGAGGAACGGATGGGACCGCAGCCGGTCCCGCCATCGACCCGGGCCGGGTGCACCGTCGGGATCGCGGTCCGAGCCACCGGCCGACGAGCCACCGGCCGACTGCCGGTCTGGCCGGGCCGGACCCGCGGCCGGTCGTGTCCCGCCCCGGTCAGTCAGAGCCCCTCCCCCAGGGTTCCCGGCCGTGCCCGCCCGATCATCTCGATCGTACGTACCGAGGGAACGGTTCGCCGACGGATGCCTGGCCGAACCACCGGGCACTGCGGTCGGTGACCCGAGCATGCCCGCGCACCGAACCCTCGGCGGCGCCGGAACGTACGGACTCGGTGACTGACCGAATCTGATCGGGCCCGCGTTCGCGGCCAGAGTTTCCCGGTCGCGTGCCGTCACAGCACAGCCTCGGCCGCGTTGGTAACTACGGAAGGCACGTCACGGGGAGGGGTCATGGTCTCGCGCTCACGCAGCGTGTGCACGCCCATCGAGCTGGCGATTCTCGGCCCTGGTTCGCGGGCTCGGATCACCGCGTCGCTGGCATTCCACTCCGACGACCCGTACGCGGTGCACATGATCTTCCATACCCGCGACGGGCAGGAGGACATCGAGTGGATGTTCTCCCGGCAACTGCTCAGCGTCGGGCTGCTGATGGCCGCCGGCGACGGCGACGTGCGCATCTGGCCCGGCCCGGATGGCAGCGGCGCGGTCTACCTGCAACTCCGGTCGCCACACGGTGAGGCGATGTTCCAGGCCGAACGTGCCCACCTGGTCGACTTCGCGCTGCGCAGTTACGTCGTGGTGCCTCCCGGATGCGAGAGCGGGTACCTCGACCTGGACACCGAACTCGCGCTGCTGCACGACGACCTGGCCTGATCCGCCCCTGATCCGCGCCCGATCCGTCCGGGCCATGCTCAGCGCCGCCCCGCCACCTGCGGCGACCCGACGCCCCGGGGGCCGCCTCAGGACTGCCAGAACGGCGGGTGGGTGCCCGGTTCCAGTGGCATCCGCACGCCCACACCGCGGGCGGTGTCCAGGGCTGTGGAGTAGCCGGCGTCGGCGTGCCGCAGCACCCCGGACCCCGGGTCGTTGGTGAGCACCCGCTCCAGCCTGCGGCGGCTCTCCTCGGTGCCCTCGGCGACCACGACCTGACCGGCGTGGATGGACTTGCCGATCCCGACCCCACCGCCGTGGTGCACCGACACCCAGGATGCCCCCGACGCGGTGTTGAGCAGGGCGTTGAGGATGGGCCAGTCGGCGATCGCGTCGGACCCGTCCCGCATGGCCTCGGTCTCCCGCTCCGGCGAGGCGACCGATCCGGCGTCCAGGTGGTCTCGGCCGATGGCGACCGGCGCGGCCAGCACCCCGCGGGCGACCAGGTCGTCGAAGGCCAGCCCGGCCACGTGCCGCTCGCCGTAACCCAGCCAGCAGATCCGGGACGGCAGGCCCTGGCCGCGCACCTTCTGCCGGGCGAAGGCCACCCATCGGTGCAGCGGCTCGTCGTCGGGGAACGCCTCCAGCACGGCCCGGTCGGTCGCGGCCAGGTCGGCCGGGTCGCCGGACAGACAGGCCCACCGGAACGGCCCGGACCCGCGCGCGAACAGCGGCCGGATGTAGGCGAGCACGAAGCCCGGGTAGTCGAACGCGTTCGCCACGCCGGCGTCGCGCGCCTGACCGCGCAGCCCGTTGCCGTAGTCGAACACGACCGACCCCGCGCGCTGCAGGTCGAGCATCGCCTGGCAGTGCGCGGCCATCGCCTGCTGCGCGCGCTCGACGTACTCCGAAGGCTTGGTACGCCGAAGGTCGAGCGCCGCGTCGAGGCTCATGCCGTTGGGCACATAGCCGTGCAGCGCGTCGTGCGCACTGGTCTGGTCGGTGACGACGTCCGGGGTGACGCCGCGGCGGACCAGCTCCGGGTAGACGTCGGCGGCGTTGCCCACGACCGCCACCGACAGCGCCCGGCGCTCGCGAGCCGCCGCGAGGACCCGGTCGAGACCGCCGTCGAGCGAGTCCGCGATCTCGTCG
>DASULA010000359.1:0-9211 GCA_036278435.1 Mycobacteriales bacterium | reverse complement strand
GGTCGAGCACCCCGGCCTCGATCTCGTCGGTCATCGCCTCGACCGCGTAGGAGCCGGCGAACGGGTCGACGGTCGCGGTCACGTCGGTCTCGTGGGCCAGCACCTGCTGGGTGCGCAGGGCCAGCCGGGCGGCCTTCTCGGTGGGCAGCGCGATCGCCTCGTCGAAGGCGTTGGTGTGCAGCGACTGGGTTCCGCCGAACACCGCGCCGAGGGCCTGCACGGCCACCCGCACCAGGTTCACCTCGGGCTGCTGCGCGGTCAGTTGCACCCCGGCGGTCTGGGTGTGGAAGCGCAGCATCTGCGAGCGAGGGTTGGCCGCGCCGAACTCCTCGCGCATGATCCGGGCCCAGATCCGCCGGGCGGCACGAAACTTGGCGACCTCCTCCAGCAGCGTGGTGCGGGCCACGAAGAAGAACGCGAGCCTGGGCGCGAACTCGTCCACGGCCATCCCCGCCGACAGCGCCGCACGCACGTACTGGACCCCGTTGGACAGGGTGAAGGCCACCTCCTGCACGGGCGTGGCGCCGGCCTCGGCCATGTGGTAGCCGGAGATGGAGATGGTGTTCCACTTCGGGATCTCGGCCCGGCAGTAGCCGAACACGTCGGTGACCAGCCGCAGCGACGCCGCCGGCGGGTAGATGTAGGTGCCGCGGGCGATGTACTCCTTGAGCACGTCGTTCTGGATGGTTCCGGCCAGCGCACCGGCCGGCACGTCCTGCTCCTCGGCGACCAGTTGGTAGAGCAGCAGCAGCACCGCGGCCGGAGAGTTGATGGTCATCGAGGTGGACACCTCGCCCAGCGGGATGCCGTCGAAGAGCACCCGCATGTCCTCGATCGAGTCGATGGCCACGCCCACCTTGCCGACCTCGCCGTGGGCGACCGGATCGTCGGAGTCGTAACCCATCTGGGTGGGTAGGTCGAAGGCCACCGACAGGCCGGTGGTGCCCGCCCTCAGCAGTTGGTGGTAGCGCCGGTTGGACTCGCTGGCAGTGCCGAACCCGGCATACTGGCGCATCGTCCAGGGCCGGGTGGTGTACATGGTCGGGTACACCCCTCGGGTGTACGGGTATTCTCCGGGCTTGCCGAGCCGTTCGGCGCGCTCGGCCGCGGGGTCGGTTCCGCCGGCCCCGCCGGCCTCGGTCTCATCCAGGTAGACGGGCGAGATGTCGAAGCCGGACTCCGCCCTACGTGTCATGGTCGAATGTTAGGACTTGTCCGCAACAGACGCTTCGACGGTGTAGCCGTCCTCACAGTGGCCCGATCCGGAATCCCCCGCCGGATGCATGGTTTTGACCGTTGATGGGGTAGGAAGAACGGGTTATGACTACCTCTGCTCAGAGCGACAGCCGGATAGTCGCACAGCGCTACCGCCTGCAGCGGGTTGTCGGCCGCGGTGCGATGGGGGCGGTGTGGGCGGCCGAGGACACGGTCCTGCACCGCACCGTCGCGCTCAAGGAGGTCGTGCTGCCGCCGGGGCTCTCCCGCGAGGACCGGGCGGTGGCCTGCGAGCGCACGTTCCGCGAGGCCAGGGCGATCGCCAGGCTGGCCCACCCCAACGTGGTCACCCTCTATGACGTGGTGGAGGAGGACAAACGGCCCTGGGTGGTGATGGAACTGGTGCCGGCCCGCTCGCTGGCCCAGGTGCTCAAGGACGACGGCCCGCTCGACCCGACCAGGGCGGCCAAGGTCGGACTGGCCGTGCTCGGCGCGCTCCAGGCGGCGCACGAGGCCGGCATCACCCACCGTGACGTCAAACCCGGCAACATCCTGATCGCCGAGGACGGACGGGTGAAGCTGACCGACTTCGGCATCGCCCGCGCCGCCGGTGACATGACGCTGACCGGCACCGGGCTGCTGGTCGGCTCCCCGTCCTACATGGCCCCCGAAGTGGTACGCGGCGAGGAGTTGCGCCCCACCGCGGACATGTTCGGGCTCGGCGCCACGCTGTACTGCGCGGTGGAGGGTCACCCTCCGTTCAGCGGTGGTGACGCGATCTCCACCCTCAACGCGGTCGTCGGCGAACCGCCGGCACCCTACAAACGGGCCGGGATCCTGACGCCGGTGCTCAACGGCCTGCTGGAGAAGGACCCCCGGGCCCGGCTCACCGCGGCGCGGGCCCGGCAGATGCTGCTCGACACGGTCCGGGAGAACGACCCGCGGGCCGCCCGGGAGACATCCGGCGGCGACATGTTGCCGGTCCGGGCGACCAACCGGCTGCTGCCCGACACCCGGATCGCCTCCGGCCCGGCCGCGGGTCAGATCGCCGGTCAGGTCCCCGGTCAGGTCCCGGCCGCCGAGGCCACCCAGGCGATGCGCCAGCCGATCCCGTCGGTGCCGCCCGGATGGGGGCCCCCACCGGGACAACCGCCGGGACCACCGCTGCTGTTGCCCACCGGCGAGGCTCCCGGACGCTACGGCGACGTGTTCGCACCGCGACCGGCGGCCACCCGCGGTTACGGGAAGATCATCGCGATCGTGGCCATCTGCATCGCCCTGGTGGTGGGTGGGCTGGTGCTGTCCCAGGTGATGGGCTCCGATTCGACCACGCCGACCGGCAACTCCCACACCGCCGGGCCGGACAACACCCGTCCCAAACCGGGATCGGTGCCCGCCGGCTACACCCGGTACACCGACCCGGACGGACGGTTCACCGTGGCCGTGCCGCGGAACTGGAACGCCGCCAGGCAGGGCACCGCCATCCAGTTCGGCGACCCCACCGCCGACCGGTTCCTGCGGATCTACGACGAACCCGCTCCGCGCCGGCCGCAGACCGCGTTCGGCGAGCACAGCTTCCGCAAGACCCATGACGGGTACCAGCGGATCAGGCTGGCCAAGGTCGACTACCGTGGCCTGCCGGCCGCCGAGTGGGAGTTCACCTACGTCCGAAGCGGGGTCACCCGGCACGTGCTGTGGCGCGGGTTCATCGTCGGTGACCGGCTCTACGGCGTGTACCTGTCCACTCCGGACGACCAGTTCGACGCCAGCCGGGCGTACTTCAGCACCGCCGCGGCCACGTTCAGGACGACCTGACCGCCGGCCGGGCCGGGTGGCGTTCCGGTGCCCGCCGGCACCGGCTCATCTACCCTTGCCGATCGTGACGACCATCGACGCCGACCAGATCGACCACGCCGACCACTCGGACCGCGCCGCTCCGCGGGCCGTGGTCGCCGCGGCCGGCAGACTCGCCGAGCTGACCGGCGCGCCGAGACACCACGCGGCCGTGGTGCTCGGGTCGGGCTGGGCGCCGGCCGCCGACGCGCTCGGCGAACCAGCCGCCGACCTGCCGGTTACCGACCTGCCCGGATTCGCCGCCCCGACCGTGATCGGCCACGGCGCGCGGGTCCGTTCGGTGACCACACCGGCCGGCCGCCGGGTGCTGGTGTTCACCGGGCGTACCCACCTGTACGAGGGGCTCGGTGTCGGCGCGGTGGCGCATCCGGTGCGGGTGGCCGCCGCGGCGGGCTGCACGACGGTGATCCTGACCAACGCGGCCGGCGGGCTGGCCGACCGGATGCGGGTCGGCCAGCCGGTGCTGATCCGCGACCACCTCAACCTCACCGGGCACTCGCCGCTGTCCGGACCGCGTTTCGTGGACCTGACCGACCTGTACTCCCGGCGGCTGCGCGAACTGGCCACCCAGATCGACCCCAGCCTCACCGAGGGCGTGTACGCCGCGCTGGGCGGACCGCAGTACGAGACGCCGGCCGAGATCGCCATGCTGCGGGTGCTCGGCGCGGACCTGGTCGGCATGTCCACCGCGCTGGAGGCCATCGCCGCAGCCGCCGAGGGGGTCGAGGTGCTGGGTGTCTCGCTGGTCACCAACCTGGCCGCCGGGATCGCGCCGGCGGCGCTGGACCACGCCGAGGTACTGGCCGCCGGGCGGGCCGCGGCCGGGCAGATGGGCGACCTGCTGGCCGCTGTACTGGCCGCGCTGTGACCGCGGGCGGCACGCACGGTGCCACCGCCGCGCCGGTTGACCCGCCGTTGCGGGCGGCGGCCGAGGCGTGGCTGGCCGAGGACCCCGACCCGGTCACCCGCGCGGAACTGCGGGAACTGCTCGACACCGGCGCGACCGAGGAGCTGGCCGACCGGTTCGCCGGCCGGCTCACCTTCGGTACCGCCGGCCTGCGCGGTGCGCTGGGAGCCGGGCCGAACCGGATGAACCGGGCGGTGGTGCTGCGGGCCGCGGCCGGGCTGGCCGGCTTCCTGCGGTCGGCCGGCCGGTCCGCCCGGCCGGTGGTGATCGGCTACGACGCCCGGCACGGCAGCGCCCGGTTCGCCCGGGCCCGCGCCGAGGTGCTGGCCGGCGCCGGACTGGACGCGCTGCTGCTGCCCGAGCCGCTGCCCACGCCGGTGCTGGCGTTCGCCGTCCGGCACCTGGACGCCGCCGCGGGCGTGATGGTCACCGCCAGCCACAACCCGCCCGGAGACAACGGGTACAAGGTGTACCTGGGTGGCTCGGACGACGCGGGCGGCTCGGGCGACTCGGACGGCGGCGCGCAGGTGGCCCCACCCGCCGACGCCCGGATCGAGGCGGCCATCGGCGCGGTGGGGCGGCTGGCCGACGTGCCCCGGTCGGTCGCGTACACGGTGCTCGACAGCGGCGTGACCGAGGCGTACCTGGACGCGGTCGCCGCGCTGCCGGCCACACCGCACCGCCGGATACGGATCGCCTACACGCCGCTGCACGGCGTCGGCGGCGCGCTCACGCTGGCGGCGCTGGAGCGGGCCGGTTTCGACCGGCCGGACGTGGTCGCCGAACAGTTCGCCCCCGACCCGGACTTCCCCACTGTGGCCTTTCCCAATCCCGAGGAACCCGGCGCGATGGACCGGGTGCTGGCCCTGGCCGCCCGCACCGGCGCCGACCTGGTGATCGCCAACGACCCGGACGCGGACCGCTGCGCGGTGGCCTGCGGTGGGCGGACGCTGCGCGGCGACGAGGTCGGCGCGCTGCTGGCCGACGCGGCGCTGAGCCGTGGGGTGACCGGCACGTTCGCCACCACGGTGGTGTCCTCGTCGCTGCTGCGGGCGATGTGCGCCGCGCACGGCCAGCCGTACGCCGAGACCCTCACCGGGTTCAAGTGGATCGTCCGGGCCGCCCGGGACCTGGTGTTCGGCTACGAGGAGGCGCTGGGCTACGCGGTGGCGCCGGACCTGGTGCGGGACAAGGACGGCATCTCCGCGGCGCTGCTGGTGGCCGAACTGGCCGCGACGCTGCGCGCGCAGGGCCGCACCCTGCTCGACCGGCTGGACGAGCTGGCCTGCCAGTACGGCCTGCACGCCACCGACCAGCTCTCGGTGCGGGTCACCGACCTGGGACTGATCGGCGCGGCGATGGCCCGGCTGCGGGCCGCGCCGCCGGACCGGCTGGCCGACCAGCCGGTGTCCCGCGTGGACGACCGGCTGCCGGAGGCGGACGTGCTGACCCTGCGGGCCGATGGGTGCCGGGTGGTGGTCCGCCCCAGCGGCACCGAACCGAAACTCAAGGCTTACCTGGAGGCGGTGGTACGAGTCTCCGGCGGCGACGTGACCGCCGCCCGCTCCACCGCCGCGACCCGGCTCGCCGCGCTACGCACCCAGATCTCGGCCGCCCTGGGCCTCTGACCGCGCGCAGACCAAACAGGCGCCGCCCGACCGCCGGGCGCGATTCTCGGTGGCGATGATCAGGGCCAGCATGGTTGCCTGAGCGGGCGTCGCGGTGCCGCTGCGCCGCGCGGTTCTGGTCGAATCCGTGGTCGCCGATTCGGAGGGGATGGGGCGTGGCCGACTCGCCGCTGCGGCGAAACCGGGACTTCCTGCTGTTGCAGGCCGGTCAACTGCTGTCCGCCACCGGTTCTCAGTCGGCTCTGGTCGCCTACCCGCTTCTCGTCCTGGCGGCGACCGGCTCCCCGGCGCTGGCTGGGGCTGGTCGCCTTCGTCCGAACCCTGGCCACCGTCGGGTTCAGCGTGTTTGGTGGCGTCGCGGTCGACCGGGTTGACCGCAGGGTGCTGATGGTGGTCTCCGACGCCGTGCGGGCCGTCGCGATCGGTGCGCTTGCCGTAGGGGTCGTGCTGGACCGGATCGCGTTCTGGCAAATCCTCATCGCCGCATTTGTCGAGGGCACGTTCGGAACCCTGTTCACTCCGGCCGCGATCGCGGCGCTGCGCTCGGTGGTGCCGGCTGGCCAACTTCCCGCCGCGGTGGCCGCGCAGGAGGCGCGGACGGCCGCCGCGAGCCTCGCCGGGCTGCCGCTGGGTGGTGCGCTGTTTGGGCTCGGCCGGGCGTTGCCGTTCCTCCCCGCCATGGTGTCGTACGCGATCTCGATGCTGTCGGTCATGCTGCTCCGGGCGCCGCTCCAACCGACCCGCGCGGCTGGCCGGCGCAGGGTGCGGGCGGATCTGGCCAAGGGGTGGCGCTTCCTGTGGAGCAACCCGTTCCTGCGCATCACCACGTTCCTGTTCGGACTCACCAACGTCCTCGGTCCCGGCGTGTTTCTGGCCGTCGTCGTCCTCGGCGACCGGCAGGGCCTGTCCGGCGGCACCATCGGCGCGCTGCTGGCCGTGTTCAGCGCGAGCGCACTCGTCGGCTCGTTCGCCTCCGGGCTCGCCCGCCGTGCGTTGTCGGTGCGGACCGTCCTACTGCTCGAACTGTGGGCCCGGCACGCCCTGTCGGCATTCCTTGTCTGGCCGGACGTGTACGTCCTGGTCGCGCGCATGCTCTGCGTAACGTTGGCCGTCCCGATCACCAACTCGGTCGTGCACGGCTACCGGCTTGCCATCACGCCGGACCGGCTGGTTGGTCGGGTCGACAGTGTGCGAACCGCCGTCTCGCCGGCGCTCGCACCCTTCGGGTCGCTCGCCGCGGGGCTGCTGCTCAGCGCCGTGTCGGCGCGGGTGACCATGCTGGCCTTCGTGGTGGTGGCGCTGCTGCTCGCCGGGTGGGGGACGCTGAGCCCGGCCCTCCGGAACGCGCCCAACCTCAGCGAGATCGGCGCGCCCGGCGGTGTCCGCGCCGGGTTGCCAGCGGTGACGGCAACCCCACTCTCGAACCAGCCCACGAGCAACGCGACGGCAGCACCGTAATCGCTGCGCAAGGCCGGGACGGTTGTTCTTCGGACCGGCGGCCGGCCCGGTCGGGAGGTCTGGCCGGGCGGGCGTGAGTTCCCGGGCCGCCTGTTGAACCCCAGCATCCAGTGGGAAACGGCCCGGGACGAGTCAATGCCTGCGGTGTCGGGCCGGTGTAGGCCGAGGCGGGTGGGAACATGGCGGCCGGGCCGCGCGGGTGGCCGCGTCCATCACCAGCGCACCGACCACGATCCCGGCCACCAGCGCGGCGAGGATCACCGGCAACACCACGCCCAGCGGCAGCACCATCATGTGGCGGTTCTATCACCGGACGCGGCGACCACGTCGGCCAGCATCCGCCGGGTCGGACACGGCCCGGTACCCCGCCGCCACCACCGCCACCCGCGCCGCTCCGCCGGGCAGAACCGGCACCGGCCGGTGCCGTCCGGCTCGTGCATCGCGGCGACCGCCGACACGCTTCGGCCCCACACCTCCGGCCGGCATGCGGCCAGCAATCCACCCAGATCCGGATCGGGACCGGCCTGCCCGGCGGTCACTTCCCCACCGGTCCGGGATCGTCATCAACCCACCGCCCGGTCAACACAACCCCGAGTACCGGATCCAGATCGGGCCCGTCCCGGTACGACGGCGGCACATCGGCCGCCTCCGGCCCCGGCCCATCCGGCTCGGCCCGGTCAGGTGCTGGCCGGTCTGGTTCCGGGCCGTCGGGCAACTCCACCACCCCGGCAGCCTCGGCCAGCACCCGGTAGTCATCCGACTCCAACCATCCACGCTGCACATGATCGAACACTCGACATCCCCTCCGACTGTTACCGTCGTTGTACTGTGCGTAGCCTTGCCAATACGGCATTAGCCATGCCAGGGAGCCCACGTTCGCCGGGTTCCAGCGAACGGAGCCGCACATGTACACGCTCGGCGAGCACATTCGGCAGATCCGCCTGATGCGGGGTCTGTCTTTGAGTGAGACCGCTCGTCGCGCCCACGTGGCCAAGGGCTACTTGTCCGAGTTGGAATGCGGCCTGCGGGAACGCCCTTCTGAGCCGATCCTGCGGGCGCTGGCGGCCGTTCTCGACGTTGACCTCGTGGCCTATGCGCTGACTTGTTCGCACGCTGGTGGTACGGCGTGTGCCGACACCGCCCTGGCCCTGCAACGCCAACCCGATGGGTGCGTGATCATCGTGGAACTGGACCGCCGCATTCCTCGCCACCGCAGGCGCCGCAGGTGCTGTCGCCGCCATCCCGCTCCCGGACCGGATCACGCCCGACGTGTTGACCGCGCTGTCCGACCGATACGACTGGCACGTGATGGCCGGCCGGGTAATGCCCGCAGACTCCGTCGCGGCGCCGATGGTAGATGACCTGACCGAGATCACCTGAGCGGTACGGCACGCGCCAAAGGCATTGCGCCCCGCCCTGCTCTCGGTCGCCGGACGCTACGCGTCCCACCTCAGTTGGCTGTACCAGGATGCCGACGCCACGGACAAGGCGCTGTACTGGGCAGACCGCACCGCGGACTTCGCGCACGCGGCCGGCTGGCGGCAGATGGCCGCCTATGCGCTGGCGCGCAAGGGCAACATCCTCCAGACCGGGCAGCCGTGCCACGCCGCCGCGCTGGCCCGCGCCGCCACCAGAAACACGCGGCTATCGGCCAGCCTCACCGCCTACATCTCCGCTCAGGAAGCCGAGGCGCACGCCCACGCAGGCGAGGCGCGGGCGGCCCATCAGGCTCTGGACGTGGCTCGCCGGGCAGCCGACCAGGCCACACCGGACGAACCGCTCCCCACCCCGCAGATGATCAGCATCACCGACATGGTCCGGTACGGGCAGGCCAGTGTGGACCTGAAGCTGGGACAACCGGAATCGGCCATTGCCGCGCTCGAACCAGTGCGGGCCGAATGCAGCGCGCCCCGCAGCTTCGCCCACTACACCCCACCGCTCGCCCTGGCCTATCCCCGGGCCGGCGACGTTGACGCCGCCTGCCGAACCGCGATGGAAATCGCGCAGAGGGGCACGCGATGCGCATCGGCGACCGCACGTCGCGGACTTCGCGCCGTGCGTCAGTCGCTGCAACCCTGGGCCGACCGCCCCGACGTGCACGACGTGATCCACGCGCTCTCCGCCTGACCACGTCCCATATCTCAATCAG
>DASULA010000358.1:0-2357 GCA_036278435.1 Mycobacteriales bacterium | reverse complement strand
CACAGCCAGGACGGCGACAGGATGGAGAAGCCCGGGTAGACCGGTTGCAACACCCACGGGGACCTCAGCGCGCCGCCGGTGACGGCGCGGGGCACGACCGGGTCCAGGCCGGCGGCGATCATCCTGGCCTCCAGCGGGGTGACCGCGGCCACGGCCAGGCACCCGACCGACAGCAGCGCCACGGCGGCCCGGCCGCCGGCGCGCACGTCCGGTCCGACCGCGAGCCGGTCGCCGCGGCGTGGGGCGAGCACGACCAGGCCGACGATCCGGACGAACGCCACGCTGGCGAAACCGGCGGTGAGCGCCACCAGGGCGCCGGCGGCTGCCATCGCCAGGGAGTAGCCGAGCCGCCCGGCCCGGAACTGCTGCATCAGCGCTTCGAGCAGGAACCACTCGGAGACGAACCCCACGGTGAGCGGGAGCCCGGCCAGGGTGAGCGAGCCGACGGCCAGGCCGGTGCCGCTGTAGGGCAGGCGGTGCCCGACGCCGCGCAACCGGTCCAGGGCGGTGGTGCCGGTGGCGACCTCGATCCCGGCGGCGGAGGTGAACAGCAACGCCTTGGCCAGCGCGTGCGCGACCACCTGGAGGGTGCCGGCGAGCAGGCCCACCGCGGTGAGCGGGGCCAGGTGCAGGGCGGCGCCGGCCAGGGCGACGCCGTAGCCGACCGTGATCAGCCCGCCGTTCTCCACCGAGGAGTAGGCGATGACTTCGGCGAGGTCGGTCTGCACGGTGGCGTGCGCGATACCGAGGATCGCGGTGAGGCCACCCAGCAGCAGGGCGGCGACCATGAGCCACCCCGGCGGGGTGTGCAGCAGGCCGAGCGTGCGCCACATGCCGTAGAAGCCGGCGTTGACCGCGACCGCCGCCATGATCGCCCGCAGCGGTCCCGGTGCGGCCCGGTAACCGCGCGGCATCCAGCCGTGCACCGGCACGATGCCGACCTTGACCGCGAAGCCGGCGACCAGCAGTCCGAACCCGGCGTCACGAGACGCCGACGGAGGCAGGCTGGCCAGCGCCGGCAGCGAGAACGTGCCCGCACGGCTGGCCAGCAGCAGGAAGCCGACCAGCAGGAACGCACCGCTGGCCTTGCCGAACACCACCGTCACGATCGACGCGGTGCCCCGCCCGGCCGGCTGCCGGTCGTGCGCGGTGAGCAGGTAGAACGCGACGGTCAGCCCCTCCCAGCCGAACAGGAAGCAGAACGCGTTGTCGGCGGTGAGGACCACCGCGACCGCGCCGAGGGTGAGCGCGAACGCCGCGCCCAACCCCCGCCCGGGCACCCGGTCGGTCGATCGGGACGTCGCTCGGGCCCAGCCGGCGCAGGCCAGGCACACCGGTGCGGCCACCGCGAAGCTCACCACCAGGAACAGCCCGGACAGTCGGTCCACGGTCAGGGTGGCCGGGCCGAAACCGAAAAACGTGCCCAGCCCGATGCGGGCCGGATGCCCGGCGATCCCGGCCGCGCCGACGACGGCGAGCAGCAGGCTGGCCAGCAGGCCGGCGAGGTAGGGGAGCGGCTGGACCCGCCGGTTCGCCGTGGCGGCCGTCAGGTCAGCCAGCCCGGCGGCGGCGAGCAGCCCGAACGCGGCCACCAGCAGCGCGGTCACCGCTCCGCCCCAGTCCGGCCCGGCAGGCGGCCCACCGCCAGCAGCAGTGCGTGCAGCAGGCTGAACGGGGTGGGTGGCGAGCCGGGCACCCAGACGTCCACCGGAACCAGGTCGCCGATGCCACCGGCCACTGCGTAGGTCGGGGCGAGCAGGCCGCCACTGACCGCGTCGACCCCGGCGGCGATGACCACGGTCGGCTGCGGCATCCCCTCCAGGGTGCGCCGCAGCGGGCCGGCCATGCCGTGCGTGCCGACCCCGGTGACCAGCAGGATGTCGGCGTGCCGGGGGCTGGCGGTGAAGAAGATGCCCAGCCGATGCACGTCGTAGACCGGGTTGAGCAGGGCCAGTACCTCCCACTCGTCGGCGCCGTCGGACCCGGCGTCGACGTGCCGGACGTGCGCCGACCGGCCGAGCGCGCGGGTCCGGGCGGACAGTTCGGCCCGCACCGCGCGCACCGCGTCGTCGGTCTCGGCCCGCCGCGGCACCACCAGGGCGTCACGCACCGGTTGGGCCACCTCGGATCCGGGCGCCCAACCGAACAGGTCCGGCCGGGCGCGCACGCACCGTCCACAGGCGATGCACCGGCCGATGTCCACGCGCACCGGGGAACCCGGGTCGGTTGTGATCGCCCCGGTGGGGCACAGCCCGGCGACATCCGGCCCGGCGGTGGCATCCCCGACCGGGCGGGCGACCACTGTGGACGATGCGGCGTAGCGGTCCGGCCGGCCCGGATACCGGGTGGTCACCACC
>DASULA010000357.1:0-20719 GCA_036278435.1 Mycobacteriales bacterium | reverse complement strand
CGCCGGTGGGGGTGCCTTCGGATGCGTCGCGGACGAAGGCCGCCCAGGCGCTAGCGGAAGGCGATGGTGCCGGCCGCGGGGTGCTTGCGTCAATGGGACTACGCACCGTCGTTCGGCAATGGTCCGTTCCGCAACGTGGTGTGCCTGTCGGTCAACGGCCTCCCGGGCGGGCGGTCCGCTACGTGTTCGCCGCCACTCGCCCGGGGAACGTCCCGGGTACCACGCCGATCCCGCCAGGGCCACCACCGCCGGATGCCTTCCGGGGTGGCGGCCGGCGAGCGTTTGCCGACCCCGGGCGCGGGTACCCCGGCGGTATGGGACCTCTACGGGTCGTGGTCACCGGCGGCGCGGGATTCCTGGGAAGCCATCTGTGCGAGCGGCTGCTCGCCGAAGGTTGTGACGTGGTGGCGCTGGACAGCTTCCTCACCGGGACTCCGGGCAACGTGGCACACCTGCTGGAGCGTGCGTCGTTCCGGCTGGTGCGCTGCGACCTCACCGACTTCGTGCACGTGCCCGGGCCGGTGGATTTGGTGCTGCACTTCGCCTCCCCGGCGTCCCCTGTGGACTACCTACAGATGCCGCTGGAGACCCTGAAGGTGGGCGCGGTGGGCACGTGGCACGCGCTGGGCCTGGCCAAGGACAAGCGCGCCCGGTTCGTGCTGGCGTCCACCTCGGAGGTGTACGGCGATCCGCAGGTGCACCCGCAGCCGGAGGAGTACTGGGGGCACGTCAACCCGATCGGGCCGCGGGGGGTGTACGACGAGTCCAAACGCTACGCCGAGGCGCTGACCACCGCCTACCGGGGACACGAGGGGCTCGACACCGCGATCGTGCGGATCTTCAACACCTACGGGCCCCGGATGCGGCCGGCGGATGGCCGGGCGATACCGACGTTCATCCGGCAGGGTCTGGCCGGCGAGCCGTTGACGGTGGCCGGTGACGGCAGCCAGACCAGGTCAGTGTGCTACGTCGACGACACCGTGGCGGGGATCCTGAGGCTGGCCCACAGCCGGCACGCCGGTCCGGTCAACATCGGCAGCCCGGACGAGAGGTCGGTGCTGACCATCGCCCGGGAGGTCATCGCCGCCACCGGGAGGCGCTCCACCGTGACATTTGTGGATCGGCCGACCGATGACCCCGCGGTGCGACGGCCTGCGACGGAGCAGGCGGAGGAACTGTTGGGCTGGCATCCCCGGGTGGGCTGGCGCGACGGTCTGGCCGCAACGGTGGCCTGGTTCCGGGACCGGCTCGCACGTGGCGCGTGAGTTGCCAGGTCCGCCTCGGTCAGTCACCTGCCAATCCGCCGTGGCCGGTCGGTCTCACCGGTCGGCGTGACCGCGGTCGAGCAGGGTCCGGGCGGCGTCCATGACCTCGGGTACGGTGATCCGCAGCAGCCTCGGGTCGGGTGAGTCGGCGTGCGGATCGCCGGTGCCGTCGCCGTGCCAGAGCACCACGTGCCGGTCAGTGTCGATGACCGGCCCCCACCGGGACGGCGGGACCGGCCCGAACAGCCGGACCGAGGGTGCCGCGTAGGCCGTCGCCAGGTGCGCGACTCCGGTGTCACCGCTGCACACCAGCGCCGCCGAGGCAACGAGCGCGCAAAGGTCCGGAAGCGGCAGCGTCCCGGCGACACACGCCCGGTCGGGTAGCCCGGCCGCCACGGTGACCTGCCCGGCCAGCGCCCGTTCGCCCGGACCACCGGTCACCAGCACGGTCCGCCCGAGCCGGGCCAGGGCGGCTGCGACGGCGGCCCACCGCCGCGGCGGCCACCGCCGCGAACCGCTCGCCGCGCCGGGGTGGATCAGCACGTGGTCGGAAAGCCGGACCGAGCACCCCGGTGGGACCGGCAGCCGCAGCCCGGCGGGGTCGCACCGGCCGCCAGCCCCGTCCACCAGCCGGCACCACCGGACCACCTCGTGCTCGCCGGGCCGCCACTGCGGCCCGTGCCCCCCGGCGTCGGCGTTGGCGAAACCGATCAGCTCGTCCGGCAGCCCGCCCCGCAACAGCCGGTGGCTCTGCGGCCCGCGCCCGTGCAGGTTCACCGCGACGTGCCGGCGGGTACCGAACCGGACCGCCAGCCCGGCCGCGGGCGGGTCGCCGGTGAGTCCGGGTGTGGGTACCACCGCGTCGACGACCCCCAGGTCGGCGAGCAGCGAGGCCGGTGGCCCGGCCGCGGCCAGTACGATCGGCGCGTCACCGAACCGGTGCCGCAGCCCACGCAGCGCCGGCACGCCGGTCAGCGCGTCACCGAGTCCGAGCGCCCGCAGCACGAGCACCGGTACCGGGTGGGCCACGGCTCACGTTCCGGGCCGTCGCCGGCCGTCGCCGACCGTCACGGCCAGGAGCTCTCGGTGGACGCGCACACCACCATCTCCCGCACCTCGCAGCCGAAGGGCTGGCCGAGGGCGAAGCCGACGGCGTCGGCCACGTGTGCCGGGTCGTCGAGCACGGCCTTCGGACCCGGTCGGTACCGCTCCGGCCGCCCGTCGAAGAAGTTGGTGCTCATCCCACCGGGGATCAGCAGAGTGACGCCCACCTCGCCGGCGGTCTCGGCGGCAAGTGCCCGGGTGAACCCGACGACCCCGAACTTCGACGCGCAGTAGGCGGTGGCGTCGCTCAGCGCGCGCAGGCCCAGGGTGGAGGCCACCGTCACCACCCGGCCGCGCTGGGAGCGCAGCGCGGGAAGGCTGGCGCGCACGACCGCCGCGGTGCCCACCAGGTTCACCGCGATGACATGGGCCCAGTCGGCGAACGGGATCTCGTCGAGCCGCCCGCACGAGTCGGTGCCGGCCGCTGCCACCACCGCCACCGGTGGCCCGACCATCTCGCTAGCCCGCTCGACCGCGTCACGGGCGGCCAGGGAGTCGGCGAGATCGACCTCGATGTGTGCGATGCCGTCCTTGGGCTGCTGGCGGTCGAGCACGACCGGTACAGCTCCCCGGGCGGCCACCATCTCCGCCACGGCCGCTCCGAGCCCACTGGCGCCCCCGGTGACGAGCACCGCACCGGACAGCGGGCTGAGAACGGATCCGGTTGCTGTCATGCGCTCTGCTCCCTGTTCGTCCGACGATCGGTATGGGTGAGGATCCGGGTGGTGGAGTGGCCGGGCAGGAACGGCAGCAGGACGACGCGCCCTCCCCACGACTCGACCAGCTCGGCCTCGGGCAGCCGGCCGCCCGAGTAGTCCGAGCCCTTCACCCAGACGTCCGGCCGCAGTTCACGCAGGGCCGCCTCGGGCGTGTCGTCGTCGAACACGCGTACCTCGTCGACGCACTCGAGCGAACGCAGCACGCAGGCCCGGTCCCGCGCGGTGTGCACCGGGCGTCCGGGCCCCTTGAGTCGGCGGACGCTGGGGTCGGAGTTGAGCAGGACGACGAGCCGGTCACCGAGCTGCCGGGCGGCCTGGAGACTGGCGATGTGCCCGGCGTGCAGGACGTCGAAGCAGCCTCCGGTCGCCACCACGGTCTGCTCGGCCCGGCGGCTGTCGAACCCCCCCGCGGCCGCGCCGGCCCGGTCGCCGCCCACCCCCCCGTCCCGCAGCCAGGCAGCCACCTCCGTCACGGCCTCGGCGACCGCGCCAGGAGTCGAGGCTCCTCGGGCGAGCCCGGTGGCGACCGAGGCGGCGAAGCGGTCCCCGGCACCGCACGGATCACCCCGCACGGCGAACGAGACCGGTACGAACAGTGTCCGCTCGCCCCCGACGGCGACGTAGACGCCCGCGGACCCGTCGGTCGCGGCCACCGCGGCGGCCTTCCAGCGCCGACGCAGCACCTCGGCGGCGCGGTCGAGCCCGCCGGATGCCGGGCCGCCACGCGCCACGGTGTGCACGGCGAATCCCAGCACCTCGGCGCGGTTGGGGGTGGCCACCGCGACACCGGGCACCGGAGGGCCGCCGCGCGGGTGTGGATCCCAGACCACGATCCTGCGTCGGGTCCAGTCGGCCAGCAGCTCGCGCACCTTGCGGTGACGGGTCAGCCCTGCGCCGTAGTCGGCCACCACGACCGCGCCGGCCCATTCCAGGCCGGCCCGCAACGCGGCCAGGTCGACCGGATCGTCGGGGCCGAGGGCGCCGCCACACTCGTCGAGGCGGACCAGCGACTGATCGACGCTGCGTACCCGGGTGACGCGGCGGGTCGCCGCCACGGTGGCCAGCGGTAGGCACGCGACGCCGTCTGAACCGATCAGGTCATGCAGCCGTGACCCGGCGGTGTCGGCGCCGAAGGGCGCGGCCAGTCGGACCTCGGCGCCGCCACCGGCGAGCAGCCGCGCGGTCAGGCCCGCCCCACCCGGCCGTTCCCTGCGCCGCTCGACGTCGACCACCGGCACCGGCGCGTCGGGGGCCACCCGGTGCACCTGCCCGGTGACGTCACAGTCCAGGATCGCGTCACCGACCACCAGCACTCTCACCGGCCCGCCCATCAGACAAGATCCAGTCCGGTCAGGTCGGCCAGCCGGTCGGCGGCCACCGCCGGTTCGGGCAGGTGCCGCTCCACCATCGCGCACAGCGCGTGCACCGCGACCAGGTGCGCCTCCTGCACCACGGCGGCCGAGGCGGACGGCACGGCCAACGTGGCCTCGACGATGCCCGCCAGCGGGTTGGGTGACCGACCGGTCATGGCCCACACCCGCAGGCCGGCCGTCCGGCCCTGCCGAGCGGCGTCGAGCAGGTTGGCGCTGTTCCCGCTGGTGCTCAGCAACAGCAGGACGTCACCCGCCCGGCCGTGGGCCAGCACCTGGCGGCCGAACACGGTGTCGAAGCCGAAGTCGTTGCCGATGGCGGTGACGCTGGAGGTCTCCGTGTGCAGTGCGATGGCCGACAGCGGCCGGCGGTCGGACTCGAAACGGCCGACGAGTTCGGCGGTCAGGTGCTGCGCCTGGGCCGCGCTGCCGCCGTTGCCGGCGGCCAGCAGGCGGCCACCACCGTCGAGGACCGCAGCCAGCCGGCGCCCCCACCGTTCCACCGTGCCGGTCTGGTCCTCCAACGCGGCCAGCGCAACGCGCAGATCGCCCAGGTGCGAACCCAGATCACCGAAGCGGCTCACCGCGATCCCTTCCCCGCGGCGGCGGCCACCTCACCGGCCGGACCAGCGCCGCCGGTAGTCACCGCGTCGGACAGGTTTCGGACCACCTCGCGGTACACCGCCTCGGTGCCGGCCGCGACGTCGTCCCAGCCGTAGCCCGACCGCACGCGTTTCACTCCCCTGCGACCCATCGCGGCTCGGCGGTCCGGATCGGCGAACAGGCCGCTCAGCGCGGTGGCGAGCCGGCCGGGGTCATTCGCCGGAACGTGCAGCCCTGTCTGTCCATCGAGGACGGTGTCGAGCATGCCGCCGACCGCGGTCACCACCACGGGCACTCCGCAGGCCATCGCCTCCAGGGGGACGATCCCAAACGGCTCGTACCACGGGGTGCAGGCCACCACGTCGGCGGAGCGCAGCAGCGCCGGCACGTCGGGCCTGGCGACCCGCCCGATGAGGCGCACTCGGTTGGCGACGCCGAGCGCCGCCGACACGGCCCGCAGCCGGCGCACCTCCGGGTCGGTGTCCGGTCGGGCACCGTCCGGACCACCGGCGACCACGAGTTCGGCCCCGGGCAGGCGGGCCAGTGCGGCGAGCAGCACGTCGATGCCCTTGCGTTCCACGAGCCGCCCGACGCTCACGATCCGGGGTACGCCGGTCCGCGGCGCGGCCGGACCGTCGGGTCTGAACGCGTCGAAGTCCACCCCGCACGGCGCGATGTGCAGCCGCTCGGGCGGTGCACCCAGGGCGAGCAGTTCACGCACCTCGTCCGAACAGGTGGCGATGATCGCGTCGCTGTCTCGGGCCAACCGTCGCTCGGTGCCGATCCGCTCGGCGGGACTGGTATCGCGGTCCCGCTGATGGCGACGCTTGACCACGCCGAGCGCATGAAAGGTCTGGACCACTGGAACTCCGACCCAGTCGCGCGCCCACAGGGCGGCCACACCGGACATCCAGAAGTGGGCGTGCACCAGATCCGGACGGTGCCAGGTCCAGTGGCGGGCCAACCAGGCGCCGAACCGCGGCATGTAGGGCAACAGGTGGTCCTTGTCCAGGTACCGGGCCGGCCCGGCGGGCACGTGCACCACGTGGGCCGTTCCCCCGCTCACCGAGTCGGCGTGCAGCGGCACCACCATGGGCATGTCCGCGTCGTCACGGCGGGTGTAGACCTCCACGGTGTTCCCCCGCCCGGCCAGTGCGCGGGCCAGCGCGGCCACGTGTACGTTCTGCCCGCCCGCGTCCTGCCCGCCGAGCACGGCGAGGGGGCTCGCGTGCTCGGACACCATCGCGACCTTCATCAACGCCATCAGGAGAGCACCTCCTTGAGTTGGCGGTCCCAGTCGTCCAGGAATCGCGGCAGGCCGAACCGGTCGAGCGCGTACCGGCGTGCGGCCAGCCCCTGCTCGCGGGCCAGGTCGCGGTCGGCGACCAGCCGGGCCGCGCCGGCGGTCAGTTCGGCGACGTCGGCGCTGACCACCCCGGCGCCGGCGGGCACCGCGTCGCCCGCCGCGGTAGCGGCCAGGGCGAGCACCGGCATGCCCAGGTGCATCGCCTCCAGCAGGGACAGTCCCAGGCTGGTCCACCGGTAGGGGTGCAGGTAGGCGCGGTGGTGGGCCAGGCGGCTGTGCATCGAGTCCTGCGGCAGTTCGACGGCGCCGGCCAGCCCGACCGGGAACAGTTTCCCAATACCATCCAGACCCATGCCGTACACCGCGACCGGCACTGTCCGCGCGATCCCGGCGGCCAGGTCGGTGCCGGCCACCCGGAGCCGGCGGACCGGCTCGTTGCAGCAGACCGCGAGGGTCTCCAGCTCCCCGGTGTACCGGTATCCCGGGTCGACGATGCCGTGTTCGACAACCCGTACCGGCGCGGCACCGCTGTCCCACATGGCGGCGTTGAAGTGCGTGACGTGGACCAGCGGGATGTCGTCGCGGTCGGCCAGCGGGTGCCGCCACCCGGTGACGTCGCCGCGGGGGGTGTTGTGCTCCACATACACCGCGGGCAGCCGGCCGGCACCGGCCCGGCCAGGAACTCGGCCGGTCCACCGGCGGGTCAGTTCGATCTCGCCCGGCCGTTGCAGCACCACCGCGTCGATGTCGGCCCCGGCCAGTTCGGCCGGTGTGACCTCCCGCGCTCCAGCCGGCCAGCGGTAGGTGCGGGCTCGGCCACGACCGTCCGGGTCGCGGTCCGGCAGCACCGGGACCAGGTAGCTGTGCTGACCTTGTACGAACGCGGTCATCCACGAGCCGTGCACATGCCAGACCAGGATCCTCACCCGCCCACCCCCGTCACGGCGGGGCGGGCCGCGGTGAGTGCGCCGACCGCATCGAGCACCGCCTCGGGCGTCACCGCGCCCAGGCACGGGTGCCCGGGTACCGGGCAGTCGCGTGCCCGGCTGTCCCGGCAGGCGGCGCCCTGGTCACCCAGGATCCGGCTCGGCACGCCCCACGGCGCCCAGTGCGCGGCCGGCACGACCGGCGCGTAAAGGCTCACCACGGGAGTACCGACCGCCGCGGCCAAATGCGCTGGCCCGGTGTTTCCGACCACCACGCACGCCGCGCGGTCGAGTACCGCTGCCAGCGTGGCCAGGTCGGTGCACCCACCCAGGTCGATCGCGGCCCCGGCTGCGACTGTCCGGGTGAGCCCGGTCTCGGCGGGCCCGCCGGTGACCACGACCGGCCATCCCGCCCCGGTCAGGGTGCGGACGATCCTGGCGGCGCGGGCCGGATCGGGCGCGCGGGCCGGCACCGAGGCTCCGGGGTGAACGACGACGAACGGACCGCCTGGCAGGTCCTCCGGTGCCGGCGGAAGGGGCCGGCGAACGGCCAGCCGGCCGTCGTCCCCCGACGCGGCGGAAAAGCCGGCGGCCACGGCGAGGGAGAGCATGCGCTGGCTCTCGTGTCCGTCCGCGGGGTGGTGTCGCAGGTCCAGCAGCGAGCCCGGATAGTCCACGCTGGACGCGGCGATCCGACCGATGCCGGCCAGCCGGAGCAGCAGCGCCATGGGCAACGGGCTCTGGTGGTGGGAGGTGAGCACCAGGGCGCAGTCGAACCCGCCTTCGGACAGCGCGCCGAGAAGCCGGCGGGTACCGGCAGCGTCCACCGGAGGCGGCCGGTACCCGCTCCACGGGCAGGGCCAGATCAGCAGGTCACAGATCCCCGGCAGCAGCCGCGCGGCCTGCTCGCCGGCCGGCGAGACCAGCAGGGTCACCGTCGAGTGCCCGGCCACCGCGCGCACCGCCGGACCGGCCAGCAGCACGTCGCCGGCGCTGTCGGTCCGCACCAGCAGTGTCCGGCCGCTCACCCTGGCCACCGGCCCAGCACCCGGTCGACCGCTTCCCGGAGGGTGCCAGCCACCACCGGCGCGGCGGCAACCTCCTCGGCGCGGGTCGCCGCCGTCGGTACCAGCACCGAGCGGGCTCCGGCTGCCCGCGCGGCGTGTACGTCGGCACCGATGTCGCCGATCACCACCGTCTGGTGTGGTGCGACCCGCAGGTCGCGGGCCGCGGCCCGGATGAGCCCAGCGGCGGGTTTACGGCACCGGCACCCCTCCTCGGGCCGGTGCGGGCAGATCCGGACGGTGTCGAACGGGCCGAGCATGCCGGCGAGTCTGGCGTTCACCGTCCCCACCTCAGCCTCGGTGATCAGGCCCCGACCGACGCCGGACTGGTTGGTGACCAACCCGATCCGCATCCCCGCGGCCCGGAGCCGGCCCACCGCCTCGCCGGCACCGTCCATAGGGGACAGTCGCTTGGGGTCGCCGTTGAAGGGGACGTCGTCGACGAGCGTGCCGTCCCGGTCGAACAGGACGGCCCGCGGCCGACCCGGCCAGGGGCCGGCGCCGCGGTGGCGCACCGCGCCGACCGCTCGCCACCACACCGCGACCGGCGGAATGGCCGCCGAGGTGGCCAGCATGGTGGTCACCTCGGCGCGGCCACCTGGTCCGGGTGCGATCCTGCGCCGGGCGAATTCGGCGGTCAACCCGACCCATCCGAGGGCCGCGATCCCGGCCGTGCGGTGTCGGCGGATCCCCGCGGCCAGCAGCGCGGTCAGGCCAGTGCCCACAGTGAGCGCGTGCCAGCCGAACCGGCCCCGCGGGCAGCCTGCCGCGGCTCGCCACGCCGGGCCGTGCACGGCCCGCATCAGCATGTCGTCGGCGTTGCCGCGTTGCGCCCGTACGCTGACCCACCGCCCCGACCGTCGCGGCGGGTGGATCACCTCGCGGCGGCCCACCGCAAGCCTCCAACCGGCCAATCGCAGCCGCGCCGCCAGGTCGGCGTCCTCGCGGTAGGCACGGGGGAATCGCTCGTCGAAGCCGCCCACGTCGGCCAGCGCCGAACGGCGGACCGCCATGTCCGCGGTGGCCATCCAGGCGTTCTCCAGCGCCGCAGTGTCGCGTTCGGCATCGGTGGGCGCCCGACCGGCCGGCAGCGGCACGGTGATGCGTCCGGCCACCGCGCCGACGTCAGGAGCCACCCGCAAGTCCTCCACCAGCCGCACGGACCATCCCTCCGGCAGCACCACGTCATCGTCCACCGTGACCACCCAGGAGGCGTCGGTGAGCAGCCAGCCCGAGTTGCGCGCCGCCGCCGGGCCACGCCCCCCCGTGGCCACCACCCGCGTGCCCGGCAGGGCGGCGAGATCCAGGGGCACCCGTGGCTGCCGCCGGTCGTCGGCGACCACCACCTCGGCGGGAGCAGGAGACTGGTTCGCCAGCGATTCGAGCAGCACCGCCAGGCTCGGTCTGCCCACGGTCGGGATCACCACGGCGAACGGCGGGCGGTCGGCGTTCACCGAACGACTCCGGCCAGCGCCGGCCTGCGGACCAGGTGCGGGCCCAGGACGAGCAGGTCCACCGGCGCGGACCCGAACAGCTCCAGGGCGTCCCGGGGACTGTCCACCATGGGCCGTCCGGCGGTGTTGAGGCTGGTGTTGACCAGCACCGGCAGGCCGGTGCGGTTGGCGAACGCGCGCAGCAGGGCGGCCAGCAACGGTTCCTCGGCCGGATCGACCGTCTGGATCCGGGCGGTCCCGTCCACGTGCACCACCGCCGGGATCCGATCCCGCCAGGCCGGGCGCACGTCGTGCACGAAGAGCATGTACGGGCTCGGCAACGGTCCGTCGAAAATGGACGCCGCCTCGTCGGTCAGCACCAGCGGCGCGACCGGCCGGAACTGCTCGCGGCCCTTGATGTCGTTGAGACGCTCCAGGTTGGACTCGTGTCCGGGGTGGGCCAGCAGGGATCGGTGGCCCAACGCCCGGGGTCCGAACTCGGCGCGTCCCTGGTACCAGGCCACCACCCCGTCGGCGGCCAGCACATCGGCCACCTCACCGGCCAGTTCCTCCGGGGCGACCCGGGTGTGGAAGGGCAACCGGGCCGTTTGTAGCGCGCTGGCCAGGTCGTCGGTGCTCCACTGCCGACCCAGGGCGGCGGTGCCCATCGGCTCGGGTGGCCCGATCCGCCGGTCGTCCAGGGTCGTGGCCAGGTGCAGGGCGGCACCAAGGCTGGTGCCGGCATCCCCGGCGGCCGGCTGTACCCAGATCCGGTCGAACGGGCCGGTGCGGGCGAGCACGCTGTTGGCCACGCAGTTCAGCGCCGTGCCGCCGGCCATGGTGAGCACCGTCTCGCCGGTACGATCGTGTAGCCAGCCGGCCAGGCCGACCAACACCTCCTCCAGGCGACGCTGCACGGTCGCGGCGAGGTCGGCGTGTGCGGGGCCCAACGCCTCCCCGTCCGCTACCGGCGGTGCGTAGCTCGCCCAATCGATGTGGTCGGTGGCAAAGCCGCCGCCGTCGATGATCCGGATCCGCTCGCGGAAGTCAGCCAGGTGTACCGGCCTGCCGTAGGAGGCGAGCGCCATCACCTTGTACTCGTCACTGGACCGCACGAATCCCAGATGTGCGGTCAACTCCTCGTAGAGCAGTCCGAGCGAGTGCGGCAGGTCCTGGGTGGCGAGCACCTCAAGGCAGCCGTCCCGGTAGTGGCCGGCCAGGTGCGAGGCCCGTTCACCTCGACCGTCCAGGACGAGGCAGGCGTTGCTGGATGCCGGCGCGCACAGCCCGGCCGAGGCCGCATGGGCGACGTGGTGTGGCACGAAGTGGACCCGGTCGGGGCTCAGGCCGGGAACCGCCCCGGCGAGGAAACCCGGCGCGCGACGCGCGTACTCCTGGCGCAGGTTGTCCCACGGGTCGTCGAGGCCCAGTTCCGTCGCGGGCCGGCACAGCGACGGGTCGAAGGAGTAGCCGACCGCGTCGATGTCCTTTGCGGACACGCCCGCCTCGGCCAGGCACCAGTTCATGGCCAGCTCGGGTAGTTCCCAGGCGGCGAAGGGTACGGGCCGCTTGCCGTGCTTGCGCCGGCTGAAGCGTTCCTCCTCGGCAGCGGCCACGACCCGGCCGTCCACCACGAGCGCGGCGGACGGATCGTGAAAGACTGCGTTCACTCCCAGTACACGCACCTGCGGACAGCCTCCTCTGCCGAGCTGGCAGTTCGGCGGGTACCGCCGTGGCGGCTTGTGCCCGAGTGACCCGCATCGAAACACCGGATGAGGCGCTTCCTGCCCGAGAGGTCCACTACCGACCACCCGGCCGCGGTCCATTGTGGGCCGTGTGCGCGCTCCGAGACCGCGCCTGGCCTGGTGGCTGGAACAGTCGCCCCGAACACGTCGAGATCCCTGGTTCAGGGTGGGGTCGGCGGAGCGGCCGGAACAGTGGTGATGTGTCTGGTGATGTCACCCAATGCCAACTCGCACGGCACTCGCAGCGTGTTGTCCGCGGACCGGAATCTGGACGCGACCGCCTATCCGGACTCCGTGACCCGGCGGCCACACAGTCGGTCAGCGGCGCGAGCAGCCTGTGTTTCGACCGGTCCGATGTGATGCCACCAAGCGTCAGCGCCGCGTTCTACCAGGCCGTGCTGACCTACCTGGGGCGATCCGGGGCGCTACCAGAACCCGGCGGAATCTTCCCAACCGCCGGGTGAGCTGGACAGCAGCCAGACTGCTACTCCGGCGACGTCAACCTCGCCGCCGAGTCCATCCGGCCGCGTGGTGTCTACAAGGAGCCAAGGGGTGACGCGGTGCGAGGGTGGATACTCGTCAGGGATTCATTCGGATGTTCCCGGCAAGGGTGTGCGTGATGACGGTGCGGACGGCGCGCGAAGACGATCGGTCCGGCCGGCCGCTGTGCTGGTGCTGCGGCGCGGTCGAGGACCCGGACAGGCTGGTTCGTCTGGGCAACCACCCCGAGGTCGGCGTCTGCACGCGCTGCGCTCACGCGATCAGCAAGTGGGCTTGGGAGATCGAAGACCGGTCGCGCACCGGTGTCGCGGTCCGGACCCGCGACCGGCTCCGCCGGGTGCGCGGGACCGTGGTACGGCGCGGCTGGCATCGCAACCGGTTCATCGGGGGGCCGCTGCGCTGGATCGGCAGGTTCACACCCTGACCTGGACACCCACCTTCGTCGCAGAACCGACCGGATCCGAAGTGGGAATTCCTGAGCGCGGGCGTTGTCGTTGGCCACGCGAGGTGGCACGCAGGCGATCACCGGTGTCATCTTCCACTCATGACGGCTGGCGTCTTCCAGGATGGGATCGAGATCCGATCGGTCAATTTCGCCCTGCTCTCTATCGGCTGGTGGCTTGGATCAGTTTCCGATCGCCGCATCGGGCAGCCTCTACGCTGTGGCCCACAACGACCGCCTGATCATCCGAAGTCGACATAACCAAGGAGGTTAACGTGGTGGCCGCCCGCTGTCCCGGATCGCCACACCGCAAGATCACAAACAAGGAGGGTCGGGAGTTGGCGCGGTTTCCGTGATCGACGGTAGGGCACGGAGCCTCAGGTGGCCCCGTGGTTTCCCAGTGGGCCGTTCTTCTCCGTGGCCGTGGCCTGATCGTGGTTCCGTTTCCGACTCCCGCCCGTCAAACCGTGCATGCGGTTCTTCCACACACGGCTTACCGAGTTCTTCACCGGACAGCATTTCGGCTTTCAAGCCCGCAAATGCCTGGGCGGGACGACGATCCCATCGAGACTGATCAGACCCAGGTGGTGGTTGTGGCGGGTGTCCGATCCGATGCCGGTGATCCACCGGTTGGCCGAGCAGTTGGGTGTGCACCCCGAGGTGTTTGTCGGTGCTGGATCCGCCAAGACGAGCCGCCATGTCGGACGCGTCGATCGGCCGACAAGACCGGCGACAACACGTGGGCGACCCCGCGGGCGGAGAACTATCCCCAGCTCCTCATCTTCGACGCAGGGCGACAGTGCTGAACGCCCTCGGTGGACGTGATCAAGCGGTTCAAGATCGCCAGTGGGCCGCGGCCTGTTCAGCCAACCCGCGCTCACCTCGGGTTTCTGCCCGAAGTGCACTACGCGGTTCTCGTTCGAGCCGAAACTGCACCGTACCGATCGGCTACGGCACTACGAGATCGTCGATCTGCTGGCGCACGGCGGGGTCGGCTGGGTGTATCTGGCCATGGACACCCACCTGGACAACCGCTATGTCGCGATCAAGGGCCTGATCAACGAGAACGATCCGACACGATCGAGGCCACGATCAACGAGAAGAAATTCCTGATCGACTTCGACCACGAGAACGTGCTGCGCATTTTGGATTTCGTCGTCCAGCCCGACGACAAGAACTCGACCGGTTACATCGTCATGGAGTACGTCGACGGGAAATCGCTGCGCGAGATCATAAAAATGGCCGCCGAGAACGAGCGGCCGCTGCCAGCGGTCGACGTCGTCCGGTACGGCCTGCAGATCCTCAGCGCGCTGGACTACGTGCACGGTCGCGGCTACGTGTACTGCGATCTCAAGCCAGACAACGTGATTCACCAGCGGCACCGGATCAAGCTGATCGATCTGGACGCGGTCTGCCCGATCAACTTCCGCGGCGACGTGTGGGTTACCGAGTTCTATTCCGTGCCGACCGAGGAGCGGAAACTCCGCGGCACGCAGGTGGACATGGACCTGTATTCGCTGGGCAAGACCCTGAATGAATTACTGACCGCCAGCGTGGAGGGCGCGCCGCGGGCGAGCCCCGGCCCGCTTTCCCCCGGCATCGACTCACTGAAGCTTACTCTGGACCGTGCCACCGAGGACCGGGCCCGCCGGTTCCCCACCGCGGCGGACATGCGCGAGCAGTTGGAGGGGGTGCTGCGCCAGCTCACCGCGTTGGGCGGGGCGAAACTGACGCCGGTGCCGTCCGCGCGGTTCACCGCACCGGCCGAGCTGCTCGACGATGGGCTCGGCCAGCCGCCCGCGCTGGACACCTGGACCGACGCGCCAGCCGGTGCGGCCGTGCCGCGTTTCAGGGCGCTCGCCGATGGCCGGCCCGCGTCGCCGCTGGTCGCGTTGCGCCTGCCCGGCACCGCGCCGGACCGGGCCGACCCGGCGGCCGCATTCCTCGCTGGCATGACCACCACCGACCCGGACCGGTTGCTCACCGAGCTCGGGAACCACCGGCCGTCCCCGGAGATCGAGCTGGCCCGCTGCCGTGCCCACCTGGTCCTGCGGCAGTACGAGGAGGCGGGGCAGTGCCTGGCCCGGGCCGAGCGTGCGACCGGGCCTGCCGACGACTGGCGGGTGCTCTGGCACCGAGCGCTGTTGGCCACCCACCAGCAGCGGATCACCGACGCCGGGGAGTTGTTCACCAGGGTCCGCGAAATACTGCCGGGTGAGCTCGTGCCCCGGTTGGCCCTGGGCTACTGCGCGGAACAGCGCGGTGAACACGCCAGGGCGGCCGACCACTACCGAGCAGTGTGGCGCACCGACCGAGCCGCTGCAAGCGCCGCGTTCGGCCTGGCCAGGACTCTGCTGGCCGGGGGCGATCGGGACGGCGCGGTGGACATCCTGGGCGAGGTGCCGCCGGTGTCCCGGCACTACGACGCGGCCCAGATCGCCGCCGTTCGGATGCGCGTCGGCCGGCTCGGCGCCGATCCCGACGACGGCCGGCCGCACACCGCCGACGTGGTCGACGCGGTGCGCCGGTTGGAGCCGGCCGGCGCTGGCGTCACCTGGGTGCGGCTGGTCACCATCGTCCGGCAGGCCGCCCTGGAGCTGTTGCGCGCCAACGGCGATCCGGACGAACTGCCGCCCGGCGAGGTGCTTGGTTCACCGGTCCCCGAACACGGGTTACGGCTGCGGCTGGAGCGCTCGTTCCGCGAGCTGGCCGGGCAGGCCGAGGATGACGACCAGTACGGCACCCTGCTCGACCTGGCCTACGCCGTTCGCCCGAGGACCCGGTGGTGAACATGACCGATCCCGGATTCACCATCTCGGTGAGCCAGAACAAGTACCTCGCCCGGCAAGCCCGCGAGATGCACGCGGTGCTCACGGTGACCAGTGCCGGGCTGGGCCACCGGCCCGGCCCGAACACTGCCGGACCGGAGGCCGCCGAGGTCATCCTGGTGGACTGCTCCGGGTCAATGGACTACCCGGCCGAGTCAATGGACTCCCCGCCCAGCAAGATCTCGGCCGCCCGGCGCGCCACCCGCGCGGCCATCGACGTGCTCCGCGACGGCGTGCTGTTCGCGGTGGTAGCCGGCACGGACCGGGCAGACCTGGTGTATCCGAACGAACCGCGGCTGGTGCCGGCGTCGGCGGCCACCCGCGCGGACGCCAAGGTCGCGGTGGGCCGACTGAAAGCCAACGGGGGCACCGCGATCGGGACCTGGCTGACCATGGCCGACCAGCTACTCGGCCGGCACGCCACCGCGATCCGGCACGCCATGCTGTTCACCGACGGCCACAATGACCACGAGAGCCCGGAAGAACTCGGCCGGGCGGTGACGGACCTGGCCCGGTTCGAGTTGGCGGACGGCGGTTCGGTGGTCGTCGAGGTGGAGGAAGCGCCGGGGATCAGCCGGGTCAGCCGGCAGGGGCGGATATTCGAGGCGGCTGGCGAATCCTTCGACCAGGCGTTGACCCAGGTGCGGGACGCGGCGTCGACCGCACTGCGCCAGTTCCAGACGATGAGCCGCCGGCCGGACGAGGTGGTGCTGAAATTCGGCGTCAAGCTGGACGCCGAGGTCGGCGCGATGATCGCGAAGACCACGCTGGAGGGCAATCTCGAGGTCACCCTGACCTGGTGGGCCGAGCGTTCGGCCGACATTCCGGAACAGGCCAGTTGGCATGACACCGAAAACGGTCCGCCGACCCGAGGAGGCGCGGATGGGGTTGGTTCGCAGCGGTGATCTTCGCCGGTGATGAGGGCGAAGAGGCGCCAGGCGGGTTCCACGAGCATGGCCAGCCGCGGACGGTGAGTGTCGCGTCCGATTCTCACCCCGGTGTCCCGCACCTGATGTGGCGGTGTTTCGGCTGTCTGGGGCGCCTTCCCGGTGTGGTCGTCGGTTGGTTCGTGGGTCTTGTGCTATACGGCTCGGAGTCTGGGGAGGCCGGTGGTGAAGATGGTGTTTTCGGTCGGGTTGGCGAATCCAGCGCGGCCTGCGATTTCGTTTTGGGTGAGGCCGGCTGCCAGGAGTGCTTGGGTTATCGAGGTGGGCAGTTGGGGTTCTTCGGGGGTGAGTTCGTCGCTGACCGGTTCGTGGGTTCGCCAGCCTTTGGCACTGAAGGTCTTGTAGAAGTTGGTTCGTTGGGTGGTGGTGATGACGTTGAGGTCGTGGGCTCGTTCGATCAATGCCTGCATGGAGACTCCCCATGCGCGCTTGAGATCATGGAGCCGGCCGAGCGATAGGTTGCGTAGTTCGGGTCGGATGACCGCGGCGGGCATGAGGAATTCGGCGGCGAAGGCGTCGGCTTCTTGCTCCAGGTCGGTGCCGATGGTGGTGGCGTGCAGGACCAGGTGCCCGAGTTCGTGGGCGAGGGTGAGTCTGCGTCGGTCGGTCGGGCTGCGGTCGTTGAGGAGTATCACGGGGTGGTCGTCGATCCATTGCGACAGTCCGTCAACACGTGGGGTTCCGAAGTCTTCGGCCAAGACGAGACAGCCAGCGCTTTCCAACCATCCGGTCAGGTGTCTGACCGGCCCGATCGGCATTCGCCATTGCATGCGGACCAACCGGGCCGCGTCGGGCGGGCTTCCGTCGAGCGGGTCAAACGTTGGTACCGACTGATCGGCGCGGATCGATACCTCTTCGAGGAGGTACCGGGAGTGCATCCGGTACATGTTGAGCTTGGCCTCAAGCCGGCGCCACACTGTCGGCTTGGCGGTGGCCCGGCGGCGCATGTGGGCTTCGACGGCCATTGCCCCCCTGGTGTCGCCAGCTCGTCGGAGGAACTCGCTGGTCACCCCGAGTGCCCCGGCGAGCATTCCGAGTGTCTTTTCGTCGGGCTCACGTAGTCCGCTCTCATACCGTGACAGGGTTCCCTGGCCCAGGTTGAGCGCGTCAGCGAGTTGATTTTGCTTCAAGCCACGCGCCCGGCGCGCGGTCTCGATCGCTTCCCCGAGTCCGCTCATGTCGGCTTGCCCTCCGAATCCTCAGCCGACTCCTCGGCGGTGTGCACTTCCACTGTCGGCGTCGGGGGACCGGATACCGGGGGGACGGGGGTCGGTTGGATCGGCCGCTCGGCATTACCTGCTGCCTGACCGAAGTCAGGCAGCACCTCAACCCAGACCACGTTGTCCATGCCGTCGCGCAGGGACAGAACCGGATCACCCATGGTTCGGCTCCGCGGGTTCCAGACGTATCCGACGGTCAGGCGTATCTCCTCCATGTTGGGAAACGCCTCCTGGAGGCCCTGCATATTGAACTCAAGCGCTGTTTGGGTATGGTATGTGCTGATTGCGCCATCTTCGCTGTGACGCTTCATCCTCAGCCGGTACCTCAGGCCCACGGTGACCTCACGCGTCGGCTCCCCGCTCGAGACTGTGACACCCGGGATCGCATCCAGGCTCTTTTCTACCCGCGCCCACAGGCGGTCATGTATCCAGTTGGACAAGCCGCGTTCACTATGATCAGCGACCCACGTAGGGAACGCCGCACGGTAGTCACGGAGATCTTCCGTCGCGCCTCGGACGGTCTGGCTGAATGCCTCAAGGACCTTGTCTCCGAGCTCGGCGAAGACCTCGGCCGACCCTGGATACGAAAACATGCCAGAAAATATACCGATCATGAAGGCGTAGGGGAAGCGCCAAGACGCGGCCGGCCCCCAGGACCGCGCAGTCGCGGTCGGCCAACGCCGTGGGACGGCCGGGCCGGCGGCGGCTTACGAACGGTCCGGCACTCGTGCGGGCCGGCGGTGCGGTGCTCGATGCCGGACCGGCCGTCACAGCGGGTGCGGCGCGGGGCGCAGGTCGGAGTAGAACTCCTCGTCGTTCAGCAGGTTCTACGGCACGCGCAGATCACCACCACTCGCCGGTATGTGCACGTCACGGAGAAGATGACCGCGCGGGCGGCCGGCCGGATGGACCGGGCGCTGTGGCCGACTGAGACCAGAACTGAGACCACGGGCAAGCGTCGGGGGTACCCGGTGAACACGAAACCGCAGGTCACAGCGGGTGGGCCGCCAGGGGCTCGAACCCTGAACCCGCGGATTAAAAGTCCGCTGCTCTGCCAGTTGAGCTAACGGCCCCGTTTGTGGGTGGACGACACCGACTGCCCGGCGGGCCGTCACCGTGGCCCTGGTGCCGCGGCGGCAACGGTACACCGCCTCAACGGAGCTGGACGACCGTTCCGTCGTGCCCACGAGGGTACCGTCTCGGGCCCGGTCATGCCGGGCAACGGGCAGTCCACGAACGTGCCCACCGGCCGAGCCGCGCGGCGATACCGCCCGGCCACGCCAACGCCACACCGGGGTCGGGCCGTGCCTCGCCGACCCGGATGCGGCAGGCTGACCGGTGCCGCGGCATCGGCGGACGCTGGAGGTGGTTGCGGGTGCCAGTGACGGTCCGGTCGGTGTCGGCCACCCTCTGCTTCGTGGGCCCGGTCGAACGCCCGCTCCAGGTCGTCCAGGTACGGCTCGCCGGGCTCGGCGGCGCCACCGGTCCGGTGTCGGTGTCGGCGACCGCCGGGCCGCCGAGCGTGTCGACGCCCGCCATCCTGGCGCCCAGCGACCGGGACGCCGGGCCCAGCGCCACCAACCCCGATCCCGACCATGGTTCCGAACATGGTGACGAGCGAGTCGTGGAGGTCGGGCTGGACGCCTACCGGCATCATCCGCCCGGAAGTTCCGTCCCGGTCACGGTCACCGTCACCCACAGCGGCCGGACCGACACCCACCGGGCTGCGATCGAGACGGCCGAACCCGGGTGGACGATGTGGATGGTGCCGCACTTCCACTACGACCCGGTGTGGTGGAACACCCAGGCGGCCTACGCCCAGCGCTGGGACGACCTGCCGGCGGCGCAGGCCACCCGCGGCGCCTACCAGCAGACCGCGTTCTCGCTGGTCCGCGCATACCTGGACGCGACCCGGGAGGACCCCGACTACCGGTTCGTGCTGGCCGAGGTCGACTACCTCAAGCCCTACTGGGACTCCTGCCCGGCCGACCGGGCCTACCTGCGCCGGCTGCTGACCGAGGGCCGCCTGGAGATCGTCGGCGGCACCTACAACGAGCCGAACACCAACCTCACCTCGCCGGAGTCCACCGCCCGCAACGCCGTCTACGGCATGGGCTTCACCCGTGAGGTGATGGGCGCGGCGCCGGACACGGCCTGGCAGCTCGACGTCTTCGGCCACGACCCGCAGTTTCCCGGCATGATGGCCGACGCCGGGCTGACCACGAGTTCCTGGGCGCGCGGGCCGTTCCACCAGTGGGGTCCGATCCTCAACCCCGGCGGTGAGCCGGGGGACCCGCGACGCATGCAGTTTCCCTCGGAGTTCCGCTGGATCTCACCGGGCGGCGGCGGCCTGGTCACCAGCTACATGGCCGACCACTACTCCATCGGGTACTGGATGGACTCCGCGCCGACCCTCGCCGACGCCGAGGAGCATGTGTACCGGGTGTTCTGCGAGTTGCGTGCGGTGGCGGCGACGCGCAACGTGCTGCTGCCGGTGGGCACCGACCATGCCATGCCCAACAAGTGGGTGACCGAGATCGCCCGGGACTGGGCCGGCCGGTACGTGTGGCCCAGGTTCGTGTGCGCCACCCCGCGGGAGTACTTCGCCGCGGTGCGGGCCGAGTCGGACAACGGAGCCGCGCTGTGGCCGCAGACCCGGGACATGAACCCGGTCTACACCGGCAAGGACGTCTCCTACATCGACGTCAAGCAGGCCCAACGGGCCGGTGAGAACACCCTGGTGGACGCCGAGAAGTTCGCCACCCTGGCCTGCCTGCTCACCGGTGCGTCCTATCCGGACACCGAACTGGACCTGGCGTGGCGGCAGCTCGTCTTCGGCGCGCACCACGACGGCATCACCGGAACGTTCTCCGACCAGGTGTATCTGGAC
Organism: Mycobacteriales bacterium; assembly: GCA_036278435.1. Classification (GTDB taxonomy): domain Bacteria; phylum Actinomycetota; class Actinomycetes; order Mycobacteriales; family DASULA01; genus DASULA01. The sequence continues at coordinate 356 of DASULA010000357.1, read as the reverse complement.
CTGCTGGCCGGCTGGCGGGAGGCACACGACCTGGCTCGGACCGTGCACGACCGGGCCACCGATGTGCTGGCCTCCACTGTGGACACCACACTTCCGGACGACCCGGCGGCGCGGCCACTGGTCGTGTTCAACTCGCTGTCCTGGCCGCGCACGGACCTGGTCACCACCAGGGTCGTCCTGGACCGGCCGGGTGTCGCCTCGGTCGCGGTGTGCGCCGGCCCGGACGGTCAGCCCGATCCGGTGCCGGCGGTGGCCGAGGCAATCCGCCGGCATCCCGACGGCAGCCTGGCCGGCGCCACGATCACGTTCCTGGCCAGCGACGTGCCCGGCCTGGGATACCGGACGTACTGGCTGTG
>DASULA010000356.1:0-11305 GCA_036278435.1 Mycobacteriales bacterium | reverse complement strand
TGCGGGAGCCGTACCGTGCCAGCGTTGATGGCCTGACCGGCCGCGTCGGCGGCGCACAGGTACCACCGCAGCAGCCTGGCCTCGGCCTCGGTCCGCCTGGCCTGGTCGGCGGCCCGCTCGGCCGCGTACAACCGGAGCAGGTCGTGGAGCTGGTAGCGGCCCGGCGTGGTTTGCTGCACCAGGTGCGCGGCGACCAGCCGGTGCAGCAGGCCGCGCGTCCGTGGCAGGGGGCTGGAGTTGATCGCGGCCGCCGTGTGGGCGGTGAAGTCGGAGCCGGGAAGCAGCCCGAGCATGCTGAACAGCCGCCGTTGGGGCTTGGGGAGCCCGCGGAACGACACGTCGAACGCCGCGCGCACCGAGGTGTGCGATGCGTCGCCGGCGGCCAGTTCGGTCAACCGGTCCCCCGCGGTGAGGTCGTCGGCGTATTCGGCGACGCTCTGCCCCGGTGCCGCCACCAGCCGCCCCGACGCGAGCGCAAGGGCCAACGGAAGGTGCCCGCACAACTCGCCGAGCCGGGCAAGCGCACCCGGCTCGGTGGCGACCCGGTCAGGGGGCAGGGTTCGGGACAGCATGGCGAAGGAATCGGCCGCGTCGAACGGCCCGACCTCGACCAGCAGCGCGCCCTTCGGAACCAGTTCGGACAGGCACTCCCGGCTGGTGACCAGCACCAGGCAGTCCCGGTTGGCCGGGAGCAGCGGGCGGACCTGCTCGACGCTGCGAACGTTGTCCAGCACGATGAGCAGCCCGCGCCGGGACGCCTCCGACCGGTACCGCGCCGCGCACTCCTGCTCGTCGTCCACGATGGACTCGCCCGAGACAGCCAGGGCGCGGAGGAACCGAGCCAGCGCGTCCACGGCTCGCAGCGGTGGGTTGCCCGGCGTGTACCCCTTCATGTCGACGTAGAGGTGACCGCCGTCGAACCGCGATACCACGCTGTGCGCCCAGTGCACCGCGAGCGTGGTTTTCCCCGACCCGGCGGTACCGGTGATCACCGCGATCCGAGGCACGCCCGGTGGCGTCCGGTCCCGCTGGGCTAGCAGTTCGTCCAGTGTGGACAGCTCTTTCTGCCGGCCGTGGAAGCCTGGGATGTCGGACGGGAGCTGCGCCGGCGGGACCGTGGCCTCACCGTGCATGGACACGAACTTGTCCCGGACAACATCGCCGCCCACGGTCGTGACACCACTGGACATGGTGGCCGCCGCACCTGTTCTGCGAACCGATGAGCCTTGCTTCCTCGGCATCGGTGAAACACCCCGTCAACCGTGCGTCGCTCGGGCCCAAGATCGGTCGGGCGGCAAGCCTCCGGCCCGGATGAGCATCGGGCACGAAAGCCGGGAACCGATCACGAACGTCGTTGCTTGAAGGTGCAATAGCCATTAGATACCGTGAACGCGACTTAGGCCATCTTGTGCCGAAGATCAATTGTCAAGGTGATCTCAATGAAATTAACAAACATATCTTTGGAGATCAGGACGCCGGAGCGGCATTTCGGTGGAATCCGGCAGGAGGCACAGGAGGCTTGGGCATGGCACGCTTCCAGGTACTGGGACCCGTTCAACTCACCGGCCGCGACAGTGCGGTGAACCTGGGCGGGGACAAGTGCCGCTGTCTGCTGGCCAACCTGCTCATCGAACCGGGCAGAACGGTTCCCACCGAAACGCTGATGGACCACGCGTGGGGTGCCGGCCAGCCGGCCCGCAGCACCCTGCACCGCTACGTCACCCGGCTGCGCGGCGCGCTGGCCGCCGCCGGAGTCAACCCGGGCACGCTGCGCGGGACAGCCAACGGCTACGTCCTGGATATCGCACCGGACAGCCTGGACCTGCACCAGTTCCGCGAGCGGACCCGAACGGGCCGCGCGTCGGCCGCTGCTGGCGACGACGACACGGCGGCCGGCGAACTTCGCCAGGGGCTCGACCAGTGGAGCGGTGACGCTTTGGCGAACGTCACTGGCGACTGGGCCGAGCGCATCCGCCACGGCCTGGAGCGCAACCGGCTGGACGCGCTCACCGCGTGGGCCCAGGCCGAACTCAGGCGGGGCCGGCACGCCCAGGTGCTCGACGAACTGGTCACCCTGGCCGGCCGGCATCCCGACGAGGAGCCACTGGCCGCCGCCCTGATGCTCGCCCACGCCCGGTGCGGGCAGCACACCGAAGCGCTCCGGCGCTATCACCTGACCCGCCAGCACCTCGTCGGCACGCTGGGGTCGGAGCCCGGGCCGGAGCTGCGCGGGCTGTTCCACCGGCTGCTCCAGGCCGGCAAGCAACCCGAGCCCAGTCCGCCCCGGACGTCCGGTCGGAGACCTGGGCCGGCGGCCAGCGGCGATCCGGGGTCCGGCCGGGTCGACCGCACCCGGCAGCCGAACTCGGGGCGGCCGCCCCGGGATCCGGACGCGCAACCCGACGACGAGGCCGAACCCCGTGGCACCCAGGACGCTCAGGAGGCTCAGCACACTCAGGACCGGCTGGCCACGGGTGACCAGACTGCCCATCCGTACAGCTCCTTCCACGGCCCGACGGTGATCCACGGAGACCTCGTGGGCAGGGACAAGATCGTGATTCAGCACTCGGGTTGACGCCGCCCGCGAGGTGACGGGCCACCGGTCAGGTCGACGCGCCGCGACGACACCCCGAGCCGATGACCAGCCCAGCCGGTCCGCTGACCGGGATCGCCTGTGACCGGGATCGCCTGCCAGTGCCCCGTACCGGCAGAAACGACGTGGCCGCCGGGCCGGCGGTTGGTGAGCCAGCCGTGGCCCGATGCCGACCGTGCGGCCGGTAGGCTCTGCGCACCAGGACGGGAGGTACCGGTGTCCGGTGACGTCGAGCAGGAGACCACAGCGCCCCACGACGCGCTGACCGGCGGGTCGCTCGGTGACTTGGCGCGAGACGCCGCCGAGCACCTGTCCACTCTGGTCCGGGGCGAGGTCGAGCTGGCCAGACTGGAACTGGCCGCGTCGGTGCGACGGCTGGGTTTGGGTTCGGCGTTCTTCGGCGCCGCCGCCACGCTGCTTTTCTTCTCGCTGTTCTTCCCGTTCATCGCACTGGCCGAGGGCCTGGTCACGGTTGGACTGCCCCGGTGGGGTGCCTACCTGGTGGCGTGGGCCGCGCAGGTCCTGCTGGCCGGGGTGGCCGCGTTCATCGGGGTCCGGATGGTGCGGCGGATCCGCCGGCCCGAGCGCACCCTGCAGGCCGTCCGGGACACCGCCCGGCTGGCCCGGCACCCGACCCGGGCGGGGGCCGCGGACGCCCCGGACCCCGACCACGGTCCGGCCTGACCACGCGGCCCACGCGTCCCACCGGTGTTCGCGGGCACCGGCCGGCGGGGCCTCGGGCACCGCTGTGACACCCTGAGGCCATGCCAGCGGACACCGACACCGCCGCCGTCCTCGTCGACGGTCCGTGGTCCCACCGTGAGGTCAGCGCCAACGGGGTGCGGCTGCACGTCGCCGAAGCCGGGCAGGGCCCCCTGGTTCTGCTCCTGCACGGCTTCCCCGAGTTCTGGTGGGCCTGGCGGCACCAGTTGACCGGGTTGGCCGACGCCGGGTACCGGGTGGTCGCGCCCGATTTGCGTGGGTATGGCGCCAGCGACAAACCCCCGCGCGGCTACGACGCGTACAGCCTGGCCGGTGACGTGGCCGGGTTGGTCCGCGCGCTCGGCGAACGCGACGCCATGATCGCCGGGCACGGCTGGGGCGGAACCCTGGCCTGGACCGTGGCCACCCTGCACCCGCGGGTGGTCCGCCGCCTGGTCACCGTGGGCACCCCGCACCCGCTGCGGCTGCGGGCCGCGCTGTTCTCCGACCCACGCGGGCAACTGGCGGCCAGCCGTTACATGCTGACCTTCCAGGCGCCGCGATATCCCGAGACGCTGCTCACCCGGAACGGCGCCGAGTACGTGGGCCAACTGCTCGCCGCCTGGTCGGGGTCGCGGTGGCGGCGCACGGTCGACTACGGCGAGGCGGTGCGCCGGTACACCGAGGCCATCCGCATCCCGGCGACCGCGCACTGCGCGCTGGAGTACTACCGGTGGTCGATGCGCTCGCTGACCCGCTCGGACGGCTGGCGCTATGCCAAGGTGATGCAGCAACCGGTGACCGCGCCAACACTGCAACTGCACGGCGCGGTGGACCGGTGCATGCTGCCACGCACCGCGCAGGGGTCCGGGCGGTACGTGGCCGCCACCTACGAGTGGCGGCTGCTCGACGGGGTCGGGCACTTCCCGCACGAGGAGGCGCCCGAGGCGGTCACCGGGGACCTGGTGCGCTGGGCCAAGGGCGACTAGCCGCGTGTCCGACCGGGCCAGGGACGCCAGCGGCAGGCCGCGGCAGGACCGGCCGCGAGACGCCCTGGGCCGACCGGTGCCGCACGGCGACCCGCGGGCGGTACCGCCGGTGCCCGAGCGAGCCCTGCCGCCGGCCGAGGCGCTGTCCGGCGCCCAGGCGCTGCTGGACGCCGGGCGGGCGTTCTCCGCGCACGAGGTGCTGGAGGCGGTGTGGAAGGCCGCGCCGCCGCCCGAGCGGGACCTCTGGCAGGGGTTGGCGCAGGTGTGTGTGGCGGTCACCCACCGCCAGCGGCGGAACCCGGCCGGTACCGCCGCGCTGGCCGCCCGCGCCGCCCGGCGGTTGGCCGCATACTCCGCCGGCCGACCGTACGGCGTGAACGTGGCCGCCCTGGTGTGGTTCTGCGCCGCGCTGGCCGCCGACCCGACCGATCCTCGTGCCGTTCCCCGGCTCGGCGGGTAGCCCCGGACCGCCGGAGCTCACACCACCGGATGCGTCTCGGGGTGCTCGGCCCACCACCGGGCGTAACTGAGGTTCCGGTCCACCAGTTCCAGGTACGCCTCCACCGCACAGCGGTACATCTGGTCGGCGTGGGCGGCCAGGATCCCGCCACGCCGCCAGACCAGGACCAACCGGCGGTAGAGCGGATCACCGGTGAGCGGGCGCACGATCAACCCGTCGGTCTCCCGCGAGGTGGGCTGGGCCAGGGACACCGCCTGCCCACTGACCACCAGGCCCCGGGCGGTGTTCGGGTCGGCGATCCGGTGTCGGACCTGCGGGGTGAACCCGACCGCGGTACACGCCTCCTGGAAGTACACCGACAGGCCGCTGTCGTCGGGTGGCTCGTTGACCCATGCCTCCTCGGCGAGATCCGACAGATTCACCGCGGTCTGCTCGGCCAGCCGGTGCGAGGCGGCCATCGCCACGAACAGCGGTTCGACGCCGACCAGTGTCTGCCACCGGACGCTGCCGGGATAGCGCAGGTCGAAGCCGGGGAACTCGCGTAACACCGCGCCGTCTAGGCGGCCGGTGTCGAGCAGGTGCAGTATGACCGTGGAGGACAGGTCCACCTGGGTGGTGATCTCGCTGTCCGGCAGCAGGAGACCGAGCCGGTTCACGATGCCGGCCACCACCCCCCCGGGCACTCCGCCGAAGCGCACCGGCGGGTTGGTCTGGCGCAGTTCCTCCGACCCGGTGTGCAGGTTGTCCATGTGCACCAGCACCGCGCGGGCGTTGCCGATCACGTAGCTGCCGAGCGGGGTCGGCTGGATGCCGGTGGAGGTGCGGTCGAACAACCTGCCGCCGACGGCCCGCTCGATCCGCTGGAGCTGGGCGGTCAGTGACGGTTGGGACACTCCGAGAACGGCGGCTGCCTTCGACACGCTGCCCGCGTCGGAAAGCGTGACGATCACCCGCAAATGCCGGAGCTCTAATTCCATCATTGGAATGCTATGACCTTTTGGGATGAGTCAACACGGGGGCAAACGGGTCATAGTTGCACCGAGAAGTTTGTGAGTGCTCGCATCCCGCGCGCCGGGTCCGGTGCGCGGGTCCGGCGGTCGGTCGCGGGGTGCCGTGCTCGTGGTCATACAGGACCCCTTCCGGGCGGGGCCGCCACTCGGGCCGTGGCGGCCCCGCCGCTTCGTTCCGTGAAGATGACGAGCATGGCACCACGGCGGCGGTGCCGGAGACCCAACCAGACATCAACCCGTACCCGGACAGGTCAGGCCGGGGAGTTGCCGCCGGATCTTCGCCGGTGCTCCGCGGGGCTGGAACCAGGCGGTGGCGGAGGTCGGAACCCGGTCATCTAGTCGCAGCCTCCGGTGTCGACCTGGGCGGTGGACCGCGCCGCGCGGTGCACGTCGGCCGACACCTCCTCGGCGGTGAGGGCGAACCCGGTGTCCGGGTCGTCCAGCGCGGCGGCGAAGACCACGCCGTACACGGTGCCGTCCGGTGCGATCAGCGGACCGCCGGAGTTGCCCGAACGTACCTCGCCGCGCAACGTGTAGACGTCCCGGGACACGGTGTGGTCGTTGTAGATGTCCGGGCCCCGGATCTGTTCCCGGTCACGCACCCGCGCGGCGGTGACGAAGAACGGGCCGTCCTCGGGATAGCCCAGGATGATCGCGTCGTCCGCGGGGGTGGCCGGCCGGGGGGCGAACCGCAGCGGGTGCCGGCCCAGGTCCGGCACGTACAGGATGGCCACGTCCCGCTCCGGGTCGTAGAGCACGACCTGGGCGTCCAGCCGGTCCCCGCCGTCGACCTGCACCCCCGGCGAGCGCACCCCGGCCACCACGTGCGCGTTGGTGAGCACGTGCCGCGGGGCGATCACGAACCCGGAGCCCTCGATCCGCCGCGAGCAGGACGGGGCGACCCCGGTCACCTTGACCACCGACGGGTGGGCGGCGCGCACCGCCGAACTGTTCAACAGTCGCGCGTCGGGCGGCCGGACCGACCGGACGTGGGTGGGCACCAGCGGCCCGAACACCTCCGGGAAGGCGCCCCGGTCGACCACGGTGCGCAGTGACTCATACAGGTTGCGCACCGATCCGGGCATGGTCGCGTTGACCGCGCGCACCACCTCCGACCGCCGCACCGCCGAGGCCAGGCCGGGGTAGGGCGAGGACGCCAGCGGGGTGGCCACCATCCAGGCCACCAGCAGCACGGTCACCACCGAGATCCCGGCGCCGAACGCCGAGTCGACGGTGCGGGCCGGCCGCCAGGTCATCCGGTCCCGCAGTTCCGAGCCCAACCACACGGCCACGATCTGGCCGCCGAAGGCGAGCAGCAGCACGACGGCCACCGCGACCACCACCTGGCCCGAGCCGTGTGCCAGCCGCTGCGCCACCGGGGTGGCCAACTGGGCGCCGAGCGCCGCACCACCGAAGAACCCGACGAAGGACAGCACCGAGGTGACGAACCCCTGCCGGTACCCGTTGACCGCGAACCCGACCGCGAGCAGGACCACGATGATGTCGATCACGCTGATGTCCACCCTCGCTCCACTACCGCACTACCGCGACACGACCAGGGCGCCGGTCTGGTTGAGCGACTCGTGGATCGTGCAGACGAACCGGTACCGGCCCGGGGTGGACACGGTGAAGTCGCTCGAACGCGTCCGGCCGGCGGATGTGGTCGGGATGGATGCCGCGTCCAGCGTGTCGAACGTCAGGTTGTGCGGCGTCCCGCCCTGGATCCGCAGGGTGAGATGGATCCGGCCGACCTTCGCGTGGACGGTGGCCGGGACGAACCGGAACTCGGCGGTGGCCCGCACGGTCACGTCCTGGACCCCGTCCGGGCCGGGGGTGACGGTCACGTCACCGCGCTGGGGTGCGCCGGCCTGGATCGGCTGGCGGTTCGAGCACGCCGTGGCCAACAGCAGCGGCACTGCGACACAGGCGGCCAGCAGTCGTACGAACCGGGCCGACACGGGCAGGCTCCCTTCGGGGTAGGTCACTCGGTCGCGCCGGTGCTCGGGTCGCCCCGGTACGCCGCCGGGGGCACTCGGGTCACGGACGTCACCGTCCCGGCGGGTAGGTCGCGCACCCTGTCACGGTCCCACGGCAGGGTCCAGCCGGCGAGATCGAGCATCCGGTCGAGCAGTCCGGCGGTGAACCCCCACACGAGCATGTCATGCACCTCGAACGCCGGGCCCACGTACCCGGACGGGTGCCGGATCTGCCAGCGATGACTGGGATCGGCCAGTTCGTCCAGCGACACCCGTTCCACCCGGGCCACCTCGACCGGGTCGACCACCCGCACCGGCGCGGGCTCCCGCCACCAGGCCACCACCGGCGTGACCAGGTATCCCGAGACCGGGATGTGCAGCGGCGAGAGTACCGCGACGACGTCCACCCCGGTGGCATCCAGCCCGACCTCCTCGGCGGCCTCCCGCAGCGCGGTGGCGACTGGCCCGCGGTCGGCCGGGTCGGTCCCACCGCCGGGGAACGCCGGCTGCCCGGGGTGGTTCGCCAGCCCGTCGGAACGCTGGATCAGCAGCACGTCGGGACCGGCCGGCCCCTCCCCGAACAGGACCAGCACCGCCGAGTCGCGGCCACCGCCGGGCGGCCGAACACCCCCGACCGGGCACCGGGCTCCCGGCCCCGCGATCGCCGTGCCCAGCCCACGCAACCAGGCCGGGACCGCCGGATCAGCCACCGACGGTCACCCGCAAGTAACGCCTGAGAAGGTCGCGCAGTGCCGAGAACGTCAGCGGGGACCCGTTGTACACGTGCACCAGCGACCCGTCCGCGGCCACGAACAGGGTCGCGGGCAGCCCTCGGATCCCGATCTCGGTGGCGATCTTCCCCTTGTCGTCCACCAGGTTCGGCATGTGCAGGCCGGTGTCCGCGGCGAACGACAGCTCGCGGGCCAGGCCGGGGTCCTCGGTGGCCACCCCCATCACCCGCAGCCGATCCGGGTCAGCCCGGGCGAACGCGCGCTGGAACGCGGGAAGCTCGGTGCGGCACGGCAGACACCAGGTCGCCCACAGATTGATCACGGTGGGAACGCCGGTGAGCTGGCGCAGCGGCACGTCCGGACCGCCGGCCAGGCACGGGAACGCCCCGGCGGGCAGGTTCGGCTCGGTGGCCTCGGCCGACGGCGAGGCGCCCGGGGGCAGCAACCCGGTGGAACCGCCCGAGGCGCCGGAGACTCCCGGAGCCCCCGGCGTCGGGCTGGCCGACGGGGCACCGCCGGTCGCCGCGGCCAGCGAGGTCGGCTTCGGGCAGGGTGCCATCGCCGCCCTGGCCCGCAGACCGGCCACGGTCGTGCCGGTGTGTCCGGAGTGGGCCGAGCCGGGCGAGCACCCGGCCAACACGATCAGCGCCGCGGACGCCAACGCCGCCACCGGCACCCTGCGCGGCGCGGCCGGACTCACGTCGTCGACTCCGCCACGACCTGCGGGGACTTCACCAGGGCCGCGGCCACCTCCGGATCCACCGGCCCCTCGCCGAACGACGGGCACAACCGGGCGATCGCGCACGCGCCGCAGGCCGGCCGGCGGGAGTGACAGACCCGCCGGCCGTGGAAGATCACCCGGTGTGAGAGCAGGGTCCACTCGCTCTTCGGGATCAGCTCACCGGCCACCGCCTCGACCCGCACCGGGTCGGTCTGGTCGGTCCACCGCCAGCGCCGGACCAGCCGGCCGAAGTGGGTGTCCACGGTGATACCCGGGATGTCGAAGGCGTTGCCCAGGATCACGTTGGCCGTCTTGCGACCGATGCCCGGCAGCGCCACCAGGTCGGACATCCGGGCCGGCACCTGCCCGCCGTGCTTCTCCACCAGCGACTGCCCCAGGCCGATCAGCGAAGTGGTCTTGTTCCGGAAGAAGCCGGTGGAACGGATCTGGTTCTCCAGTTCGGCCCGGTCGGCCGCGGCGTAGTCCGCGGCGGTCGGGTACCTGGCGAACAGTGCCGGGGTGACCTCGTTCACCCGCTTGTCCGTGCACTGGGCGGACAGGATGGTGGCCACGGCCAGTTCGAGCGGGGTGGAGAAGTCCAGTTCGCAGTGCGCGTCCGGGTAGAGCTCGGCCAGTTCCCGGTTGATCCGCCGGGCCCGGCGGGTCAGGGCCAGCGGGGTCTCAGTTCGCAGCCGCGCCGTGGTCATGACCTGTGAGCCTACGTCGCGACGGGGTGTGGTCGCCGTCCGGGTGACACTCGGGTCAACGCAGGGTGAGGACATTCCCCCTGCCAGGTGTGCTCGGCCATCGGATAGGGCAGGATCGAGCCATCATGGTCGGACTGTTGGTGCTGCTGTTTCCACTGTTGTTGATGGCGTTCATGCTCTTCATGGAGCGGGTGGAGAGCCCGCTGCGCAAGGTCGCGGTGGAGAACCAGGTCGAGGAGTTCTTGGACACGGCGCGGCCAGACGAGGTGGACACGCTGGTGATCGAGGGGTTGGCCGTGGCGTTGCACAACTGGGAGAACCGCCGCCAGCGGCGCGGGCTGACCCGGCTGTTGCCGCTGTCCGGAAAGTCCAACAGCCGCCGGTCGAAGGTGACCCCGCCGCCCAGGCACCGTCGCGTGTAGCGGTCGGTCGGCTACCATCCGCGACACCCGTTCGCGACACCCGTTCGCGCGCCGGCACGGCGGCGTGGACCGGTCGGACCAGTTGGCCCGCTCACCCCGGCCGTGAACTGCGACACCGTAAACTTTCGCTGACCATGACGACCATCGCGGGCCGCGGTCGATGGTCAACGGGAGGATGACATGGACGAGGTACTCACCAAGGCCGGCCTGTTCCAGGGGGTCCGGTACGAGGATGCCGAGGCCCTGGCGGCCCAGTTCCAGTACCTCGACGTGCACCGCGGCCAGGTGATCTTCTACGAGGGGGAACCCGGCGACAGCCTCTACATCGTGCTGGCCGGCAAGATCAAGCTGGGCCGCAAGTCGGCCGACGGCCGGGAGAACCTGGTCGCGGTGATGGGTCCGTCCGACCAGTTCGGGGAACTCTCCCTGTTCGACCCGGGCCCGCGCACCACCACCGCCCAGGCGGTCACCGACGCCCGGCTGGCCCGGATGCCCAAGGAGGCGCTGAGGTCCTGGATCGAGACCAGGCCGCAGATCGCCGAACAGCTCCTGCGGGTGATCGCGCGCCGGTTGCGCCGGACCAACAACATGCTCGCCGACCTCATCTTCACCGACGTGCCCGGTCGGGTGGCCAAGCAGCTCCTGCAACTGGCCCAGCGCTTCGGCGGCGTGGAGGGCGGGCACCTGCGGGTGACCCACGACCTCACCCAGGAGGAACTGGCCCAGCTCGTGGGCGCCTCCCGGGAGACGGTGAACAAGGCGTTGGCCGACTTCGCCTCCCGCGGTTGGCTGCGGCTGGAGGGCAAGTCGGTGGTCATCCTGGACCAGGACCGCCTGGCCCGCCGGGCGCGGGCTGGCTTAGGAGCCGTCTTAAAACGACCTGTGCAACCGGACCACCCGGGCGGGCTCAGGTGGATGAGATGCGAGGCCGCGGGTCGCGCCGCGTGTACAGACACACGCAAGCGGTCCGCAACGCAGCAGATCGCCGCCTGAG
>DASULA010000355.1:0-4504 GCA_036278435.1 Mycobacteriales bacterium | reverse complement strand
GGGCCCATGCATCGGGACTTCCCCACGAGTCCGCTGCCGATTTCGCGGAACCATCCGGATCACCCGGGCGCGTGCAACGGTGTATTCGAAATTGCGCTCGACCCAGGTCAGGGTGGTGTGCGCACCAGTGGCATCATGGTCGGCGGGCATGTCATCGGCGTCGGCGCAGAGACTGCCACAAGCGCCCGTCCGGTGTCGGTGTGCTCGGAGTACAAGCGGTGGGGTTCGATCGTTGCCCGCGTCGAGCCGCCGGCCGAGACCGCGCCGCCTGCGGCCCAGCCAGGGTTCCGGCTCGCCGACGCCGAGACTGTGCGTCTATTAGCCGTACCGCCTGCCGTGGGACAATCGATATGCTTGTTCAGCAGCCGGGATGGATGCCACGCGATGATGCGTTACTGCACACCTGTCGCATCACCCACCTGATGATCACCAACGGCGACCTCGCCACGGTCCCAGAGGTGGTGGCGCCGTTCGGGCCACAGGTAACCGGCGAACGACTGTGGTCAACGGGCCCCGTTCACGCTCTCGAAGTGGGGCCCGCCGGAGGTGGAAGACGGGCCGGACAGCCGACCTCCGCCCGGGGTAGTCGGTTGGGCGGTCAACAAGGTGGTCAAGGACGCCTTGTGGTACGCAGATGCCGCCAGCCCGGGCGATGCTGACAATTCACGGCGACCAGTACTGGATGACGCACCCGGGACTGGAACGGCCGCCGGCGGAGGACAGGGCCCCTTGGCTGAGCACGCCCGCTGCGAGCCGCTGTCGTCACCCACGCCTGCACGAAGCGACATATCTCACAGATACTCACCGCATTCAGGACATCCCCAGCGGGGGTGCGTACCACAATCGCCGCTGCGCTCAGACCGCCAGGACTCATCGCCAGTCCAGCCAAAGTCATAAAGAACGCAACGGCATGCGTCCAGGGCCCGGGATCGGATGGTGCCGCGGTGTCTCGCGTGGCGGGTCACGCCAGGGACGGCGATCCTGCGGGGAGGAGCGGCGCGGCACGCGCACCGCGGGGCGCGCGTGCGCGCGGGCGGGGGTCACTGGCATGGCGGAACCATCCATTGGGGACTATGCCCTCGTGTCGGACTGCCAGTCCGCCGCCCTGGTGTCCCGTGCGGGTTCGGTGGACTGGCTGTGCCTGCCCCGCTTCGACGCCCACCCGGTGTTCGCGCGGCTGCTCGACCCCGCGGCCGGGCACTGGTCGATACGCCCGGTCGACGACGGCACCGGCAACAGCAGCGGTGGCCACGGCGTCGAGCGGCAGTACCTGGACCGCACGATGGTGCTGCGCACCACGTTCCGTTCGCCGACCGCGACGATCCGTCTCACCGACGCGCTGGCCACCGGCGAGGGTGAACGCGGCCACGAGTTGGGCCGGCACTCCCCGCACGTGCTGCTGCGCCTGGTGGAGTGCGAGTCCGGGGTGGCCGAGGTCGACGTCCAGTTCGCGCCCCGGCCCGGCTATGGACCCGACCATCCGCGTGTCGAGACCGCTCGCGACGGCGGGATCGTGTGTGGCAGTGGCGAGGACACCGTCACGCTGACGAGCGCTGTAGGGTTCGACCTTCGCGACGGTACGGCCCGCACCCGACTCGCCCTGCGCGCCGGTGACCGCGTCGGGTTCGCGCTGCACTATCGGCCGCCCGGTGGCCGCCCGCCGGCATGGGGTGTCGAGGAGGTCGCGGCGGCGCTGGACCGCACCGTCGCGACGTGGCGGTCATGGGCGGGCCTGCACCAGTCGTACGAGGGGCCGTGGCAGCATCTCGTCCTGCACAGCGGTCGGGTCCTGCAGGCACTGACCTACGCGCCGACCGGTGCCGTCGTCGCCGCCCCCACCATGTCGCTGCCCGAGACGCCCGGCGGTGAGCGCAACTACGACTACCGCTACGCCTGGGTCCGCGACGCGGCGCTGACCCTCAACGCGCTGTGGGTAGCCGCCTGCCCGGACGAGGCCAAACGGTTCTTCGGCTGGATGGTCGACTCGGTCGGCCGCATCGGCGACGGCGAGCGGCTCCAGGTGATGTTCGACGTCACCGGCGGGCGCGAACTGCACGAGCGGACCCTGGGCCACCTGCGTGGCTACCGGGACAGCCGGCCGGTCCGCGTCGGCAACGACGCCTGGCGCCAGTACCAGACCGACGTGTACGGCGAGTTGCTGCTGGCCGCCCACACGCTGCGCGACCAGCTCGGCGGGTTCGACGAACCGCTGCGCCGTTTCCTCGTCGGGCTGGCCGACGACGCCGCGCGGCACTGGCGCGAGCCCGACCAGGGCATCTGGGAGGTGCGTGGCCCGCCGAGGCACTTCCTGTACTCCAAGGTCATGTGCTGGGCCGCACTCGACCGCGCCATCGCGCTGGCACCTGACCTCGGCGCGGGCGACCGCGTTGCTGGATGGACCGCGACCCGCGAGCAGATCCACGCCGCCATCGAGGAGCACGGCTGGAACGCGTCGGTCGGCGCCTACACGCAGGCGTTCGGATCCGACGTGCTCGACGCGGCGGTGCTGGCCATGCCCACGGTCGGCTACACCGCGGCCGGATCGCCGCGCATGCGCGCCACCATCGACGCGGTGCAGGAACGGCTCACCGACCACAGAGGACTGGTCTTCCGGTACCTCGACGCCGACGACGGGTTCGGCGGTCGAGAGGGGACGTTCGTGCTCTGCACGTTCTGGTTGGCCCACTGCCTGGCGCTGGTCGGCGAGGTGGACCGCGCCCGCGCGCTGTTCGACACCGCGGCGGCACATGCCAACGACGTCGGACTGTTCTCCGAGGAAATCGACCCGACCACCGGTGGGCTGCTCGGCAACCACCCGCAGGCGTTCTCCCACATCGGCCTGGTCAACGCGGCGTGGGCGATCGCCCAGGCCGACGGCTGACCGGGCCCGGCGTCCGTGCGGCTGACCGCCGCGCCGCCCGGCCCGGGTGTGACGGACCCACGGCGGCGGCACATCGGGCGCGCCGGCCGCCACTCGCCAGGCGGTTCTGCCCTGGCGAGAGGGCGGTAGCCCGTGATCAGGGAGTGAGGCGGATCGGCCCACGGTCGTCGTTGAGGATGGTTCCCACGCCCTGGCCGCCGGTGATCGCGGCCCCGGTCGGCGCGGAGAGGTTGACCGAGAAGGTCTCGTCCGGCTCCACGGTGTCCTCGCGTGTGACCGGCACGGTCACCGTCTGGCTGGCCACCCCCGGTGGGAACGTCAGCGTCGTGTTGACGGCGGTGTAGTCGGGCAGCGCGGTGGCGGTTCCTTCCGCCGTGGCCGTACCGTCCGCGGTGGCCACCGCAACGGTGACCACGGTCGTCGACGGTTCGGACATCGTCACGGTGAAGGTGAACAGGGTCGGCGGGATGGTGCTCCCGTCGGTGGATATGCCGCCCGGCTCCACCCCGACGCTGCCTTCCCGCAACGTCACGTCGTCGATCGACAGGCCCGGTACGACGTTCACGGCCACCTGTTCGATCAGGCCGGTGGACTGGCCGGAAAGCTGGAAGTCCACCGAGCAGGCATAGGCCCCGGTGGTGGCGGTGGGGGCGACGGTGACGGTGCCGGTCATGGTGGCGTCGAAGCTGACTGACAGTCCGGTGTCGCAGGTTGGGACGGGTGTCACGTCTGTGTTCGACACGACTCTGCCGATGGTTCCGCTTTGGCCCGCGGCGAGGGTCAGGCTCACCGAGGGGTTGGTGGCGTGCGCGGCTGGCAGGTCGATCGCCGCGATTGACAGCACGCCGGCCAGCAGTGCGGTTAACCGGGCCAGGGCGCGTGGCAGCGGGGTTGATGTTGGCATGGGAGACCTCTGCGTTTCCGGGACCGAGACCCCGGGATCCCAGGTCGTAAGAGAAAGGCGCAGGGAGCGGCATTTCCCCCCGGGGACCCTACTGGCCACCTCTGGTGACCCTAACAGAATTCGACATAGCACAGGCCAGATCAACCAACAACCAGATGTTCGACCGAACCTGGCACTCGTAATTGGGGTGGGGTGGGGCCGGGCGGATCGCCAGTCCGGGGGCGTGACCCTTCGTCACTTCGGCTGTGACAATGATCGGCAGAAAGCCGTCTGCGGTACACCCGAATGGCAGATCCAGTGTGCCACCGCGTGAGTCCGATGTACCTATGAACCCTGTTTCATCGCGTCTGTCGCTTTCTGCTGGTGCGGCTGAACGCTCATCGGCAAGTCGCCTGGTCGGCCATTCCGCGAATCTGACTGGGCTGGTCGGAGCAACCCTGTGTGCCGTACGACGTGGCCGTCGGCACAACCCACCGGCACGTTGTTTGTGACTTCCGCTGAATTCGCCGGCTCCGGTACTTATCAGGAACCGGCGTCACCGACCCGTTCCTGTCTTCCGGACGGGCCACGTTGGCAGGTGATGGGCCGAACGCGGGCCCGGAGACGTCAGCGGCGCCGGAGTCGTGGCTCCGGCGCCGCTGACGGTGGTTGTGCTGCGGATCCGTCCGGCTAGCTGGTCCGGCGCCTGCGGGCGAGCAGGGTCAGACCGACGCCCACGG
>DASULA010000354.1:0-2023 GCA_036278435.1 Mycobacteriales bacterium | reverse complement strand
GTGCCCTTCCTGGTCTTGCTCGCGCTGCCCGGCAGGTGCTTTGCCACGTCGGCCTGCATGGCGGCGGGCACCTCGTAGCACTCACCGCACACCGACGGCCCCAGCAGCACCTCGACGCGGTCCAGCTGGGCGCCGGCCGACTGCATCGCCGCCAGCGCGGCCGGCACCACCCCGACGCGCGCACCGACCCGGCCGGCGTGCACGGCGGCCACCACGCCTGCTTCGGCGTCGGACAGCAGGATCGGCACGCAGTCCGCGGCGAGCGCGGCGACCGCGAGGCCGGGCCGGGTGGTGATCACGGCATCGGTGGCTTCCAGCGGCTCGGTGCGCGGCCCGTCCACGATGGCGGCCGTGCGGCCGTGCACCTGCTCCATCCAGAGCACGTGATCCGGGGCGAGACCCAGCTCGGTGGTCAACCGTTTCCGGTTGGCCGCCACCGCGGCCGGGTCGTCGCCGACCCGATCGCCGAGGTTGAACGACTCATAGGGCGCAACGGACCGGCCACCGGCCCGGCTGGTGACTACACGACGAACCCGCACGCCACCACCCTACGAGGTGGCAACACGATTGGTCGCCTCGCTCCTCGGTCTCCCGCGCCGCTGGCGCGCCAGGCCCTTACCGCCGCATGAACGGCGGGACGTCCACCTCGTCGTCCGGGTCGTCGGTGACCGGGACCGCCCGGCTGGGCAGGCCACCGGTGCTCGGCCCGTGGCCGGGCAGCCCGCTGGGCGGCATGCCGGGCCGGGTGCTGCTGTGCCCGACCGGCGCGGACGGTGCCGGGTAGCCGGACGAGTTCTGGTTCGACGGGTAGCCAGAACCGTAGCCCTGGCTGGGCGCCGACCGCTGGGTCGGCGGGGTCTGCGGCTCCTGCGGCCGGGGCGGCGCCGGTGTGGGCCGCGACGGCGGGCGGCTCTCGGCAGCCGGCTCGGACCGCTGGGACACCGCCGGGGACTTCTGCTGTTCGGGGGCGGGGATGGCCGTCTGGCCTGAGGTGGCGGGCGCCACAGCCCCTCGGGAAGCGACCGCCCCTCTAGGGTCCAGTTTCTTGTGGGTCGGCGTACCGCTGTCGAAGCCTGCGGCGATGACGGTGACCCTCACCTCGTCCCCGAGTGAGTCGTCGATGACCGTGCCGAAGATGATGTTGGCCTCGGGGTGGGCTGCTTCCTGGACCAGCGACGCCGCCTCGTTGATCTCGAACAGGCCGAGGTCGGAGCCACCGGCGATGGCCAGCAGCACGCCGTACGCGCCGTCCATCGAGGCTTCCAGCAGCGGCGAGTTGATCGCCTTCTCGGCCGCCTGGATCGCTCTGCCGTCCCCTCGGGCCGAGCCGATGCCCATCAAGGCACTGCCCGCCCCGGACATGACACTCTTCACGTCGGCGAAGTCCAGGTTGATCAGACCGGGCGTGGTGATCAGGTCGGTGATGCCCTGCACACCGGACAGCAGCACCTCGTCCGCGGACCGGAAGGCGTCCATCAGGCTGACCCCGATGTCGCCGAGCTGTAGCAGCCGGTCGTTCGGGATGACGATCAGCGTGTCGCACTCGTTGCGCAGCGCGGTGATGCCCTCGTCGGCCTGCTTGGCGCGCCGCTTGCCCTCGAAGGAGAACGGCCGGGTGACCACACCGATGGTCAGCGCACCGAGCTTGCGCGAGATCGATGCCACCACAGGTGCGCCACCGGTGCCGGTGCCGCCACCCTCACCGGCGGTGACGAACACCATGTCGGCGCCCTTGATGACCTCTTCGATCTCCTCGCGGTGGTCCTCGGCGGCCTTCGTGCCGACATCGGGATTCGCGCCCGCGCCGAGACCTCGGGTCAACTCGCGGCCGATGTCGAGCTTGACGTCGGCGTCGGACATCAGCAGGGCCTGCGCGTCCGTGTTCACCGCGATGAACTCGACGCCTTTCAGCCCGACCTCGATCATGCGGTTCACAGCGTTGACCCCGCCGCCGCCGATGCCGACGACCTTGATGACCGCCAGATAGTTCTGCGGTGCTGCCACGTGCGTGCCTCTCGGGTAA
>DASULA010000353.1:0-2216 GCA_036278435.1 Mycobacteriales bacterium | reverse complement strand
GCGCACAGCACCACCAACAGCACGACCAGCAGCGCTGCCACGATCACGGTGGCGACGCCGATCATGACGCCCTCCAGCGCGTCGGCCAGGCCGTGGTCGAGGTGTTTCGGGGACAGATCGAGGTGGCCGGAGGCGTACCGGAACGCGACCGGGCTTGCCAGCAGCCCCACGGCACCGCCGGACGCGGCGCCGACCAGCGCGCCGGCCACGCTGGCCAGGTACCCGTTTCGGTGTCCCGACCGGATCCGACCCGATCCGGTCTGGCCGACGGCCGGTTCGGGCTCCGGGATCGGCTCGACCCCTGGGGCGGGTTCCGTGACGGGTTCCGGGTCGGGTGAGTTCATCGACAACCGGCAACTCCCCAGTTCGCGCGGGTTCGGGTGGCCGGCACCGGCCGGGTCGCCGGGTCGCCGGGGGCAGGCTACCGACCGTGACCGGACCCGGGCGGGAATCCGTTCGTGCGGTGGTGCGGGTCGCCCGGGAATTCCCACTGCCCAGACGGGGGTGGATGGGCGGTAACCCTTGCCTGTGGGGTCGGGGCGGGTCACTATCGACGTGTCGATACCGAGGGTGATTAGCTGCTCACTCTGTGAAGTCGAAGCTGGTCCGGAGGGCGCGGATGAGCGAACTGCGCGACCCGGACCGACGTGACCTCGCCGACCGGCTCGACCTCACCGCCGTCTCCGACCGGCCCGAACCGCCGGACCGGACCACCGGGCAGCCGGAACGGCCGTGGCTGCGCGACCGATACACCGACGACGAGTGGGACATCTTCCCGGGCGCGAACGGTTCCACTGACACCAGCGAGCCCACTGACACCAGCGAGCCCGCTGATACTCGGGAACCGGCCGGCACGGACACTCGGGAGCAGCGCGGCGCCCAGGATCATCCACCGGACGCACCGGATCGGCCGGATGGGCCGGATCGGCCGGATGATGACCGGGGTGGCGGCACGGACGGCGGCACCGGCGCCGACACCCGGGACGAATCCGATCCGCTGGACCGGGAACTGTCCCGGCTGGAGGCGGACCATCCCGACGTCGGGCCGCTGGTACGCCGGCTGACCGGCGACACCGCGCACCGGCTGGACCTGACCGAGGCACTGGCCGATCCGCGTCGGCGGGACGGCACGCTGGCCGCGATCCGCGAGCTGGCCGAGGGCCGGCTGGTGCCGGACGGGGACCTCCAGCGCTACCGCGAGCAGAGTCCGGGTCAGGGCGTGCTGTTCGCCGACGTGCCGCCCGAGGTGAACCGCAACCCGGATGGAACGTCCCGGAGGGACACCTACCTGGCCCGCTGCCAGAGTGCCGACCCGGCCCGGCGGATCGGCGCCCTGCCCGACGCCAGCCAGTACGAGGCGGTGCGGGAGTACGCCGGCCGGCTGGCCAACCAGGTGGAACCGGTGGTGATGACCGAGGTGGAGGACCTGGCCGCCGACCTGCCCGGCGCCACGGTGAGCATGCGGACCAAGAACGCCGAGGACATCATGGACAAGGTCCGGCGGATGTCGTCCGGATCGGACAGTCGGCCACCGCGGGAGGACTACCGGATCGGCGATGTGGCCGACGCGGTCGGCGCCCGGATCACCGTCACCGACACCGACCAGCTTGGCGCCCTGCTCGACCGGGTCTGCGGCAGGTTGGGACTGGGCGACGGCGGCCGGGTGTTGGAACTGGACAACATGTACGCCGAGCCCAAGGCGAGCAATCCGAGCTACCGGGTGGTGCCGCTGCTGGTGGCCACCGAGGCCGACGGGGTCCCCTACACCTACGAGTTGCAACTCACCACCCGGCGGGCGTCGGTGGCCGCCGACCTGGAACACAACACGATCTACAAGCCGCACGTGCCCGCGTCGGACCGCCAGACCGGCGCGGTGCGTCGGATGATGGTCGAGGCGGCGGCTCTCGACCAGGACGAGACCCGGTCGGGGCTCCCGCCCGCGACGGGCCGGACCGATGAGAGGAGAACGTGGTGACCGCCGAGGAGCGCGAACTCCGCCGGCTGCGCACGTTCTACGTGGCCGAGCCGGGCGGCGGTGACCTGCGCGCCGCGTTCGTCATCGATGGCCGTGCCTACGCCCGGCCCGAGCAGGTGCGCGCCGACATCGCCGATGCGGTCGCCGAACTGCACCGGCGTCGGTTGGCCGCCCAGTTCTTCACCGAACCCGTCACGCCCGACACGCCCGCCCCGCGCCTGCCGTCCTGGCAGGACTACCG
>DASULA010000352.1:0-8824 GCA_036278435.1 Mycobacteriales bacterium | reverse complement strand
GCCGGTCACGACAACGTCGTGACCGGCGCTTTCCATGTCCGACGGGCGCCGAGAACGGGCGCGACCCGTCATTTCAGGGAATTGTTCAAGCCTCCCGTCTGTTATTACTATTGTGTCGGCGCGGGAGGCTCGGAATTCGATTCCGACGCCGCGTGCGGGAGCTTCAACCGAGTGTAAGCAACGATTGCCGAACCCCGGGCGTGGCGGCCAGCCCCAGTTATGCGCCAGGAAGTCGCCGTGACCGGCGTGCCGCCGAACCGAGGCGGTGCCGCATCGACCGTGACCAGTCCGAGACGAGGTGTTCATCATCGCCATCTTCACCCGACTCGCCGATCTGCGCGCCAGCACGGACGCCAGGCTGAGCCGCCTGGTGGTGGCGTCGGCCGCCCCGACGGTGCGGGTCGAGTCTGTCGTCCGGACCGCCGGTCCCACGCTGCGTAGCCGCTACGGCGAGTCGATCACCGGGCGGATCCCGGCGGGTGTCCGACAGCGCCTGCCCCGCCGCCGCACCGCGATCATCATCCTGCTGGTTCTGGCGGTGGCTGTCCTGGTGCCGCTGCACCTGCTGGGTGTGTCCACCAACCCGACCGGCCACTCCGTGCAGTTGCCGGCGGTTCCGATCGACACCGGTCTGGCCGGCACCCCCGCGCCGGCCACCCCGGACCAGCCGACCGCGCCGGCCGCCCCGACGGCCAACCCGGCGGGCAGAAGCCCGTGGACCGTGCGGAACGGCGCGGCCCCCGGCGGCCACTCACCGTGGTGGTCACCGGTCACTATCCCCGCCCCGGCGGCGCCGGCCATGGCGCTGGCCAACCGGTGAACCGGCGACCACCGAGCGCCCCGACACTCCCCGACTCCTCGTCGGGGAGTGTCGTTTTCGGTTGGGCGGGTGTGTCGACGCGATGACCGAGCGAGAGGGAACAGGGTACGGCGGGTCACGCAACCGGCCGGTCCACTGAGGACCAGTCCGCGGCCCCGTGCCGGTGGTGTCCGGACCCGGTCCGAACGGGTCGAGCAGCGGTTCGAGGAAGGAGCGGGCGGATGCCCAGGATGGTCGCGCCGAACCCGCTGTCCTGGGCGAACGACATCGAACCGGGCACCGTGGAGCAGGCGTCCCGGACCGCCCGGCCGCCGAACCTGGCCGGCCACCTCGCGTTGATGCCCGACGGGCACGTAGGGCTCGGGGCCACCGCCGGTTCGGTCATCCCGAACTGTCGGTGGTCGGGCGGATGATCGGGGGGTGCTGCTGGCGGAGGTGACACAGACGTGGGCCGAGGTGGCCGACGCGTCGTCCCGACTGGCCAAGGTCGAACGGCTGGCCGGCTGCCTGCGCCGGCTGGCCCCGGCCGAGATCGAGCCGGCGGTGGCGTTCCTGTCCGGCGAGTTGCGCCAGCGCCAGATCGGGGTGGGGTGGGCCGCGCTGCGTGACCTGCCACCACCCGCCGCCTTGTCGTCACTGTCGGTCGCCGACGTCGACGGCGCGCTGACGGCGGTCGGCGCCCGCTCCGGGTCCGGTTCGCAGGCCGACCGGCGGCGCATGCTCGCCGACCTGTTCGCCCGGGCCGGTGCCGACGAACAGCGGTTCCTGCGCGCCCTGCTGCTCGGTGAGCTGCGCCAGGGCGCGGGCGAGGGGGTGATGATCGACGCGGTCGCGCGGGCCGGTGGGGTCGTCCCGGCCGAGGTGCGCCGGGCCCTGCTGCTCCGTGGGGACCTGCGCGCGGTGGCCCGCGCCGCGCTCGCCCGCGGGACGGCCGGCCTGGCGGAGTTCCGGCTGCGGGTCGGCCAGCCGCTGCGCCCCATGCTGGCCCAGCCGGCCGCTGACCTGGCCGGCGCGCTGGACCGGGTGTCACCGGCCGGAGTGGAGGAGAAGCTCGACGGGGTCCGCATCCAGGTGCACCGCGACGGTCGCAACGTCGCGGTGTTCACCCGCAGCCTGGACGACATCACCGCGCGGGTGCCCGAGGTGGTCGATCTGACGCTGGGCCTGCCGGTGCGCGCCGCGGTGCTGGACGGGGAGGCGCTGGCGCTGCGCCCGGACGGCCGGCCGCACCCGTTCCAGGTGACCGCGGGCCGTGTCGGCACCCGCACCGGACGCGTCGGCCGCACCGATGGCACCGGGCGGGCCGGTGCCGCCGTGGACGTCCCGCTGCGGCCGGTGCTGTTCGACGCGCTGCACCTCGACGGCGCGGACCTGCTCGACCTGCCCGCCGCCGACCGGGTGGCCGCGCTGGCCCGCCTCGTGCCGGCCGACCACCGGGTCCGACGGGTGGTCACCGACCAGGTACCGGTGGCGGCGGAGTTCCTGGCCGAGACGTTGCGGCGGGGCCACGAGGGTGTCGTGGTCAAGTCGCTGGACAGCCCGTACCTGGCCGGCCGGCGCGGTGCCGGCTGGCTCAAGGTCAAACCACGGCACACCCTGGACCTGGTGGTGCTGGCCGCCGAGTGGGGGCACGGTCGCCGGCGCGGCTGGCTGTCCAACCTGCACCTGGGCGCGCGCGGCCCGAACGGCGGGTTCGTGATGCTCGGCAAGACGTTCAAGGGGCTCACCGACGCGATGCTGGCCTGGCAGACCGAACGGCTGCTGGAACTGGCCACCTCGGCCCCGGACCACCCGGTGGTGCGGGTCCGTCCGGAACTGGTGGTCGAGGTCGCCTTCGACGGGGTGCAGACCAGCCCCCGCTACCCCGGCGGTGTGGCGCTGCGGTTCGCCCGGGTGATCGCCCACCGGCCGGACAAGACCGCGGCCGAGGCCGACCCGATCGACACCGTGCTGGCCATCCACGCCGCCGCCCCGGGCGACTCCTGACCGCGACGGCCGGAGTCAGTCGGCCGGGCCGGCTCCGGCGGGGGAGGGGGCGAAGGAGAGCTGGCCGTCGTCGGTGCCGATGACCACGTGTTGGCCGGGACGCAGCCGGCCGTCGAGCAACATGGTGGACAGCGCGTTGTCCACCTCCCGCTGGATGGTGCGCCGCAGCGGGCGGGCCCCGAACTCCGGCTGGTGACCGCGCTCGGCCAGCCAGTCCACCGCGCCCGGCTCGACGTCCACGTCGATGTCCTGGGCGTGCAGCCGGCGCCGGGTCTCGCCCAGCAGCAGCTCGGCGATCCGCCGGATCTGCCCGGTGGCCAGGTGCTGGAAGATGATGATCTCGTCGATCCGGTTGATGAACTCCGGCCGGAACTCCTCCCGCAGCCGCCGCATCAGCCGGTCCCGCAGCGACGCCCGATCCCGGGTGGCGTCCCCGCCGCCGGTGCCGAAGCCCGGCGCCTGCCGCCCGCCGATCAGGTCCGACCCCAGGTTGCTGGTCATGATCACCACGGTGTTCCGGAAGTCCACGGTGCGGCCCTGCCCGTCGGTGAGCCGGCCGTCCTCCAGCAGTTGCAACAGGATGTTGAACACGTCCTGGTGGGCCTTCTCGATCTCGTCGAGCAGCACCACCGAGTACGGGGTGCGCCGGACCGCCTCGGTGAGCTGGCCGGCCTCGGTGTACCCGACGTAGCCGGGCGGGGCGCCGACCATCCGGCTGACCGTGTGCCGCTCGGAGAACTCGCTCATGTCCAGCCGCACCATCCGCTCCCGCGAGCCGAACAGGGCCTCGGCCAGGGTGCGGGCCAGCTCGGTCTTGCCGACGCCGGTGGGGCCCAGGAACAGGAAGCTGCCGATCGGCCGGTCCGGGTCGGCCAGCCCGGCCCGAGACCGGCGGACCGCCTCGGCGACCGCCCGGACCGCCTCGTCCTGGCCGATCACCCGCTGGTGCAGGTGGTCCTCCAGCCGCAGCAGCCGGACCCGTTCCTCCTCGGTGAGCTGGGCGGCGGGGATGCCGGTGAGCCGGGACACCACCTCGGCGATCTCCACCGCGGTCACCGCCGGCACGGCGTGGCCGCCGCCCTCGGCGGCCTCGATCCGCCGGTCCAGCTCGGCGATGTCGTCGCGCAGCGACAGCGCCCGTTCGTAGTTCTCGTCGGCCACCGCCTGGTCCTTCTCCCGCTGCCGCTGGGCGAGTCGCTCGCGCAGGTCGGCCACGTCGGTGTCCGGGGTGCGCGAGCGCAGCCGGACCCGGGCGCCGGCCTGGTCGAGAAGGTCGATCGCCTTGTCCGGCAGGAACCGGTCGGTGACGTACCGGTTGGACAGTTCGGCGGCGCCAACCAGGGCCTCGTCGGTGAACCGCACCTGGTGGTGGGCCTCGTAGCGGTCCCGCAGTCCGCGCAGGATCTCCACGGTGTCGGCGACGGTGGGTTCGGGTACCAGGATCGGCTGGAACCGGCGTTCCAGGGCGGCGTCCTTCTCCACGTTTCGGCGGTACTCGTCGATGGTGGTCGCGCCGATGACGTGCAACTCGCCGCGGGCCAGCGCCGGCTTGAGGATGTTGCTGGCACTCATCCCGCCCTCGGACGCTCCCGCGCCCACGATGGTGTGCAGCTCGTCGATGAACACGACGAGCTCCTCGCCGTGCTCGCGGATCTCGTCGACCACCTTCTTCAGCCGTTCCTCGAAGTCGCCCCGGTACCGGGTGCCGGCCACCACCCCGGTCAGGTCGAGCTGCACCAGCCGCCGGTCGCGCAGCACGTCGGGGGTCTGACCGTCCACGATGCGTTGGGCGATGCCCTCCACGATCGCGGTCTTGCCCACCCCGGGGTCGCCGATCAGCACGGGGTTGTTCTTGGTGCGCCGGGAGAGCACCTCGATGGTCTGGTCGATCTCGTTCTCCCGGCCGACCACCGGGTCGACCCGGCCGGCCCGGGCCAGCGCGGTCAGGTCGCGGGCGTACTCGTCCAGGGTCGGGGTGTTCGACGCCGGTGGCCGCCCGCCACTCCGGCCGCCGGAGACCACCGCGGCCTGGAGCGTGTCGGGGGTGACCCGGCCGTTGGCCAGGATCCGCGCGGCGGTGGAGTCCGGATTGAGGGCCAGGGCGAACAGCAGGTGTTCCGGGCCGAGGTAGGACGACCCGACGGTGCGGGAAATCTGGTGGGCGTCCAGCAGTGCCCGCTTGGTCGACGGCGTCAGTTCCGGGATGACCCCGGTCGTGCCGCCGGGCCTGACGTCCGCCTCGATCGCGTGCGCGATCGCGTCGGGGTCCGCGCCGGCCCGGGCGATCAGTTGCCGGGTGCCGTCCTGCCGGGTCGCCGCCCACAGCAGGTGTTCGGTGTCCAGGTCCGGGCTGC
This sequence comes from Mycobacteriales bacterium, assembly GCA_036278435.1. Taxonomy (GTDB): domain Bacteria; phylum Actinomycetota; class Actinomycetes; order Mycobacteriales; family DASULA01; genus DASULA01. The sequence goes on along the minus strand of DASULA010000352.1, from coordinate 3,664 downwards.
CCCACTCGGCCGCCTGGGTGGCCGCGTCACGGACCATCTCGCGCGCCGGCTCGCTCATCAACCGGCCGATGTTCACCCGCTGGGCCGCCCGCCGGGCCGGCCCGGCGCCGAAGAAGCGGCCCAGGAACTCGTCGAAGGGACCGGGCTCGCCGGGTCCGTAGAAACCGCTGGTCATGGCCTTCCCCTCACAACGCCGACGGGCCGGGTCCGTAGGGTCGCCTGCCCAGCCACGACCGGCCCAAACGGCGCGGTGCCGCCGGGCACACGGTGGGTGACACCGTGGGTGACCAGTGAACGAGCCCGGACGGAGTAGTCGACGGAGCACTGGTGGCTGCCCTGTCATTTCGGCTTTCGGTGTTGCCTGAGGCGATATGGGCGGAGCGGAGGTCACCTGCCCGCGACGACGCGGCACCGGCCAGCACCCGAGGGTGGAACCCGATCCTGGCGACGCGCTGCTATGCGTGTGCCCGAATCCGGTAGCTCCCGCCTGTCCGGGGTAGGGGAATCCTGCCCGACGAACCGGATCGACAGAAGGTGGTGTCATGGCCGACGTGCAGCACTCGACTTCGACCGGACCGCAGGACCAGTCCACCGTCGCCCTGCTGCGGCAGCTCACCGAGCAGGTCAGCACGCTGGTGCGTGACGAGGTCACGCTGGCCCGTCAGGAGCTTCGCCAGAAGGGTCGGCGGGTCGGTGCCGGCGCGGGTGCGCTGGGAGCCGGTGGCGTGCTGGCGCTCTACGGCGGCGGTGCCCTGGTGGCGGCGGCGATCCTGGGGATCGCGCAGGTGCTCCGGCCGTGGCTGGCCGCCCTGGTGCTGGGCGCCGCGCTGCTGGTGGTCGCGGGTGTGGCCGCGCTGGCTGGACGTGGCCAGGTCCGGCGGGCCACCCCGCCGGTGCCACGGCGGGCGGCGGCCAGCGTGCGGGAGGACCTGGACACGGTGCGGCACCGGATGCACGACGGCTGACCCGGGCCCCGGTGCGCCGATCGACCCTCGGGTCGCCGGGTCGGGCCACCGCGGGATCCCACCGGACCGAACGCAACACACCTACGCCGAGAGGGGGAAGCGGGGTAACCGTCCTGGGCGGGCGGTCCACTCCGCGAATCCGATGAGCCACACACCGAAGGACAACGGCCAGGACCGACGCGCTCCGACCGATCCGCGGGCACTGGCCGAGGAGATCGAACGGACCCGGGCTGAGGTTGGCGACACGGTCGAGTCCCTGACCGCCCGCACACACCTGCGGGATCAGGCCCGGCAGAGGGCCGGCGACGTCGCGGACCGGGCTAAGGAACGGATCGGTGGCCGTTCCGGCGCCCTGCGCCATGCCGGCGAGCAGTTCCGGGGCCGGATCGCCGAGCGTGCCGGTGGGCGGGGTGACCGGACCGGAGAGGCCACCCCCGAGCAGGTCCAGCAGCGGGCCCAGCAGCGGGCCCAGGACGCTACCCGGCAGGTCGCCGGAACCCTCCGGCGGAACCGCCGGCAGGTCGCCTGCGCGGCCATGTCGCTGCTCGCCGCCCGCTGGTTCATCCGGCGCCGTAGGCATCGCCGTGCCGACCGGGCCGGATGATCGGGTTCACCACCCCGCGACGCTGGAACCCCGGCAGCGGGCGCCGGCCGGTGCGGTGCCCTGACCGACCCTGCGGTGTCTCCTCCGGCCCGCCCAAGGTGAGGTTTTCTCGCGAAAACCTCAGTTCAGCGGCGGAGCCGGTGAACGGTGCTGGCCGGCTCAGGGGCGGGTCATGGTCTGCCGGGACGTGGTGACCTCGCCGTCGGAGCGGATCCGGGCGTTTCGGTGGGCGCGGTCCTCGGCCGGCTCCCCACCCCGCTGTCGCGGGCCGGTCGCGGCGTTTGGGCGTGGACGCTTCCCGCCCCACCGGCGCAGCGCGGCGTAGCCGAGCCCGGCCGCGGCGGCCACCGGCCAGTCGATCACCCCGACGACCGCCAACGCACCGACCGTGAGGTAGATCGGCAGTTCCCGGTCGGGCAGCACCCGCCGGGCCACGTCGATCGGCAACCGGACCGCCCCGCCGATCCGGTCCGCCCGCTGCCGGGCCCGCTGGTCCTCGGTGGGCCGGACACTCGCCTGCGGCCGGGTCCGTTCGGACATCACACCCTCCCCTGTCGGTGGTACCTGGAGGTACCTGGACAGTTAACGTCCTCTCCGGCCCGGCCGCGACCTGGGGCGGACCCGCCGCACCGCGCGGCGGCGCCACGACCAGGTTATGGTGCGGTCGAGTGTCCGATCAGGAGGTAGGTGTCTGTCTGCGGGTGGGGCTCATGGACGCCGGGAGCGTGTGCGTTCGGTGGCAACGTCAGCAACGTCCGTGGCGGTGGCGCCGGCCGGTCCGCAAAGGACGCCGGTGCGTTCGCTGAGAGTGCGGCGGTGGCCTTGGCTCAGCGGGCTGGTGCGGCCGGGCGGCGGCCCGCTCGCGGTCGTCGCCGCGGTGGTGGACCGGCTCGACCCGGGGCGGCACCGGGGCCGCCGGGTGTGGCGGTCCGCCGACGGCCGGATGTACATCGACCTGCCCGGCGTAGGGCACGTCAGCGGGGCGGCATTCGCCCGGGCGGCCGAACGCGCCCTGCGGGACCACCCGGCGGTGACCTGGGCCGTGGTCAACTCGGTGCTGGGCGCCGCCGTGATCGGCTCGGACGGCGACGTCGGGGTGGACGAGCTGATCGACGTGCTGGAGGCGGTCCAGGACGCCCACCGGGGACCGCACCGGCCGGAGCCGGCAGAGCCACCCGGGAAACCGGCGCGACCGGGGCCGGCGGCGCCGAGCCCGAGCGCCGAGGACGCGGTCGGGCGCGCGGCCACCGCGATCGTCGCGGACGTGGCCGGGCTGACCGTCGGCGGCGTGGCCCGGCTGCTGCGCGCGGCCCGGATACCGGCCGAACTGGCCGCGCTGGTGACCGTGGTGGACTCCACGCCGAGGCTGCGGTCCCGGCTGGAACGCGCGCTGGGCACCGAGCGGGCCGACGTCGCGCTGGGCGTGACCAACGCGGTGGCGCAGGCGCTGGCGCAGGGCGGTTCCGGGCTGGCCGTGGACCTGGCCCGGCGGGTACTACAACTCGGTGAGGCGAGGGCTCGGCGATCGGCCTGGGCCGGCCGGGAGCCCGAACTGGCGGCCGGCCCGGAGCTGGCCGCGGCCGGCCCGGTGACCCGGCGGCGCCCGGTTCCGTTGCCGGCCGGACCGGTCGAGCGGTACAGCGAACGGGCCGACCTGGCCGGCCTGGGCGCCCTGGTCGTCTCGCTGGCCGCGACGGCCAATCCGGTCCGGGCCGGGGCGGTCGGGCTGTCGGCCCTGCCCAAGGCGGCGACCCTCGGCCGGGAGGGGTTCGCCGCGGTCCTGGGCCGCGCGCTGGCCCGCCGCGGCACGGTGCTGATGGACCCGCGGGCGCTGCGCCGGCTGGACCGGATCGGCGCGGTGGTGCTGGACGCCGACGTGCTCACCACCGGCAGGCTGATGCTGGGCGAGCTGGTCCCGACCGACCACGCCGGGGCCGACGAACTCGGCGCGGTGGCGCACGGCCTGTTCGCCCCGGAGACCCCCCACGCGGCGCGCCGCGGTGACGGGTTCGAACTCGCGCCGATGCCGGCCGACGGACCGCGCGGCGCCGGGGCCAGGGCCCGGGCCGGGCTGCTCGCCGACGGGGTGACCGAC
>DASULA010000351.1:0-3100 GCA_036278435.1 Mycobacteriales bacterium | reverse complement strand
CCAGAATGTGCGCCAGCCGGCCAGCCTGATACGCCGCCGACCGATCCGGCCCGGCCAGTTCGCTCAACCCGACCGCCGCGGCCTGGTCGTAGCCGGCCAACACCGACCGGGCCACCGGCGCAAGGAACTCCACACCGTCAGCAGCCAACCACCGGCGCGCAACTGGCCGAACGCCCGGAATGGCCACCGGCGCGGAGTCCGGTACGTTCTCGTTCACGATTCGTGCTCCTGGATCGGAGGGGTACGGGTCGAGGCCCTGCCCGGTGGTAGATCACCGGGTGGGGCCGTTCTGCTGTCCGAGAGCGTGTGCGCCGAGTCGACGTGCCGGTCCCGGCGGGCCGCGGTTCCGGCGCACATGTGGCGCACATGAGAGTGAAAGACAGTGCATGACAGTGCGCAGTGACGCACAGTGATAACGCCAGGTCAGAAGGCATGCCGCGGCATCGCCGCAGGTCAGCGGCCTACCGTAGGTAGAGCTCCGCCTTCTACCTGGCCGCGGCGGTGTGCCAACCGCTGGCCGGCCGGGTCGCCGACCAGTTCGGTGCGCGGCGGGTCTTCTGCCTGGGCCTGCTGGCGGTCTGTCTGACCGGCGCGCTGGCCCCGCTGTCGCCGTCGTTCGGCTGGCTGGTCGGGTTCCGGGTGGCGCAGGCGGCTGGCACCTCGGTGGCGTTCCCGTGCGCGCTGGTCCTGATCCGTGCCGCCGGTGCCGCTGGTGCCGGCACCGGCGCACGACCGCCGGCCGCCGCCCTGGGTGTCCTGTCGGTGGCCTCCTCGGTCAGCGCGGCGCTCGGGCCGGTGCTCGGCGGCGTCCTGGTGTCGTTGGCCGGTTGGCAGGCGATCTTCCTGGCCAACGTGCCGGTCACCCTGGCCGGGCTGGCCGCCGCGTTGGCCTGGCTGCCGGCCGACCGGGTCGACCGCGACCGCCCCGAGCCGCCGGCCACCGACGTGGTCGGGGTGGCCCTGTTCGCGCTCGGGCTGGCCGGCCTGCTCGGCTTCCTGTTGTCCGTGCCCGGCGGCCCGGTCTGGCCGCTGCTGCCGGTCGGGCCGGTCGCGGCCGGGCTGCTGGTGGTTTGGGAGCGCCGGGTGGACGCCCCGTTCCTGGATGTGAGGATGCTGGCCGGCAACCGGCCGCTGATGAGGATCTACGGCCAGTTCGCCGCGGTCAACGTGGCGTTCTATGCCGCGTTCTACGCGCTGCCGCTGTGGTTCGAGCGGGAACGGGGCATGCCGCCCCGGATGGCCGGCCTGCTGCTGTTGCCGGTGGCCGGGCTGGGCCTGGTCGCCACCCCGGCCGCGGTGCGGCTGATCGCCCGGCGCGGGATCCGGCTGACCATGCTCGTGGGAACCGCCACGCTGTGCGCCGGCTCGGTGCTGCTACTCGGGTTCGGCCGGGCCACCCCGATCTGGGTGATCGTGCTGGCCTGCTCCGTACTGGGCCTGCCGAACGGCTTCACCAACCTCGGTCTACAGGCGTCGCTGTTCGCCGCCACGCCACCGGACGGCACCGGCGCGGCCGCCGGGCTGTTCCAGACCTCCCGATACCTGGGCGCGATCCTGTCCACCAGCCTGCTCGGCGTGGTGTTCGCCCGGTCGGTCAACACCGCCGGCCTGCGCGCGGTCGCCACGGTGATGGTGGTGATCAGCGCGCTGCTGGTGGCAAGCGTCACCGCCGGTCACTCCCCGTCGGCCCGAACTCGTCGGTAACCTCCCGGTCATGGGACTTCTTGAGGGCAAGGTCGTGATCGTTACCGGCGCCGGTCGCGGCATCGGCCGGGGCGAGGCCATCGAGGCCGCTCGCCAGGGTGCCGCGGTCGTCGTCAACGAACTCGACGAGGAGGTGGGGCGGGCCGTGGCCGGCGAGATCACCGCGGCCGGCGGCCGGGCCGTGGCCGACTCCGGGGACGTGTCCGACGAGACCGCGGCCGACGCGCTGGTGCGCCGAGCGGTGGACGAGTTCGGCCAGCTCGACGCGCTGGTCAACAACGCCGGGGTGCTGCGCGACCGGACGCTGGTGAAGATGACCCCGCAGGAGTGGGACACCGTGATCCGGGTGCACCTGCGCGGGCACTACGCGCCGACCCATGCCGCCTGCGGCTACTGGCGGGAGTCCGGCCGGCCCGGGCACGTGGTGTGCACCGCGTCCACCTCCGGGCTGCTGGGCAACTTCGGTCAGTCCAACTACGGTGCGGCCAAGGCTGGTATCGCCGCGTTCTCCACCATCGTGGCCATGGAGATGGCCAAGTACGGGATCACCTGCAATGCCATCGCACCGGCCGCCCGCACCCGGATGACCGAGGGGGCCTACGGCAACATCCCGGCCGGTGGTGGCGACGGGTTCGACTTCTGGCACCCGGACAACGTGGCCCCGATGGTGGCGTTCCTGTGCAGCGACGCGGCCAGCCACATCAGCGGCAAGGTGTTCGGGGTGCAAGGCGACTCGGTGGAGCTGTACCGGCCGTTCACCTCGGTGGCCGTGATCGAGAACGACGGCACCCGGTGGGACCCGGAGAAGCTGGCCGACCGGGTCGGCGGCCTGTTCACCGAGGCGGGCATCGTGCCGCAGGCGGAGAACATGATGGGCAAGCTGCGGTACACGATGACCAACCGGGGCTGATCGCCCGCGAGTGCGGCAGGTCGGCCCGGTCGCCCCGGTTCGGCCCGCCGCATCCGATGTCAGCGTTCCGGCGGTGTGCCCCACTGCTGGCCCTGTTGCTGGCCTGGTGGCCAGTCGCCTGGTCCCTGGCTCGGCGGTACCGGGGGGTACGGCGGCGGGTACTGCGACTGGCCAGGCTGGGGTTGGCCCGGCGGGGCCGGCGGCAGTGGCTGCCCGGCCGGCCACTGCTGGGGTTGGGTCGGGGGTGGGGACCAGCCGGCCGGGGCGCCGAACGCGGGACGCCGCCGCCGGCGCCGCAGGACCGTGGACACCACGAACAGCAGGGCGGCCAGCCCGACCACGAGGTAGGACACCAGCCGGAGGATCGAACCGGAACCAGAGTCGTCCGACGAGGCGCCGGCCGCGCGGGTCCTGCTCGGCGCCGGGCTGGGCCGCCCTGAGGCCGGCGGCGGGGTGGCGCCGGCCGACGGCGCGGTCTTCAGCTCG
>DASULA010000350.1:0-3071 GCA_036278435.1 Mycobacteriales bacterium | reverse complement strand
CAGGCGAGGGCGATGAGGTGGTGGTCGTGGAGGTGGTCGAGGTCGTCCTCGAGCAGTGATGGCAGCTCGCTGCCCACTTCGCTGACCACTTCCTGGCTGCCCAGGTCCTGACCACTCGCGTCCGTGTGGGCGTCGGTGTCGGCGGCGGGGCCGCTGGTGGGCATGTCCGGGTGGGTGTCGAGCTGGAGGTGGTCGGCGGGGGTGGTGGTGCGCCTGGTCCCGGTGGGGTCGGTCCAGGTCATCGCGGCGTCGGGGTGCAGCACGGCGTGCCAGCCGGGTCGTTGCTTGATGCGGTGGTGTCGCCGGCACAAGCAGGCGAGGTTGTCGGGGTGGGTGGGGCCGGTTGGCCAGGCGGTGACGTGGTCGAGGTCGCAGAACCGGGTGCTGGTGGTGCAGCCGGGGAAGCGGCAGGACCCGTCGCGGGTCTTGACGTACTCGATCATCCATTCCGGGGGCCGGTAGGGCTCCACGGCGTTGGTGGTGCCGGTGGTGTGTCTGCGCTCTTCGGTGCCGAGGTGGTCGTTGCGCAGGCCCTGAAGGCGGGTGGTGAGCTGGGCGAGCCGCGTGGCGCGGCGGGCAACGGCGCGGGTGGCGCGGCGCCGGGCGGTGCTGTCCGAGGTGGTTGGGATCGGCAGGGTGGCCAGTGCGCCGGTGCCGTCGGCGCAGGCCGCGACCGTGGTGCCGGTCCCCGTGGTGCCGCTCCGCGTGGTGCCGCTCCGCGTGGTGCCGGTCCGCGTGGTGCCACTCCCGGTGGTGCCGCAGGTGCAGCCCGAGGGGTCGTCGGCTGAGGTGGGGGTGAGGCCGGCGAGACGGGCCAGCCAGGAGGCGCGTACGTGGGTGACCCCGGTGGTGCCGAACCCGGTGACCGGCACCAGCACGTCACCGTCGCCCACCCCGTCCCTGTCTGAGTCGGGGTTGCTGCCTGCGGCTGCGGCGGCTGCTGTGGTGAGGTGGCTGGCGGGGATGGTGATGTTCAGGTCGAGGTGTCCGGTGGTGCGGGCGTGGATGAGGTCGAGCAGGGCGTCGGCGCGGGCTTGTTCGATCCCGGCGCACCTGCCTTGGGTGAGGTAGCTGCGGGCCAGGGTGTCGATGACCGACCAGGCGGCCCTGGAGTCTTCGACGGGCAGCTTGGCCGACCATTCGTCGGTGCCGAGCCCGAACGCGGTCCGCCGTAGGGAGCGTTCGGCGCGGCCGCGGGCGGCTTTGCGCCGGACCGCGTCGGCGTCCACGGCGGCCAGCACCCGCCGCAGCCGGCGGCGCAGCGACCCGGCGGGTTCGGCACCCAACGTGTCCCCGACCCGGTCCAGGACCTGGGTGCACGCCTGCGGTGAGGCGTCGGCCAGCTCGTCGGCGACGACGCTGGCGCGCCAGGCGTCGAGGCGGCCGGCGGCCATGGCCTCGATGACCGGGGTGTGCCGGGTGGTCAGGTCGACGGCGGCGGCGACCCGGGTCGCGGCGGCGGTCGCGGTCAGCCCCAGGACCCCGCTGACCAGGTCGGGTGCGTCGAGGCGGTGGTGGCCCAGCCCGCGGTAGACCTCGGCCAGCTCCCCGGCGTCGTCGAGGTCCTCGTCGGTGGCGGCCAGCTGGGCCAGGGCGATGGTCTGGACCGCGGTCAGGGTGTTCATCGCCTGCTGGGTCGCCTCGACCAGGTCCACCCAGCCCGCGGCGGGGATGGTGGCACCGTCGGTGGCCCGCACGGCGGTGACCAGCTGCTGGAGCTGCTCACCGATCCCCCCGACTTCGAACATACGTCCAGTCTAGTGGTCGAGGTCGACGCGCACAAGGGCTGTCAACATCGAATTTGGCTGCAGGGCAATGATTTTCGCGTCATGACCGCTCACTGGCGGTGTCACACCCACGTGGTAGCCACGCAGCGTTGCAAGCCACGCGGCATACGAAATGAACGCACGCAGGCGCACCGCGGGACACCGATAGACTCGGTTGGTGAGCACCACCACCACCGCAACGCCCGCTGTCGACGCGACCGCACGGGCTCGCGAGATCCTCGGCGTGACCCGCCTGACCAACTCCGCACTGACCTCTTGGTTGCACGGCCTGCCGGGCGTCGACCAGGTCGGGTGCGAGGCGCGCGCGGCCGGGCTCGGCACTCGCTCCATCAAGACCACCGCGAAGTCGTGGGCCATCGACACCGCGATCTCGATGATCGACCTCACCACACTCGAGGGTGCGGACACTCCCGGCAAGGTCCGCGGCTTGTGCGCCAAAGCGCTGGCACCCGACCCCACCGACCCCTCCACCCCACGTCCGGCGGCGGTCTGCGTCTACGGCGACATGGTTCCAGCCGCCCGGGAGGTGCTCGGCAGCGGGAGCGGAGTGCGGATCGCGGCTGTGGCGACCGCGTTCCCCAGCGGCCGCGCGTCGATGGGCGTCAAGCTGGCGGACACCCGCGATGCGGTGGCGGCCGGCGCCGACGAGATCGACATGGTCATCGACCGCGGCGCCTTCCTGTCCGGGCGCTACCTCGAGGTGTTCGACGAGATCGCCCAGGTGAAGGCCGCCTGTGGTGGGGCGCGGCTCAAGGTCATCATGGAGACCGGCGAGCTGGTGACCTACGACAACGTCCGTCGCGCCTCGTGGCTGTGCATGCTGGCGGGCGGGGACTTCATCAAGACCTCGACGGGCAAGATCTCCCCCGCCGCCACCCTGCCCGTCACGCTCATCATGCTCGAGGCGGTCCGCGACTGGCGCGAGCTGACCGGCGAGATGGTGGGCGTCAAGCCGGCCGGCGGCATCCGCACCAGCAAGGACGCCCTCAAGTTCCTCGTCACCGTGAACGAGGTCGCCGGCGAGGACTGGCTCGACCCGCACTGGTTCCGGTTCGGCGCCTCCAGCCTGCTCAACGACCTGCTGCTGCAACGCCAGCGGATTCGGACGGGCGCCTACTCGGGCCCGGACTACGTGACCGACGACTCCCCCAGCCTCTACTGATCCGCACACCAGAGGACGCACCCCATGCCCAAGTTCGAGTACGCACCGGCACCCGAGTCGCGTGCCATCGTCGACCTCAAGCCCTCCTACGGGCTGTTCATCACCGGTGAGTTCACCGACTC
>DASULA010000349.1:0-3326 GCA_036278435.1 Mycobacteriales bacterium | reverse complement strand
TTCAGGTAGACCAGCACACCGGCCGCGCCGGCCCTGGCCGCGGCGGCGGTGACCTGGGCGGCGGCGGCCTGCCCGTCGAACATGCCCTGCTCGGTGTCCGGCGGAGCCGGCAGGGCGACCAGCGCCAGCTTGCCGGTCACGTCGGTGCCGGCGAAGTCCTCGGCCCGCCCCGGCCCGGCGAAGACCACCGGCAGTGTCCGCCGGCCGGCGAACTTCGGCGCGGCCAGCACCGGGTCGTAGGTCGGGTGCAGGGTGATCCGGGTGTGCCCGGTGGTCCGGGCGCTCAGCAGCGGCGGTTCCAGCGTCCACCGGTCGTACTCGGCGAACGATCCGGTCGTCACCGGCCGGGTCGGCGTCACGTACACCTCGACGTCGGGCAGCAGCAGCGAGATGTCCTGCTGGATGATGACCTGCCCGGCCGCCGAGGTGCGGCTCATGCCCAGCCAGATCCCGGCGTTGCGGGTGGGCCTGGGAGTCTTCGGGCGGACCGGGACGCCCTTGGAGGCGTCCAACGTCACCGGGAAATTGCCCGGCGGCGGACCGGACACCGGGCCGGGGATGGTCACCTCGGGCGCGGCGGCCAGGGTCTCCCGCCGGGTGTGCAGGTCCAGGTCCTCGACCAGGGTGTGCATGGAGTAGGTGCCGCGCGCCAACGTGATGTGACCGATCCCGTTGGTGATCGGCAGGTTGATCAGCTTGTCGGCGAACGGGTCGTCCGGCTGCGGGAAGTCGACCCGGACGATCTCCACCAGGCCGAAGTTCTCCGGCTGGCCGTGCGAGTTGAGCACCCGCACCGTGACGTCCTGGGTCTCCGGTGCCTTCCGCCACGACAGCGGGGTCCGTAGTTGCACCGAACCGTCCGATGTGGACGCGGTGAGCACGCCGCCGTAGACGCTGTCCGGGCCGAGGGTGGGATCCACGGTCAGGTCCACCTCGGCCCGCCCGTGGGCGGGGACGGTCACCGTGTCGACGCCCAGCCGCAGCGCCCCGACCGGGGCCGGCGTGCCGCTGAAGTCGGCGACCTGCGGGGCCAGGTGCAGGGTGACCGCGGTGTCGGTGTCGTTGCTGAACGTGGCCGGCCGGGTGGCGGTGCCGCTCTGCGGGAAGGCGAAGCTGCCGAAGTTGATCGCGGCCGACCCGTACACCCGCTGGGTGAACGCCCGGGTCACGTCCACCCGCCCGGCGCCCTGCTCGAACCAGCGGAAGCCGCCGTCCTTGGCGGTGGACACCAACGCCCGCCGCAGGTCCGGGCCGGTCCAGGTCGGGTTCTGCTCGGCCATCAGCACGGCCGCACCGGCCACGTGCGGCGCGGCCATCGAGGTGCCCGACAGCCTGGTGTAGTCGGTGTCCACGATCGGGCCCAGGTTGGTGCGGGCGGCGCGGGCCGCCACGATGTTCACCCCCGGCGCGGTGATCTCCGGCTTCACCGACCCGCTGGTCAGCCCGGGTCCCCGGCTGGAGAAGCCGGCCAGCCGGTCGCTCTTGTCCACCGCCCCGACTGCCAGCGCCTGTTCGGCCGAGGCCGGGGCGTTGACGGTGTGCAGCAGGGTCCCGTTGCCGGCGGCGGCCACCACCAGCACACCGGACTGGTCGGAGATCTGGTCCACGGCCTGGCTGAGCGGGTCGGAGTCGTCGGACGGGGAGTCCGAGGACAGGCTCAGGTTGATCACCCGGGCGCCGTTGCTCACCGCCCACTGCATGCCGGCGATGGTCGCCGAGGCGTCGCCCACGCCGTTGTCGCCGAGCACCTTGCCGATCAGCAGGGTGGCGCCGGGCGCCACCCCGCGGAACCGGCCGCCCGACGCCGCGCCGGACCCGGCCACGATCGAGGCCACGTGGGTGCCGTGCCCGAGCAGGTCGGTGGTGGTCGGGCTGTCGGTGAAGTTCGCCTCCGCGCCGATCCGGCCGGCGAAGTCCGGGTGGGTGGCGTCGATGCCGGTGTCCAGCACGGCGACCTTCACCCCGGTGCCGTCGATGCCGGCCTGCCAGGCCGTGGGTGCGCCGATCTGCGGCACGCTCTGGTCCAGGGTGGCGTGCACCTTGAGGTCAAGCGACACCCGGGCGATGCCGCGGCCGAAGTCCAGCCGGCCCCGCGCCGCCGGCCCGGCGGTGTCGATGCTGTCCCAGAACGTGGCTGCCGAGGCCCGGTTCACCCTGATCGCGGCGCCGTGCACCACCGACAGGGTGCGGGTGCGGGTGCTCGCCGCCAGCGCGTCGGTGGTGCTGGTGATGGCCGCCGGGCTCGGCCCGCTGCGGTAGGTGACGATCAGGGGCAGCGTGCTGGCGCTGTCGGCCACGCCCTGGCGGACCAGTTCGGTGACGTCGAAGAGCCGCGGGTCCACTGCGCCGGAAACCAGGTACGGTTCGGCATCCGAGGGCACCACGTGCAGGTCGCCGGACACGGTGGTGGCGCGGAAGGAGACCACCGGACGGTCCGGGCGCGCGGCCGGGCGCACCGAGTAGTCCGACCGCCCGCTCGCCGACGGGGCCACCGTCACCGTGTCGCCGGTGGGCAGCGTCACCACGTGCGTGCCCGCGGGTGCGGCGTCAGACGTGCCGGTCAGCCCGGTCGCGCCGGTCGGGATGGATCCGGCCAGGGTGCCGTTGGGCTGGTCGGCGTGCCCGACGGTGGTGGAGGTGAGGACGAGCACCGATGCGAGGACGGTCACGCGGAACGCCGCACCGAGTCGTCGAGGGTGTCTGGACGGACGCATGGGCGGGTATCCCCTTGGTCTGGAGGGCGGCCGTGACCGGCCGGGGTGAAGCTCCCGCGGAGAAGCGTCGTGGCCGAGCCACGGGGAAGGAAGATTTTGACGAGGCCGATCTGTGTCAATGACAGTTATTCGCCAGCCCGACCCGGCCCGCGGAGGGGGCGAGGATGGTTTCGGCTCTGGACGTGATCGGCCTGGACGGGGTGGCCGAGACCGTTTACGAGGCGCTGGTGGCCTCCGGGCCGGCCGGGCTGCCCGAACTGGTCGAGTTCACCGGACTGCCCCGGTGGCGGGTGCGCGGCGCGCTGGACCGGCTGGAGGTGACCGGCCTGGTGAGCCGGTCCGGGGGGCGGTCGCGGTTCATGGCCGGGGATCCGACCATCGCGCTGGACGTGCTGTTACTCGGCCAGGTGGAGCGGCTGAACCGGGCCCGGTCTCGGGCCCGGGAGCTGACCGAACGGTTCCAGCGGGAGATCACCCGTCAGGACCCGACCGAACTGGTCGAGGTGGTCACCGGCAGCGACGCGATCCGGCAGCGCTCCGACCAGGTGCAGCGCAGCGCGCGGCACAGCCTGCGGATACTCGACAAACCGCCGTACGCCAACGACACCGGCT
>DASULA010000348.1:0-4880 GCA_036278435.1 Mycobacteriales bacterium | reverse complement strand
CATCGGGGCTGTTTCCTCCTAGAGCAGCTTCTGGGCGGCGAGGAACTCGGCGAGCTTCACGCCGCCGTCGCCCTCGTCCTTGACGATCTGGCCGGCCTGCCGGGGCGGGCGCACGGTGAACTCCAGCACCTGGCTGGTCGCCCCGGCCAGCCCGACCTGGCCCGGCTCGAAGCCCAGATCGGCGACGCCCAGGGTGGTGACCGGCTTGGACTTGGCGGCCATGATGCCCTTGAACGAGGGGTACCGCGGCTCGTTGATCTTCTCGACGACGCTGAGGACGGCCGGCATGGCCCCGGTCACCACGTCGTAGCCGCCCTCGGCCTGCCGCTCGATGGTGACCGTGCCGTCGGTCACGGTCACCTTGCGGGCGCGGGAGAGCTGCGGCACGCCCAGGTACTCGGCCAGCATCGCGGCCATGACCGCCACCCGGGCGTCGGTGGACTCCGAGCCGGTGATGACCAGGTCCCACTCCAGGGTGCCGATGGCCCTGGCCAGCACCTCGGCGGTCCGCGGCGCGCAGGAGCCGGCCAGCGCCTCGTCGGTGACGTGCACCGCCCGGTCGGCCCCCATGGACAGCGCCTTGCGGATCGTCTCCGACGTGCGGGCCGGCCCCATCGACAGCACGGTCACCTCGCCGCCGTGGGCCTCCTTGAGGCGCAGTGCCTCCTCGACCGCGTACTCGTCGAGTTCGTTGATGACCGCCTCGACCGAGTCACGGTCCAGGGTTTTATCGGTGTCGGTGAGCCTGCGCTCGGCCCAGGTGTCGGGCACCTGCTTGACCAGGACGACGATGTTCATTGTCGCGCGACCTCCTCGGGTGCGGTGCGTCGACGCCTGTGGGGACGAGCGGACCTCCTGATTGTGCCCAGGTTACCCACGGGTAGGAGGTTCACCCGCCGGCCCCTGCGCGAATCATGTATGAATCTTGTCACCCGCCCCCGGGCCGCCCCCGAACCAGGTCGTCCAGAGCACGTTCCGGCGCGACGAGCACGAGATCGAATCGGAACCTTTTTGCACTGCCAGTGCGCTATAGTCCATGCTCGGATGTGAGATGCGCCATGATCTGTCATGGTCACCAGGACCGACGACGTTCCCTGGCCCTGGCAGTAGCGGAGGGGTGATGAGTTCGGCTGAGGCACCCGCGCTGGTCGCTGACGGTGTCACGGTGCGGTTCGGCGGCCTGACCGCCCTGGACGGGGTCTCCCTGGTCGTCCCGCCGGGCGCGGTGGTTGGCGTGATCGGACCGAACGGCGCCGGCAAGACCACCCTGTTCAACGTCATCTGTGGCTTCGTCCGGCCGACCGCTGGCAGCCTGCGCCTGCACGGTCGGCCACTACGCCGGCACCACCCGCACCAGCTCTGCCGGCTGGGTATCTCCCGGACCCTGCAGGGGCTCGGCCTGTTCGCCAACCTGTCCGTGCTGGACAACGTGACGGCCGGGGCACAGCGGCACGCCCGGGCCGGTTTCGGCTCGGCCCTGTTCGGGCTGCCCCGCTCCGACCGGGACGAACGCCGCCTGCGCGGTCGCGCCCTCCAGATGCTGACCGAGCTGGGCGCGGAGGCCTACCAGGACCGGATGCCCGGCGAACTCCCCTACGGCGTCGCCAAGCGGGTGGCACTGGCCCGGGCGCTGGTCGCCGAGCCCGACCTGCTGCTGCTGGACGAACCGGCGGGCGGGCTGGCCGCCACCGAGATCGAGGAACTCGCCCAACTGGTCACCGAACGGCTGCGCGGCCGGCTGTCGGTGCTGCTGGTCGAACACCACATGGACCTGGTCACCGCGGTGTGCGACAACGTCGTGGTGCTCGACTTCGGCCGGGTCATCGCCACCGGCACCCCCGACGAGGTGCGCGCCGACCCGCGGGTCACCGAGGCCTACCTCGGCGAGGACGCCGCCGGAGACACCGCCGAGACGGCCGCCGGGAACGCCGAGGAGGTCGGCAGTGCTTGACCTCACCGACGTCGTCACCACCTACGGTGCGGTACGCGCCCTGGACGGGGTGTCGCTGTCGGTCGCCGAGGGCAGCATCACCGCCGTGCTGGGCGCCAACGGCGCCGGCAAGACGACCTTGTTACGCAGCGTCAACGGGCTGGTCAGGCCGGTGACCGGACGGATCCGATTCCGCGGCAGGGAGCTGACCGGACTACCCGTGGAGGACGTGGTCCGGCTCGGACTCGCGCACGTGCCCGAGGGCCGTGGCGTCATCGCCGAACTCACCGTCGAGGAGAACCTCCGGCTGGGCGCGCTGTGGCGCGGCGACCGGTCGGATCGGGCCGCGGCCCAGCGGGAGATGTTCGAGATGTTCCCGCCGCTGGCCGAGCGTCGCCGCAGGCTGGCCAGCACCCTGTCCGGGGGCGAGCGGCAGATGCTCGCCATCGGCCGGGCGCTGATGAGCCGACCGACGATGCTGCTGCTCGACGAGCCGTCGCTGGGGCTGGCACCACGGATCACCGCGCAGTTGATGGGCGTGCTGCGCGACCTGCGGGAACGCACCGGGCTGTCGGTGCTGCTGGTGGAGCAGAACGCCCGCAGCGCGCTGTCCATCGCCGACCGCGGCGTGGTGCTGGCGCTGGGCCGGGTGGTAGCCCAGGACGAGGCCGCCAGGTTGGCCTCCGACGAGGCGCTGCGGCACGCCTATCTGGGCTTCTGACCCGGATCCGACGAGGTCGAGGATTCCGCCGAGATGAACGGTTGGCGACGACGGGTGGGAGGCGATGACCGGTGAGCCGGTTCTGGGACCTGACGCTGGGGGGCCTGAGCAGCGGGGCGACGTTCGCCGCCATCGCGCTGTCGCTGGTGCTGATCTGGCGGGCGACCCGGGTCGTGAACTTCGCCCAGGGCGGCATGGCGATGATCACCACGTTCATCGGCTACGAGGTGATCCACCGGGGCGGGTCCTACTGGCTCGGCTTCGCCGTGGCGCTGGCCTCCGGTCTGGTGCTCGGCGCGGTCACCGAACGGGTGCTCATCCGGCCGGTGGAGCGCAAGCCGCCACTCAACGCGGTGATCGTCACCCTCGGCCTGCTCATCCTGCTGGAGGCGGTGGCCGGCATGGTGTGGGGCGCCACACCCCGGTCGTTCCCGTTCGCGTTCGACTTCCGGGGCGCCTTCTCGCCGTCCGACACGTTCGCCGTGGCGGCCGTGGCCGGTGCCGCGCTGCTCCTGCTGGTGCTCTTCCAGGCCACCGCCACCGGGCTGCGGATGCGCGCCGCGGCGTTCGAACCGGAGGTCGCCCGGATGCTGGGGGTGCGGGTCGGCCGGGTGCTCACCCTGGGCTGGGCGCTGGCCGCGGTGGCCGGGTCGCTGGCCGGGCTGCTGGCCGCCCCGCCGTTCATCTCGCCGAACGGACTGGACGCGCTGCTGGTGTTCGGCTTCACCGCCGCGGTCATCGGCGGGCTGGACAGCCCGATCGGGGCGGTTCTCGGCGGGCTGGTACTCGGCCTGGCACTGTCCTACGTGTCCGGTTACCTCGGAGCCGACGTGGTCGCCTTCGGCTCGCTGGTGATCCTGGTGGCGGTGCTCATGGTGCGACCCAGCGGGGTGTTCGGCCGGACCGGATCGCGGCAGGTGTAGCCATGTCAAAGAGCCTCCGCCCATCGGCGGCCAGCGAGAGATCGGATCAGGCCTCGGATCGGGCCTCAGCCGGCCCGCCGACCGGGCAGGTCGACGAGGTGTCCTCGGTCGGTCCCCGCCGCCTGGCGCTGCCACGCGCCACCCTGCTGCGGCACCCGCTGCTGGCCGCGGCGGCCGGCCTGCTGCTGTTCCTGCTCACCGAGTCGACCGACGAGTTCACCGACACCCGGATCTCCTCGGTCGCCTACTCGTTCGTCGTGGTGGCCGGACTGACCGTGCTGGTCGGGTGGAACGGTCAGATCTCGCTCGGCCACGGCGCCCTGATGGCCATCGGCGCGTACACCTTCGCGCTGCTGACCCTGCACCAACCGGGCTGGCCGTTCTGGCTGGACCTGATCGCCTCGCTCGTGGTAACCGCGGTGGCCGGCGCACCGGTCGGGTTCGCCGCGGCCCGGTTGCGCGGCCCGTACCTGGCCGGGGCCACCCTCGCCCTGGCCGTCGGGCTGCCCGCTCTGGCCAGCAAGTACACCAGCGTGTTCGGCGGCAACAACGGGCTGCTGTTCGAGACGACCTCGCCACCGGCCGGGCTGGGGGTCGACTTCCCGCTGGAACGGTGGCAGGCGTGGATCTGCTGCCTGGCCGCGCTGGTCACCGTGGTACTGCTGGCCAACCTGGCCAGGAGTCGGGTCGGGCGGAACTTCCGGGCGGTGCGCGACGACGAGGTCGCCGCCGCTCTGGCCGGCATCAACGTGGCCCGCACCCAGGTGGTCGCGTTCGTGGTCAGTGCGGGCTGCGCCGGGCTCGCCGGCGGCCTGCTGGCACTGACCCTGGGCACGGCCGCACCAGGCTCGTTCCAGTTCTCCCTGTCGGTCAGCCTGCTGGCGGTCGCCGTGCTGGGCGGTCTAGGTAGCCTGGCCGGCGCGCTGTGGGGGTCGCTGGTACTGGTCTACCTGCCCGCCTGGTCCGATGACCTGGCCGGACGTTTCTCCCTGTCCACCAACGTGCAGAACAACCTTCCCCTCGCGGTGTATGGCGCGGTCCTGATCATCGTGATGCTCCTGTTCCCAAGGGGAATCCAGGGCGGGCTACGCCGGCTGACCGGCGCCGGTTCGCACCTGCTCGTACGTCGGACCGTTCCCGAACTGCCATCGGCGCCGACGGACGGTCAACGAACCCAACTGTGAGGAGACGAACCATGAGGGGTTACAGATGAGGGGTTACAGCAAGACCCTGCGGGTGGCGGCGGTGGTGGCGACGGTCACCGTGGTCGCGGCCTCCTGCGGCGGCGGCAGCGGCGGCGGCGGCG
>DASULA010000347.1:0-4060 GCA_036278435.1 Mycobacteriales bacterium | reverse complement strand
AAGCGCCGGTCACGACTTTGTCGTGACCGGCGCCGGTGTGTCAGTTGCCGTGCGCCGCCGGTTGCACCGCCGGGGCGAGGCTGTCGGCCAGCGGCTGCCACTTGGCGTAGGCGTCCGGGAACGCGCTGCGCTGCACGGTCTGCGCCGCCTTGGTCACCGGCATGCCCTGCCAACCGGGAACCTGCTCCAGCCGGTCAAGGAACTTACCGGCCGAGTAGTGCGGGTCCATGATCTGGTCCGGGGTGCCCCAACCCGCCGATGGGCGCTGCTGGAACAGACCCAGCGAGTCACGGTCACCGTGGTCCAGGTTGTGCAGACCTGACTCCTGGAGCGAGGTCGCCAGCGCGATCGCGGTGGCGTGCTCGGGGAGCCCGCGGTCGGCCGCGGCCTGGGCGATGGCCTGGGCGTTCTGCACCTGGTCGGGCGACACGCCCGCCGGTACCGGAGCCTGGCCGCCAGTGGCGCCCGGGGCCTTGGCCGCGGGTTGCGCCGGGTTGGCCGGCGCGGTCGCCGTCGCCGTCGAACCGGTGTGGCTGGACGGGGAGGCGGTCGCGGTGAGGATCGCGGCCGGCGCGGAGGCCAGCAGCTCACCGGCCAGCACCCCGACCACCACGACGCGGCGGCGGCGCGGGATCCGGGTGATCCGGGCCCGCACCCGGGCCGGAACGATCCCGGCCAGTCGCGAGGCGTACTGGGTGTTCAGCGTGGTCCCGACGCTCCGGAGAGTCGAACCGACAGAACCCGCGTGGGCCGCGACAGCAACGAGGAACGCGGCGATGTGCGTGTACATGGAGTTTGCGCTCGCACGCAGAAAGGCGAGCCTGGTGAAGAACCTGATAATCGAACCTCATCTCGTGGGGGGTCATTTCTCGATACGCCCATAAAGGGCGAGATTTCTGGTTGTACTGGTGCCTGACCACGGCACTCGATGGGGTCTGGGAACGCCGCTTACGAACGGTGCGAAAACAACCAGCCGCCGTCTTGGCGATCGTTCCGGTGGTGCCGGCCATTGTCCTGCACCGGCCAAGACTAATCACAACCGATGGGTGGCCCGAATACTTCCCGGCGCCCGCCAATTTCAACGAAGAATGGCGCCACACAGGGTACGAAACCATTCACGGACTGCACCGGAGAATGTTGCTCGTCCGGACCGGGCCTGCAATAACAGATACCCCGGCCGAACACTTCCCGACCGGCGCCCCCAGAAAGGCCGGGCCGGCAGGACAACCGCCGGGCGGGCGAGGAACGCCGGAAAAGTCGGGATCGGCCGCTTCGCCCCCTCACCGACCGGCATACGACGGTCACGCCGTGCCCACCAAGCACCGGGCCGCCGTGTCGGGCCACCTGCCACCACGCGGCAACCGACCCACCGCACTCCGCCCGGCCGGGCCGGTGGACGAGTCGGCCCGTCAGCGGGGTTCTTCCATGCGTTCAGTCGCAGGCTGAGAGTCATCTTGGCCGCACGCTCGGCACGCCATCAGCGCGCCGGTCGCCCCCGCGTACCGACCTACCTGGGGAGAACGGCACCAGGTGCCAGTTGCCCGGTGCCACACCGACGGCCGGCGACCATCCATCTAGGCCTGCCGTCACCGACCGTCGCCGGCAGGCTCCAGTGGTCTACCCGCGGGCTCGGGCGGACCGCCCTCGAACGCCCGCGCAGGCACCGTCCCGCACCTCCCTTGCTCCGGGCGGGTTTACTGATCAGATAAAATACATTATTCATTTATTCAATGATGGAATACCGTTCTTCGTTAAAGATCCTGATGTGTACGTTATTGCCGGCATCACCGGGTTCGCACACAATGGATGGAGACCACAACCATGCACCGAGCAAGCCGACTGGCCGGCGCCGTACTCGCCCTCACCGCCGCGGGTGCCGCCTGGTCCACACCGGCCGACGCCGCCCCGGGTGGCGCGACGGTGACCCCCGCCTGCGCCAACTCCTGGCCCGGCGGGGCGGCGACATACCAGTTGGCCGGCACGCCCCTGTGCACCGCTTCGACGCCCACCTCGGTCATGCCGGCGACCGCGCCGAGGTCCTCGGCCTGCGTCGCCAGCGAGGGCAACATCGAGGTCTTCGACTGAACACCGCAGGTCGCGGCCGACTCGTCCGATACGAGGACAACGACGGCAACCTCGTGGTGACGGGTGGGGGTGGGACAGAGTGACGCTCTGTCCCACCCCCACCCGGGCGGTGGACGAGTCGGCCTGTAGGCCGGGTTCTGTGCACCGTCAGTGGCGGCCGGTTGCCCGGTACCACCGACGGCCGGCGACCATCCATCTAGGCCTGCCGTCACCGGCAGGCTCCAGCGGTCTACCCGCGGACTCGGGCGGACCGCCCTCGAACGCCCGCGCAGGCACAGTCCTCGCGGACCGCACCCTCTTGACCTTGCTCCGGGTGGGGTTTACCGAGCCATCCCGGTCGCCCGGGATGCTGGTGGTCTCTTACACCACCGTTTCACCCTTGCCACCGCTTGCACGGAGGCGGTCTGTTCTCTGTGGCACTGTCCCGCGGGTCACCCCGGGTTGCCGTTGACAACCACCCTGTCCTGTGGAGCCCGGACCTTCCTCGGCAGCACCCGGGTACCCCGGGCGCCGACGCGGCCGCCCGGCCGGCTCGTCCACCGTGACCAACAATCCTACAGCCACGGAACTGCCCGAGGTGGTACACCGATGATCATGGATGCGAAGGGCTCGCCTGGTCCCCTACAGCGTGAAGCCGCCCCGCCCTCTCCGGTGACGGGAGAGCGGGGCGGCTGGCCGGCCGGCGCTCGCTACACGGCCTCTGCGTACTGAGCTACCTGGGAGAACGGCGCCGGGTGCCCTTCGATGGCGGTGTCTGGGAACATCGCCCCGAACAGGGCACGGTCCTCGGCCGAGATCCGATACCTGTTGAGGATCTCGCGAGTCGACCAAGGCCTTGCAGGGTGCAGGACCTCGACCCCGACTGCCGCACCTTCCGAGTCCACATCGATGAAGACGTCCGGTCCTACCTCGTCCGTCCGGCTGACCGCGTGCTCTGAGAACTGTACGTACAGCGCATCAGCGTCCGCATCGTAGGTGGTCAACATCCTTGTCACCCCTCGTCGCTTGGCCACACCGCGGTGATCACACGGCTCGGGTCATCGAGCGCGATGCACACCTTCAGTATGCGGCCTCCAAGCGCATACCCGTAGACCCACCTGGAGCCAGGTTGTCCCGGCCTCGTCGTTCCCGCCGGGTGATGTAGGGCGCAGATGACGTCATCCTTCGAGATGCCACGCTGACGTAACCGCCGCTCTGCGTGATCGGTCAACTTCAGGTTCATGCCTGCGGATCCGGAGGTGGGGGCGGAGCGACCACCATCTCGATGGACTTCCGACTCTGGCCGTCCACCAGCAGCTCAAACGCGTACAGACCGTAGTCAGGGAGAGGAACGCCAACGTTGAGTGCAACGCCTGCCTTGACCCTCCAGCCCACAGGCAGGTCATCTGGATACTTTGGTGCGATCGTGGCCGTTACATCCAGAATTCGCTTGCCGTCCTGGTCCTGAAAGATCAATCGAATGTGGTGCGGTACGTCACACTCAGCTCGCGTTAAAGCTAGGCGGGTCGCCACGCCGAGGTTCTGCACGTACGGCACCGATGAGGGCTGGATCCGATCGACCCCGGCTGCGATCATGTGCATCCCTCCGGCGTCGGCACGGACGTAGTCGCACACCACCATGAAATCCACCTCGGGCACACGCCACCCCTTGCCCCGAATCCCGAACATGACCGCGAGAGCATAGCTCGCCACGGCATTGGTGACAGCACGCCCCAAAAGCATGGAACGCCGCGCTCCAAGAAGTAGCACGTGCCAGTAGCGGCGAAGTGCCACAAATCAGGGGTGGTTCGGCTGCCGGCGGCGGTGTCAGCCGAGGGCACGGTGGTGGCGCCGGCAGGCCCGAGCCGTGCCAAATCTGGCGAGTCATCGTCGCCAAACAGCGCACCGAAAGCCGCCGACCGCCTGGCGGCGGACGAGTCGGCCTGTAGGCCGGGTTCTGTGCACCGTCGGTGGCGGCCGGTTGCCCGGTGCCCCC
>DASULA010000346.1:0-8672 GCA_036278435.1 Mycobacteriales bacterium | reverse complement strand
GCAGTTCCGCCCCGGGACCGCCACCCCGGCCGGCCGAAGCCCCGTTCGGCGACCGGATCGGAACGCCGACGCCCTACTGGCCGGCACCGGTAGACCGTAGGGTTTGGCCATGCCGTTCGACGTCGCCCGCGTCCGCGGGCTGTTCCCCACGCTGGGCGACGGATACATCCATCTCGACGGCCCGGCCGGCACGCTGATCCCGGAGAGCGTGGCGCGGGCGGTCGGCGCGGCCCTGCGGGTGGCCATCTCCAACCGCAACGGGCCGTTCCCGTCCTCGGCCCGGGCCGACGCCCTGGTGGACGCGGCTCGCCGGGCGGTCGCCGACCTGGTCGGCGGTGTCGCCGAGGGCATCGTGCTGGGCCCGAGCACCACCGCCCTCACCTACACCATCGCCGACGCCATGGCGAAGTCCTGGCGGATCGGCGACGAGGTGGTGGTCAGCCGGCTCGACCACGACGCGAACGTGCGCCCGTGGGTGCAGGCGGCCAGCCGGGCCGGCGCGGTGGTGAAGTGGGCCGAGGTCGACATCGAGACCTGCGACCTGCCGGAGTGGCAGTACGGCCAGCTCATCACCCGACGGACCAAGCTGGTGGCGGTGACCGCGGCCAGCAACGCGGTTGGCACCCGCCCGGACGTGCCGGCGATCGCCGAGCGGGCGCACACCGTGGGCGCGCTGGTGTACGTCGACGGCTGCCAGGCCACCCCGCACCTGCCGGTGGACGTCGGGTCGATGGGCGCGGACTTCTTCACCACCAGCGCCTACAAGTGGGGCGGCCCGCACCTGGCCGCAGTGGCGGCGGCGCCCGCGCTGCTGGAGCGGTTCCACCCGGACCGGATCTACCCGGCGCCGGCCAGCCCGGTCGAACGCTACGAGGTCGGCACGCTCCCGCTGGAACTGCTGGCCGGGGCGGTGGCCGCGGTGGATCACCTGTCCGCGCTGGACGACCGGGCACAGGGCAGCCGCCGGGACCGGGTGCTGGCTTCCATGGACGCGCTGGAGGCCTACGAGGCGGAGGTGCTGGCCCGGCTGGTCGAGGGGATGCGCCGGCTGCCCAGGGTTACCGTGCTCGGCGCACCGAGTCAGCGCACCCCCACCGTGTCGTTCACCGTGGACGGGATGAAACCGCGCGCGGTCACCGAGGAACTGGCCCGCCGCGGCATCTGTGCCTGGGACGGCGACTATTCGGCGCACGAACTGTTCGAGGCGTTGGGGGTGGCCGAACTGGGCGGCGCGGTGCGAGTCGGGCTGGTGCACTACAACACCGTGCACGAGGTCGACCGGCTGCTCGACGCCCTGGCCGCGCTGCGTTAGGCCGGTCCGGTCTTCGGTCGCGACGGTCGCGACCGCGGCGCTGCCGGTGCCGGGGCGGCACGGTCAGGTTGCCAGCACGATCTTGCCGACGTGCTCGCTGGCCTCCAGCGCGCGGTGGGCGTCGGCGGCCGCACGCAGCGGCAGCACCCGGTCGATCACCGGGCGTACCTGACCGGCCTCGATCATCGGCCAGACCGACTCGCGAACCGCGGCCACGATCCGCGCCTTGTCCGCGGTCGGCCGGGCCCGCAGCGAGGTGACCGTGACCGAGGCGCGCCGGGCCATCAGCGTGCCCAGGTCCAGCTCGGCGGTCCGGCCGCCCTGGAACCCGATCACTATCAGCCGCCCGTCGACGGCCAGCGCCTCGATGTTGCGGGCCAGGTAGGCCGCACCCATGTTGTCCAGGATCACCCCGACGCCCCGGCCGCCGGTCGCCTCGCGGGTGCGGGCGACGAAGTCGTCGTCCCGGTAGTTAATTGCCAGTTCGGCGCCCAGGTCCCTGCAGCGGGCCAGTTTGGCCTCGGTGCCAGCGGTGCAGAACACCCGCGCGCCGTGCCGGGCGGCCAGTTGGATGGCGATGGTGCCGATGCCGCTGCTGCCGCCGTGCACGCAGAACGCCTCGCCGGCGGCCAGCCCGGCCAGCATGAACACGTTCGACCACACCGTGCAGGTCACCTCGGGCAGCCCGGCCGCCTGGACCACCGACACCCCGTCGGGAACCGGCAGGAGCTGGCCGGCCGGCACCGCGACCCGCTCGGCGTACCCGCCGCCGCCGAGCAGCGCGCACACCTGGTCGCCGACCCGCCAGCCGGTGACGCCCTCACCGAGCGCGGCGATCCGCCCGGAGCACTCCAGACCGGGGTAGGGCGGGATGCCGGGCGGCGGCGGGTAGTGGCCGAGTCGCTGCATCACGTCGGCCCGGTTCACCGCGGTGGCCGCGACGTCGACGAGCACCTCACCAGGCCCGGGTTCGGGGTCGGGCACCTCGGCCCAGGTCAGTGCGTCCGGACCGCCGAAGGTCGGAAGGGTGATGGCGTGCATGGCCCCACCGTAGGGCCGCCCGGCAGCACAGGGGCGCGAACCGTGGTCGTCCCGGTGCCGGAACGCCGGCGTCGGAGCGGGCGTCGGTGCACCCATCCAACACCCCGTTAGGTGATATTTGGGGTCTTCGTTGCTTTTATTTTCCTTGTTGCACTTTGCGGCGGGATGCAACTGTCTGGCCGTCCGCTGGGGCAAATCGGACCCCGCCGGGTTGTCCTGGCTACCGCTAGGGGGGAACGTCTCATGTCCTTGTCCGGCAACTCCCGCACCGCGCTGATCGTGGCGGCCTGCGCCTGCACAGCCCTGGGTCTGCTACCCGGGGTCGCCACGGCCGCGCCGAGCACATCGGCGGGTCCGGCCAACACGCACGTCATCGTGCTACTGAGAAACCAGCACACCAACCTGCCGGCCCGCGGTGCCCACCGGGCCGAACGGCGGCGGGCCAACGCCGCGGACCAAAAGCCGCTGCTCGCCCGGGCCCGGCAGTCCGGCGGGAAGAACCTGCACTCCTACAGCCTGGTGAACGGATTCGCCGCCACCGTTCCGGCCGCCGAGGTGGGCCAACTGGCCGCCGACCCGTCCGTCGCCGCGATCGTGCCGGACCGGCTGGTGCACCTGCCCACCGTGTCGCGCCCGGACGCCGTGGGCACGTCCAGTGTCACCCCGGCCGCCCTGCCGGCCGGCACCTGTCCGACCAGCCCGGACACCCCGCTGCTGGAACCGGAGGCGCTGGCCCTCACCCACACCGCGTTCGCCGACCCGCGCACCCCGCAGGCGCACAACCTGGCCACCGGCAGGGGTGTCAAGGTCGGCTTCATCGCCGATGGCATCGACATCGGCAACCCCGACCTCACCCGGCCGGACGGCACGCCGGTCATCGCCGACTACCAGGACTTCAGCGGCGACGGCCTGGACGCCCCGACCAGCGGCGCCGAGGCGTTCGGCGACGCCAGCGCCATAGCCGCGCAGGGACTCCAGACCTACGACCTGAACGACTACTCGGCCGGCTCGCCGGTCGGCTGCACGATCCGCGTGCAGGGCGTCGCCCCGGACGCCACCCTGGTCGCCCTCAAGGGCTTCGGGCACTCCAACAACGCGCCCACCTCGGCCCTGGTGCAGGCCATCGACTACGCCGTGACCGTGGCGAACGTCGACGTGCTGAACGAGTCGTTCGGGGCCAACCCGTTCCCGGACCTGAGCACCGACCCGATCTCGCTGGCCGACTCGGCCGCGGTCGCCGCCGGTGTCACCGTGGTGGCCAGCAGCGGCGACGCCGGCACCAGCGGCACCAACGGCTCGCCCAGCACCAACCCGGACGTGATCAGCGCCGGCGCGACCACCATGTTCCAGTCCTACTTCCAGACCAGGACCGGCGGCATCCAGTTCGCCAAGAACTTCGCCAGCGACAACATCTCCGCGCTCAGCTCCGGCGGGGTGACCCAGAGAGGTCGGGTGGTCGACCTGGTGGCCCCCGGTGACCTGGGCTGGGCCCTGTGCACCCCGAACCTGACCCTGTTCACCGGCTGCGCCAGCTTCCGCGGCACCCCCGCCTCGGTGCAGGACTTCGGCGGCACCAGCCAGTCCAGCCCACTGGCCGCGGGCGCGGCCGCGCTGGTCATCCAGTCCTACCAGCAGACCCACGGTGGCGCCAAGCCCACCCCGGCGCTGGTCAAGCAGATCCTGACCAGCACCGCGACCGACCTCGGCCACCCGGCCGACGAACAGGGCGCCGGCCTGCTCAACACCCTGGACGCGGTGCGCGCCGCCCGCTCCGTACCGGACGCGAACGGCACCCCGGCACCGCAGGGCTCGGCCCTGCTGGTCACCCCGACCCAGTCCAGCGTGACCGGCCAGCCCGGCAGCACCCACACCGTCCGGGTGCGGGTCAGCAACGACGGCGCGATCACCCAGACCGTCTCGGCCGCGCCGCGGTCCCTGACCAGGACCGTGTCGGACGTCCACGACGCGTTCGCGTTCGACGGCGGCAACCCAGCGCGGACGTTCGTCGACGGCTTCGGCAGCGTCCGCGCGGTCGCCACCCGGAAATTCCGGGTGCCGGCGGGCGCGGACCGGCTGGTGGCCTCGCTGGCCTGGCCGGGGAACGCGTCCCAGTCGCCGATGCGGCTGGCACTGGTCGATCCGAACGGCACCTACCAGGCCTTCAGCCTGCCGCAGGGCAGCGGCAACTTCGGGCACGTGGCCGTGCGGGCGCCGGCGGCCGGTCGGTGGACCGCGGTGTTCTTCTGCCTGGCCGGGGCCAGCGGTTTCACCGGCACGGTGTCGTTCGAGGCTCGCTCCCTGGCCTACCAGCCGTTCGGTCGGGTCAGCCCGTCCACGCTGCGGCTGGCCCCCGGGGCGAGCGGGTCGTTCGGGGTGCGGGTGACCGTCCCGTCCCAGCCCGGTGACACCTCCGCGGCGGTGGAACTGACCACGCCGCTGCGCCAGCGGGTGTCGGTGCCGCTGACCGTGCGCGGACTGGTGCCGGTGGCGGCGACCAGGACCCGGTTCCACGGCACCATCGCCGGCGGCAACGGGCGCGGCGGCGCACCGGCGCAGTCGGCCACCTACCAACTGGACGTGCCGGCCGGCCACCGCGACCTGGACCTGGGCGTCCGGCTGACCGACCCGAACCAGACCGTGTTCGGCTACCTGCTCGCCCCGGACGGCGAGTTGTTGTCCGCGGCCAGCAACGTGGTGGTCCAGCGTGACGGCACCGAGCGGTTCACCCCGGACCTCCAGGTGGTGCGGCGGGATCCGGCGGCCGGGCGGTGGACGTTCCTGCTGGACGTGACCAACCCGGTCAGCGGCAACCTGGTGAGCCAGCCGTTCACCGGGATCAGCCGGCTGGACGGGGCGTCGGTGCGGGCCACCGGCCTGCCGGCCGGGGCGGACACGGTGCTGCCGGCCGGGCAGCCGGCCACCGTGTCGGTGCGGGTCCGCAACACCGGCGTGGCCCCGGAGGGTTACGTCGTGGACGGTCGGCTGGCCAAGCTGGGCAACCTGCGGCTGGCGCCGGTGAACCCGGCCCGGGTGCCGATTCCCAACGACGGACCCAACCCGGCCTGGCTGGTGCCGACCGAGACCAGCGGCCTGTCGGTGTTCGCCTCGGCGTCGATACCGATCGATCTCGACGTGTTCCAGAACACCGGGGAACCCGAGGTGTACGGGCCGACCCAGGGTGACAGCGCATCGGTACGGGTGACCGCCGACGAGCTGGCCCCGGGCCTGTGGTTCGGGCAGCCCGGGCAGGTCGGACCGTTCACCCAGCCGGCCCCGACCGGCACGGTGAAGCTGACCGCACGGGCTCGCACCCAGCGGTTCGACCCGGCCGTGACCTCGTCGGTCGGCGACCCGTGGCTGGCCAGTGTGCGGCCGGCGGCAGCCGATACCAATCCGTTGACACTGGAGCCTGGACAGACGGGCACCATTCAGGTAACGATCACTCCGCAGGGAACTCCGGGAACGGTGGTGCGGGCAGTGCTCTACGTGGACGACTTCAGCGGAGCCACCGCCAGCGGTGACGAGCTGAGCGCGATCCCGTACTCCTACACGATCGGCTGACCCGGTGGCGACCGAGCACTCCGGTAACCGAACAGACAGCTAACCGAACGGCAGAGCCACATTGCCGCGGCCCGGGCGGACCCCTCCCCGCCCGGGCCGCACCCTTCAGCTCCGGCCGTCGGTGTTTTTCGGCCACAGCACCAGTTGGGTGCAGCGGAACACCGCGATGGTGCGGTCCGACTCGACGTGCCGGACCGTCGCATCCCACACCTGGGTGGTGCGCCCGGCATGCACCGCCTCGGCCACCGACTCCAGCGTGCCGGACAGGGCGGTGCCGACGAAGTTCGCCTTCAACTCGACCGTGGTGAACCCGGTGGCACCGGCCGGGAGCAGCGGCCGGCAACCGTAGCCGCACGCGGTGTCGGCCAATCCGACCACAGTGGCGGCGTGCAGGTAGCCGTTGGGGGCCAGCAACTCCGGCCGGATGTCCAGCCGGGCCACCAGCCGGCCCGGCCCGCTGGCCGTCACCCGGAAGCCGATCAGCCCGGGAAACCGGTGATCGCCCAGGTTCGCGAACTCCTCGACGCTCATCTCCATGTGCGGCAGTATCGCCGCACCCGGGGTCCGTGCCGGAAACCGCCCTCGAAATCGGTGAACGGTCGCTAACCTGCGGGGACACACGGTGCGAGAATTGTGCCGGTACGGCCGGGTTCTGCGGGAGGTGCGGTGTCGTTCGGAGACTTCCAGTTCGAGCTCTACCTGCGCGGCCTGGCCGGCACGGCGCCCGAACTGCCGATGACCGGCGCCGGGGTGGAGGCGGCCGCGCTGGCGCGAATGTCCCCGCGGGCGGCCGGCTACGTGGCCGGCGGTGCCGGCGCCGAGCAGACCGTGCGGGCGAACCGGGAGGCGTTCGAACGCTGGCGGATCGTGCCCCGGATGCTGCGCGGGATCACCGAACGGGACCTGTCCACGACGGTCTGCGGGACCGCCATGCCGGCGCCGGTGCTGCTCGCCCCGGTCGGCGTGCTGGGCATCGTGCACCCCGACGCCGAGCGCGCGGTGGCTCGGGCGGCCGCGGCCACCGGGGTTCCGATGGTGCTGTCCACCGCCGCGTCCACCCCACTGGAGGACGTCGCGGCCGAGGCGGGCGACGCCCCGCGCTGGTACCAGTTGTACTGGCCGGCCGACCGCTCGGTGGCCGCCAGCCTGGTCCGCCGGGCCGAGGCCGCCGGATACACCGCGATCGTGGTCACGGTGGACACCTGGACGTTGGGCTGGCGGCCCCGCGACCTGGACGAGGCGTACCTGCCGTTCCTGACCGCCGAGGGGCTGGCCAACTACTTCTCCGACCCGGCGTTCCGGGCCGGGCTGGCCGTGCCACCGGAGCGGGACGTCCAGGCCGCCGTGCTGCACTGGACAGGCATGTTCGGCGATCCGGCGCTGACCTGGGACGACCTGGCCTGGCTGGCCGGCCAGACCGAGCTGCCCGTGCTGCTCAAGGGGATCTGCCATCCCGACGACGCCCGGGCCGCGGTGGACGCCGGGGTGGCCGGCATCGTGGTGTCCAACCACGGCGGCCGGCAGGTGGACGGCGCGGCCGCCGCGCTGGACTGCCTGCCCGCGGTGGTGGCCGCCGCCGGCGGGCTGCCGGTGCTGTTCGACTCCGGCGTGCGGACCGGAGCCGACGTGGTCAAGGCGCTGGCGCTGGGCGCCCGGGCGGTGCTGGTGGGTCGGCCCTACGTGTACGGGCTGGGCCTGGCCGGCGCCGACGGCGTCATCCACGTGCTGCGCTGCCTGCTCGCCGAGCTGGAACTGACCCTGGCGCTGTCCGGCCACCGGTCGTCGGCCGAGCTCACCAGCGGCCTGCTGGTCCCGGCACCGTGACGGCCTTCGTGCTGGTGCACAGCCCACTGGTCGGCCCGGCCACCTGCGCGCCGCTGGCCGCCGAACTGCGCTCCCGCGGGCACCGGGTGATCCTGCCGTCGCTGCTGGGCACGCTCACCGGCGGGCCGGGCTGGGTCGGTCCGCAGGTGCGCGCGGTACGGGCCGCGGTGGACGCGGCCGGGGACGGCGGCCCGTTCGTGCTGGTCGCGCACAGCGGGGCCGGCCCGCTGTGCCCGGCGATCGGAGCCGCGCTGGGCGGGGCTCGGGCATACCTGTTCCTGGACGCGGCACCCCCGCGACCGGGCCGGTCCTGGTGGGACGTGGCGCCGGAGTCGCTGGTGGCCCATCTGGAGTCGATGGCCGTCGGCGGATGGTTGCCGCCCTGGAACGAGTGGTTTCCCGAGGAGGACATGACCGTCGAACTGCCCGACCCGGCGGTCCGTCGGGCGGTCCAATCGGAACTGGAGCGCCTGCCGTTGGGGATGTTCGCCGAACCGGCACCCGACATACCCGGCTGGCCGGACGCGCCGTGCGGATACCTTCGCCTCGCACCGGCCTACGACGACTTCCTGGCCGACGCCCGGTCCCGCGGCTGGCGCACCGCCTCGCTGGACGCCCACCACCTCTCCCCGGCCGCCGACCCGGTCGCGGTCGCCGACGCCGTACTCGGCCTGCTCGGGTCAGCCGGCGACTGAACCGATTCGGTAACCGTACGGATTGACTCTGTTACAACCCGTGCCGGCTCTGGCATGATGGAATCCCCGACCGGACGCTCACGGAGGCACCCTTGACCAGCGTTGCCGAAGTCAAGGTTTCGATCGGGCAGGCGCTCGACCAGGCCGAGGAGATCCACGCTGCGCTCGCCCACGCGGTCGAAAGACTCGCCGAGGTGCACGACCTGCTGGCCGTGACGGTGGAGGGCAGCGGGCACGAG